>CAZPMG010000031.1:0-4368 GCA_964587785.1 uncultured Clostridia bacterium
AAAGCAAGCCGTTTCAAAAGTTGTGAGCAACTTTTGAAGTTAACTTTAGTATAATTTTACCACGGCGGCAACCGTTATGCAAGCGCAGGCTTGTTTATAGTCAAATTAAGTATAAGTCAACACAAACATTGCAAAATGAAATGCGACAGTAAAGAAATAGCTCATAATATTAAAATCGTGTAAAATGGAGTTTACGAACAAAAAGCAAAACGCTGCGGCCATGTTTGTGCCGCAGCGTTTTTTTTGATTATAGAAATTGGCAATGCCCGGCTGCAATGGTAATTAACTGTGCATTGCAGCCCAAAAGCTTATTGCGCTCAGCGCTTGCTTTTATTCGGGCTGTTTTACTTTTTCTTTTTATCGGGTTTTGACAAGTCCACAAAGTGTGCGGTCTTGGAAAAGCGCTTGATGGATTCCACCGCCGACTGCGCGCCCGCCTTGGTGTTGTAGGTTTCGCCGACCAGCACTATCTTGCCCACATCCGAATAAAACTTGATTTGGTACACGTCGTTTTTGTCGGCGTAAAGCTCGTATCTGTCCTCATCGGCGTATTTTATAAAGTTGCTCACCGCCGTCTTGAGCGATGCCTTGCTCCTGTAAGTCTCACTCTGGCAGAGCAGCTCGCCGTTGCTGGCTATCAGCCGGAAACGAAAACTGTCGCCGTCGGCAACAATTTCCCACTTGCCGTCATATCCAAGCCTTATGCGCTCTTCAAGCTCCTGTTTTTCCTTGCGCTTTTCAGCAAGCTCTTCGCGGCGCTTTTCACGCTCGATGAGCGCGCGCTCGCGTTCGGCAATGACCAAGGCCTTTGCCATGCGCTCCTGGCGGATGCGCTCTTCCTCGTCAAGCTCGGGGGCGGGCTCTACCGCGGCGGCCGCCTCCTCCGCCGCTGCCTTTTCTGCGGCTTTTTCTGCGGCGGCCTTTTCTTTTGCCGCTGCTTTCTCTGCGGCTTTTTCCTTTGCCGCAGCTTGCTCTGCCGCCTGCGCCGCAGCCTTTTCTTCCTGCTCTGCCGCGGCTGCTTTTTCAGCTTCCTCGGCGGCAGCTTTCTCTGCAGCTTCTGCGGCGGCTTTTTCCGCCTCCTCCGCAGCCTGCTTTGACTCTATGTATCCGGGGGTGTCCATCACCACGGGAAGCGGCGAGGGCTGAACAGCCGTCTGCGCTGCTCCCTGCGCCGCCAAAAAGTTGACGGCCTCGCGGCGTCTGCGCTTTATGCCGAAGGGAATGCCCAAGGGCTTGAATATCACCCACTTGATGAGCAGATAAATCAGCCATACGACAAGTATTACGCCCAGCACAAAGCCCAATATCGCCCCGATAAGGCCAAATATGCCGCTTTCGCCCAGCAAATTCGTCATCAATTCATTGATTTGTTCCATAGCCCTCTCCTAATAACAGCCGAATTTGATTCAACCGTATACCCTTGATTAACGCCAAATGCGTACTATATATAGTCATTATACTATACTACGCGGAAAAAAACAATTGTTATCTTGAATATTTTTTTGCCTTGAGCCGCAGTGCGCGCTTTAACCTGATAAATACCCGCTTATTTGCGCACTACTTATCCTCTTTTTGAGCGTTTGGCTTGGAGCTTTGCTTTTCCTCCGAAGGCTTTGACCGCGCGCTCTTGTCCTCATTGTCGGACCTGCGCTCCTTGGGCTTTGTTTCCTTGTCGCGGGCCTTGCCCTCCTTTTCCGCGTCCGCCGCCTGTTTTTTTTGTTCGGCACGGTATTTGCCCACGGCGTGCATTATACGCTCGGCGACTATGCGGTTTGCCGCAGATTCAATGGCAAGCTCAAACGCCATTGTCTCCAGACTGTCAAGCTGCTGCCCGGGCGTGTCGTCCGCGGCGGAGAGCGCAAGGCTTGACGCCTTGGCAAACGCACGGTTTTGCAGGCGGCAGTAGCGGTTATAGGCGTGCTCGCCGCCCAGCATACCCTTAAAATCGTCTATAGCGGCGCCTATGACAGGCAGCGACATGGTCTGCTTGAGCACACACAGCGGAAACAGGCGCGCGATATGGCCGCGCTTATACTTCTTCCCCTCAGGCTTGGGAAGCGTGCCGAACTTGACATAGTTGTTGACCATTGCCGGCGTAAGAATTTTTTCTTCCGGCAGCACGCGCGTGTGCATGAGCTGCCTGTCCACATAACCTATCACCTGGTCCATGTATAGCTCTATCTCGGGAATCTGCTCCCACTCCACAAGGTTTGATTTTGAAAGCTCCTCCAGCCATGAGCGTAAATTTTCCAAAATTTCCTGTTGCTGCTGCATATAACGACCCCCTGCCCGCCCGGCTGCCTGCAACGCAAGGGCGGGCTCCGCTCTTTTTACCGCCATTATAGCATACGGACACCTTTTACGGCAAATAATTTTGGCAAAAGCATTAAAAATTAGTTGCAATAATACACAGAATGGTGTAATATAGTTTTGAAAACAAGGTCACGAGGTAACCGCTATGTTGAAGAAGTTAAAAAAAATACTTGTGCTTGGAGATTCGCTGCTGCGCGGGGTGGTGATCGGGCAGGACAAAAAATATGTGCAGCTGCCTGACAGCAGCGTGAGCGAGGTTGAGCGCACAGTGCGCGTGGACATAGAGAACAGCTCTATGTTTGGCATGACCGCAAAAAAAGCGCTCTCCAGGTTTTTTCAAAAGCCGCGCAACCTGAGCGGTTATGCCGTGCTTATTGAATACGGCGGCAACGACTGCAACTTTGACTGGAAGCAGATTTCAGAGCGTCCGCTCGACGAGCATCTGCCGGTTACGCCGCTTGACGAGTTTGAAAGCAATCTTTTAAATATGGTCAAAACCACGCGAAACGCGGGCGGATTCCCCGTGCTTATGACGCTGCCGCCCATCCATGCGCCTAAGTTTTTGGACTGGGTGACGCGTAACGGCGAGAGCCGTGAAAACATTTTGCTGTGGCTGGGCGACACCGAGCATATTTACCGCTGGCAGGAGCGCTATAATCTTGCAATAAACCGCGTCGCGCTCAGCACGGGCACTCCCATAATCGACGTGCGCGAAAGATTTTTGAGCTACGGCCGCTATGAGGACTATCTGTGCGAGGACGGTATGCACGTAAATAAGCTCGGGCATATGCTCATGGCCGACACATTTATTTCCTTTGTAAACAAGCACAGACATCTGTTTGAGGATAACCCCGAGAGTGCAAACTTAAAACTTGAGTCGGGGCACGCGTAACAGGCGCACCAAGCCCGGCAGCCCGTATCTGCATATGGTAGGGTTTGTCACCGGGCGCATATGCGGCCAGCGGCACCGTCACTATCAAGCTGAACGGCGGCTCTATACGCACGGCGGCGGCAACCGATGATGAGCCGGCCCGTGCGCATTAAGACCCAAAGCTTACCGTTTATGCGGCGCTATCGCCCTGAATAATTTTTATTTGTTTGGCAGGCACGGTTAAGCGTTTTACAGAATATAATAGAACATAGCGGAAAAAGGAGCAACTTTTAATAGGAGCCCCAAGCTTTCGCGCCACTCCCCCGATAAAATAATGTTAAGCACACAAGAGCGCATTTTTGAGCGCGTGCCCGCGATTATTTTTGGGGGATTTTTTTATGGCTTGCAATAGACGCAGAAGCGGACGGCCGCGCAGCCGTCCGGCGGCCGCGGCGGCATCAAGCCCGGACGCCGGCGCGGCAAACGCCTGTTCCGGCGGATGCTCGCGGCTGACAGGCTGCCGACCCTTCCGCTACGGATTTATCGGAGGGCCGTCCGGACAGAGCGGATCGGCGGCAGTGCGCGTGACGGTCAAAAACCGCAGCGGCCCTCTGCGCCATATGGAGGTGGCGCTGCACGGCGCCAACAATATTTACCGAACGGCAATGACCGGCGCGGACGGCACTGTGGTGTTTAATTTTTTGCCGCCCGGGCACTACCAAATAAATTCCTGCGGCTGTTGCAAGACAGTTTGTCTGGGCGCCGCAGGCACACAGACCGTAGTATTTTGCTGTCCGTGCGTGACGTGTACGGGCAATGTGTATATACGCCTGTTTTCCGGCACAAACGGCAGCCCCTTGGGCCGCGGAGTGTTTGCCATCTATAACCGCAGCGGGCGGCAGGTCGTGCGCGGGACGACCGCAGCCGACGGCACACTCACGTTTACCGGGCTTCCGTGCGCCCAATATGAGTTGAGGCAGGTCTCCGCGCCGCCGCTCTATAGCGTATCGCCCGTGTCTCGGATATTCCGCCTCTCAGAAAACAATTTTGAAATACGCATATACAACAGGCCTGCGCCCGTACTTTGAGCGCAGAGAGGAGCAAGCTGCGGCAAGGCCAAGGGCTAAAAGCTGTTTTGCCGCGCTGCCGCCGAGTTACCTGCAGATAAAACCTCCTCAAAGACG
>CAZPMG010000031.1:4468-10353 GCA_964587785.1 uncultured Clostridia bacterium
TGTTTTGCAAGTTGGTATAACACGGCCAAAAGCCCTTGCAAATTTGCAAGGGCTTTTGGATGTAAATGTGTAAATTTATTTCATTTCCACTTCTGCGCCGGCTTCCTTCAGCTTGGCAACAATCTTTTCTGCCTCTGCCTTGGGAATGTTCTCTTTGACGGTGCCGTTGCTCTCGACGAGGTTCTTTGCCTCTACCAGGCCAAGACCGGTCAGTTCGCGAACTGCCTTGATGACGTTGATCTTGTTGGCGCCGGGGCCTTTGAGGTTAACGGTGAACTCAGTCTGCTCTTCCACCGGAGCGGCTGCCGCTGCTACGGGAGCTGCTGCTGCCACCGGGGCTGCTGCGGATACACCGAACTCTGTTTCTAAGGCCTTAACCAGCTCAGCAAGCTCAAGTACGGTAAGCTGTTTGATCTCTTCGATAAATTTTGTTATGTCTGCCATTTTTGTATTCCTCCGAATTTTTTTAAATAAGTTTTAATTTGAACAAAAGGGACTTATGCCCCTGCCTTTTGGTCATGCACTGCTTTTACAGCATAAACCAGGCTGCGCAGCGTTGCCGAGAGCACTCCAACAAAGCCTGTGATGGGCGCGTTGAGCGAACCCATGACCTTGGAGATAAGCACTTCCTTTGAGGGCAGCGATGCAAGGTGTTGTACCGTGTCTAAATCCGCAAATGAGCCGTCCACGTAAGCGCACTTGGGCTCAAACTTGCCCGCAAGCTTTTTTGCGTTTTCCACAACCACGCGCGCAGCAGTAATCTCGTCCTCGAACGAAAATGCCACCGACGTGGTACCGTTGAGCGCCTCGTCAAACTCCGTGTTGCCAAGCTCGTTAAAAGCGCGCTTTATAAGCGTGTTCTTGAGAACTTGATACTGCACGTTGTTTTTGCGGAACTCCCTGCGCAGCTCGGTATCCTGAGCAACCGTAAGCCCTTTATAGCTGATGATGACAACTGACTTTGCGCGCTCTATATCGCTGCGTATGCCCGCCACCTGCTCAACCTTTGCCTGCTTTGCAGAAGATATCTTTTCTGTCACTATATTCACCTCCGCCGTACCGATATTTGACAACACAAAAAACAAAACCCCTGCGCCGAAATCACGAGCGCAGGGGCATAATAAACATCTCGGTGTCATACCGTCATGGTTTAAAGCCTTGCTGTCTGCTGCAATCTCGGCGGGCCGCGGCTATGCCGCAATTAAGTGAAAGTACGCCTGCTGTCTTCGATAACGCTATTATTGTATAAAAATTTTACCGCTGTGTCAAGCGTTTTTACGCTTAAACATAGGCTTGTTCATTTACCGGGCAAACTTTAGCAGCATTTTTCCGCATAATTCTTGCTGCCCTGCCGCAACAGTTTGCCGCTGCCTGTCTCAAACGCGAGGGCTTGAGGCACACGGTTTATGCTCAGTACTTGTAGCTTACGGAAACGCCCGGTCCCATTGTGGAGGCTACGGACACGCTCTTTATATACGTACCCTTTGCCGCGGAGGGCTTTGCCCTTACGATTGCGTCCATGAGCGTGTTGAAGTTTTCCAGTATCTTGTCTTCGCCAAAGCTCTTTTTGCCTATGGGGCAGTGGATGATTGCCGTCTTGTCCAGACGGTACTCTACCTTGCCCGCCTTGGAGTCTGCAACCGCCCTTGCCACGTCCATGGTGACCGTGCCCGACTTGGGGTTGGGCATCAGGCCCTTGGGGCCGAGCACCTTACCGATGCGGCCGACAAGCCCCATCATGTCAGGCGTGGTTATGCATACGTCAAAGTCAAACCAGCCGCCCTGGATTTTGGCAATCATGTCGTCCGCGCCCACAAAGTCGGCGCCGGCGGCGGTTGCCTCGTCGGCCTTATCGCCCTTGGCAATAACCAGCACGCGCATGGTCTTGCCCGTGCCGTTAGGCAGAACCACCACGCCGCGAACCTGCTGGTCTGCGTGCCTGGGGTCAACGCCCAAGCGCACATGCAGCTCTATGGTCTCGTCAAACTTTGCCTTTGCCGTGTCTATGGCAAGCTTTATTGCGTCCTTGCTCTCGTAGCTCTTGCTTGGCTCGATGAGCTTTGCGCTCTCTCTGTATCTTTTGCCGTGTTTCATTATTTTAAATCCTCCCGTGGTACAACCGAATTCTATTCTCCCACAATCAGCCGCTTAAAGCCGCCCCTTGATTTTGAGGCTGCTGCGGTGCGGCTAAGACGCTGCTTATAGAGCAGCCTTACTCTTCTACCGTAACGCCCATGCTGCGGGCGGTGCCTGCCACCATGCTCATTGCCGCCTCAAGGCTGGCTGCGTTGATGTCCGGCTCTTTGATTTTGGCAATTTCCTCGACCTGAGCGCGCGTAAGCTTTGCAACCTTGGTCTTGTTGGGAACTGCCGAACCGCTCTCTATGCCGCATGCTTTTTTAATCAGCACGGGCGTGGGCGGTGTCTTGATGATAAACGTAAAGGACCGGTCCTGGTAAATGGTGATTACCACAGGGATAATAAGCCCTACTTTGTCGGCCGTCTTGGCGTTGAAGTCCTTTGTGAAGCCCGGAATATTTATGCCGTGCGGGCCAAGCGTGGAACCGACGGGCGGTCCCGGTGTCGCCTTGCCTGCGGGAAGCTGCAATTTGACCATAGCCGTGATTTTCTTTGCCATAGTTTTTCCTCCGAATATATGTGGTAATTAGCGGAATGCAGATTATTTGCACCCCTCCCACCGGACGGCTGTCCGTCCGCTTTTATAAAAAGCTCAATTATTTGCGCAAAAGTTTAAACTATGCGCGTGACTGCCGCGTGCGCTTTAGCTTATGCGTTCAAACTGTATGAACTCAAGCTCTACCGGCGTCTGGCGGCCGAATATGGACACCATAACCTTTGCCTTGCGCGTCTTGAAGTCTATTTCTTCGATTGCGCCCACATGATTTTCCAGCGGGCCGGATACAATGCGGATGTGGTCGCCTACTCCGAAGTCCACCGTTTCCTTGGTGTCGGGGTCAAGGCGCATGCGCTTTACCTCGTCCTCGGTGAGCGGCAGCGGGCGTCCGCCCGGCCCCACAAACCCTGTCACGCCGCGCGTGTTGGTGACGAGGTACCATATATTGTTGGTATATATCAGCTTGACAAACACATAGCACGGATACATCTTGCGCGATACCACCTTGCGCTTACCGTTCTTTTCCTCGATGGTTTGCTCTTTGGGTATCTGTACGTCCGTGATGTAGTCATGCAGGTTATTGTTTTCAACCAGCTTTGTAATGCTGTCCTGCACCATGTCCTCATAGCCGGAATAGGTGTGCAGAACATACCATTTAGCCTGTTCGGAACTGACCATATTTGCTCCTAATCAAAACCCGCCGCCGGGAGGCAGCAGATTGCCGCCAGCCTGCACGCCGGTGAGCAGCTCAAATAAATAACCCAGCCCCGCGTCAAACGCCATGATGAACGCCAAAAAGAATATGACCACGCCCAGCACCACAAGCGTCTGCTTGACGGTCTTGCCGGCGGTGGGCCAAGTAACTTTTTTAAGCTCGGAAAAAATCTCTTTGATTTTTTTCCAAACGCG
This sequence comes from uncultured Clostridia bacterium, assembly GCA_964587785.1. Classification (GTDB taxonomy): domain Bacteria; phylum Bacillota; class Clostridia; order Christensenellales; family HGM11417; genus CAZPMG01. Next base: position 8,013 of record CAZPMG010000031.1, read on the forward strand.
TGCAAAAAAATTGGGCTTCTTCTCGCCCGTGCGTTTCTTTTCGGCGGGCCTTCTGTCCGCAACCCGTGCTTCAGTCATCGCATCCTCCAAATCCAGGGGCAAACCCTGCACCCCTCCGCGCCCTAAGGCGGCTTGCCGCGGTCTGCCCGCGTGGGGTTTGTAACTTTGCAAATCAAACAAAATGTTTGCGCTCACGCGCGCAAGTTTTTTTCGGCTGAGCACCTGCGGCTAATCTGCCGCAATGCCCTCAAAAAAAAGCGCCTCGCCTGCGCGCAAAGCAAATTACAAGGACAGCCTAAGTATTACTTTGCTTCCTTGTGAGCTGTGTGCTTTTTGCAAAAACGGCAGTATTTATTGATTTCCAGCCTGTCGGGGTCGTTCTTTTTATTCTTCATGGTGTCATAGTTTCTCTGCTTGCACTCGGTGCAGGCAAAGGTAAGCTTCACTCTCATGACCTAAACCTTCCCAAAAAATTAACACCCCTAAACAGAAGTGCTTTAATATTTTATCATAAGAGATATACCATGTCAAGCTTTTTGTCAAAATAATGTACGCTTTGGCACAATGCGGAGCACTCTCAGCCCCGCAGCCGCCAAAAGCGCGATTATTGTAAAAAACGTTGAGCATATTCGCGCCCGGCAGTTGACTTTTGTTGGGAGAAAATATATAATTTGAGTGATACTGCAGTTGCCGGACATAGCGCGGACCTCTGACGGCAAGCAGGAAATAAATAGAAATTTTCGGTTGGGCGGCTAAGCCGCTTTCAAGATTTTGCTTATTTTGGGTGGAAAGCAATTGTTGCTTCCGCCCTTTTTGCTGTCTTACGCTAATATTTTACCACAGGACAAAGAGAATGTCTATTTTTATGCTTAAGTTAACAGAACATGAGTAATTATTAGGAGGAAAGTAAATGACATTTGCTCAAAGCTTGACAGCCGCACTGTTTACATTTGTGTTTGTTTTTACAGTGATGGCCGCACTTTACGGACTGATAAAACTGTTCTCTTTGGCGATTTCGGCCATGGAAAAGCGAGGTAAAAAAAATGATTGTTGACGCGCTCGAAAAAATATGGCAGCAGTCCGGCCTTGGTCAACCCACATGGCAACAGGGCGCAATGATAATTGTCGCCTGCGTGCTGCTCTACCTTGCAATCGCCAAAAAGTTTGAACCGCTGCTGCTTGTCCCCATAGCATTTGGCGTGCTCTTGGCAAACCTGCCGGGTGTTCAGCTGATGAAAGAGCCTGTGGGCGATGAGCCAGGCGGACTGCTGTATTATCTGTATCTGGGCGTAAAGCTGGGCATCTATCCCTCGCTTATCTTCTTAGGCATAGGCGCGATGACCGATTTTGGGCCGTTGCTTTCTCGGCCGTCCTGCCTGTTCATGGGGGCGGGCGCACAGTTTGGAATAAGCATAGCCTTTATGCTTTCAATACTGTTTGGGTTTTCTCCGCAAGCCGCGGCATCTATCGCCATAATAGGCGGAGCGGACGGCCCTACCGCAATCTTTTTGACCACAAAGCTAAGGCCCGAGCTGCTGCCTGCCATCGCAATTGCCGCCTATTCGTATATGGCGCTGATTCCCATGATTCAGCCGCCGATAATGCGGCTTTTGACCACTGACCGCGAAAGGCGGATTGTAATGACAACCCCCCGCAAGGTATCAAAAACTGAAAAAATCTGTTTCCCCGTGGTAGTCACAGTGCTGTGCGTAATACTGCTGCCGGAGGTCGCGCCGCTCATTGGTATGCTCATGCTGGGGAACCTGTTCAGAGAATGCGGAGTGGTAGAGCGGCTTTCCTCTACCGCGCAAAACGCGCTCATCAATATAGTAACCATATTTTTGGGGCTTACCGTGGGCGCCACCGCCGCGGGCGAAACCTTTTTGGCGGACGAAACCTTGCTTATCTTGGCGCTCGGGCTCACCGCCTTTGTGTTCAGCACAGTGGGCGGACTGCTGCTTGGCAAGCTGATGAGCGTGCTTTCCGGCGGCAAAATCAACCCGCTTATCGGTTCGGCAGGTGTATCCGCCGTACCTATGGCGGCAAGGATGTCGCAGCTTGAAGGGCTAAAGGCTGATCCGCAAAACCATTTACTTATGCACGCTATGGGACCAAATGTAGCCGGAGTAATTGGCTCCGCCGTCGCCGCAGGAGTGCTGCTTGCGCTGTTCGGGGGATAATATTGCATAATATTTTACTGAGCAGACACCCAATCTGTGCCGTATACAATTGATTACGCAACCAAATATAACAGATATGGAAAGGCAGGTGAAAAACAATTCACCTGCCTTTGATTTTTCTATTTAAGCGGCGCCGCAACAGCTTTATGACGCTTACAATA
>CAZPMG010000031.1:10453-16630 GCA_964587785.1 uncultured Clostridia bacterium
CTGAAGCGAACGCTGATAAACCGCCATGGGGCGAACGCCGGGATAAAGCCTGCGCACGGTCTCTATATTGTGGTTGATTACATCGGGAGCGCTGTCTATAACTGTCTGCAGCGAGTCTTGGCTGCCCAAAAAGTCGGGTATAAGCACCTCTATTGTAGTGGAAGGCAGCCTTTGGCGTATGGCGGCTACGGTGTCGGCAAAGTGCTGCGCGCCGCCGTCCGGCAAATCGTCGCGCGTAACCGAGGTAATCACAACGTGCTTAAGCCCCAGTTCGGCAGCAGCCTCCGCCACGTTTTGCGGCTCGTCTGAGGACACGCACTCGGGCGCGGCCTTTGTTACATTGCAAAACGTGCAGTTGCGCGTGCAGTTTTGACCCAGCAGCATAAACGTTGCCGTGCCGCTGCCGTAGCACTCGCCGCAGTTCGGGCAGTTTGCCGCGTCGCAGACGGTGTTGAGCCCGTACTTTTCCAGCAGTTGCCCCACCTTGTCCGAATCCCCGCCTTGGCGGCTGACGGACTTTATCCATTCAGGTTTTTTAAGCCTCTGTTCCATATAAATTTACCTTTTGTCTGAGCTGCGGTTGTATTTTGCAGCTATCTATACTATTAGCGACGCAAGCTCTTCCGCGCTTACGCCCTTTATGTATATGTCGGTGTCCATGCCTTTCAGCGCAGCCAGCACGGCATCCGCCGAGTAAGCACAGCCTGCCAGCGCGCTCTCCAGCCCGGATATCTCGTGCTCACCGAAAAAATCCCCGCTAAAGTTTATGCGCTCGATTATTCCGCCTGACACGCTCATGCCCGCTTGCACAAGCCCGGCGGCAAAACGCTTTTCACGAACTAAACTGAAGTTGAGTTTTTGTCCGTAATTCCACTTATTTTGACGGTACTTTGCCGCGGCAATTTTTTCCGCCGCCGCAAAATCATGGGCAGTAAGCTCAAAGCGCACAGCGCCCTGAGCGGTCCTCAGCACATAATCAAACAGATAGGCGCGAAACTCTGCGGCGGTCATTGAGCTTTTGAGGTGCTCGTCTATGTTTGTAACGCGGCTTTTTACTGAGGAGATGCCCTTGCTCTCAAGCTTTAATGCGTTTACGTTCAGCGCGGCGGCCAGAGCCTCAAGGTCGGTGTCAAACAGCAGCGTGCCGTGATGCAGCAGCCTGTCCTTTACCTTGCTCTGCGCGTTGCCGGAAAACTTTTTGCCGTCGATTATTAAATCGTTGCGGCCTTTCAGCTCCGCGGGAACGCCCAAGCTTTGCAGTGCGCTGATTACCGGCGCGGTAAAGCGCTTGAAGTCGCCGAAGTCATACTCGCCGGCACGCCCTATAAAAGTAAAGTTAAAGTTTCCGCCGTCGTTAAAAACCGCGCCGCCGCCGGTTATACGGCGCACCACATCCAAACCGCGGCTGCGCACATAATCGGAGTTTATCTCTGCGTATGCGTTTTGGTTGCGCCCAAGCAGTATGCACGGCCGGTTGCTCCAAAGCATAAAGCATTCGTCCGCTTGGGTTTCAAGCAGATGCTCCTCTATCGCGTGGTTTAAATATGGGTCGGTATTTGGGTTGTCAATACAAATCATACGCTTGATTATAACACATACAAGAGCGCCGCCGCAACTTTGAGTGCACACTTTCCGATTTTGTTAATTTAAACGGCAAAGTTTACACTCGCAATTTCTCTCTTTTTATGCAGGTAGCCGCACTTGATGCAAAAAATTTTTTACAACAAATGCGGCTGAATTTGCAAGTATTTTGTCAGCGTTTTGCCCACGTTTTGCAGCGTTCAATTTGCTATTGTTTCCGCTAAGTTTTAATATGAAAACCGCTTAATTTTGTATTAATAATCGCCCAATGTAAAGCAGCGCATACTCATAGAGGACTCCACTCCTTCGTGGAAAAAATCCGCGCGCTCAGACGCGTTTGCCGCGCCCAGCGTGTACAGCATGGGAATATAGTGGTCGGGCGTGGGCACGGACAGCATTGCCGCCTCGCCCAGCTTGGTATAGTCTACCAGCCCCTTGTGGTCGCCGTCCAAAATCTTTTGCTTGACAGTTTGGTCAAACTCTACCGCCCAGTCAAATGCCGCGCCCGGCGCAGAGTTAAAGTACAGGCGCAGATTGTGCACGATGTTTCCGCTGCCCAGTATCAGCACTCCGCGCTCGCGCAGCGGCGCAAGCTGCCTGCCAAGCTCAAAGTGATAGTCCATCGGCTTGCCGTAGTCTATGGACAGCTGAAACGCGGGAATATTTTGGCCGGGATACATATGCTTTAGCACCGCCCACGCGCCGTGGTCAAGCCCCCAGCCTGTCTCAAGCTGTGTGCCGGGAACAAGCGCCGCCGTTTCCTCTGCGTGAGCCGGGCTTCCCGGAGGGTTGTACTTTACGCGGTAAAGCTCTTCCGGAAAGCCGTAAAAGTCATATATCTGCCGCGGCTTTTGCGCGTTGTGCGCAAACGTAGTGCCCTTTGTAAGCCAGTGCGCGGACACAACAAGTACGGCGTCCGGCTTTGGCAGCGACTTGCCGAGCGCCGTTAGGCTGCGCGTATAGGCGTTGTCCTCAATCGCGTTCATGGGGCTTCCGTGTCCGGTAAATACCACCGGCAGCTTTTTTGACATAATAAATACCTCCGAAAATCCGTATAATTGGGAGGCTTGGCACTCATATGAGCACTTACACCTTTAGTAATATAAGAAATAACCTGATTTATATTGTTTCATTTGATTATCGACTATATATACACAGATTGAATACATTTAAAACGCGGCGTAAGGCCACGCGCAAACGGAGGCTGCGCGAAGTGCAATATATAATGATAAGCGCAGCGGCTTATGTAAAGCTGCTCTTTAAGTGTGGGAAACACAATTTTAGTGCGGCATAAACCATAGATTAGGTTTAAAAAACTTAAAGCTGTTAAAAATAGCTGTGTAAGGGCAAGCAAACCGTGCCCGAAATAAACTTTGCAAGGAGAAACTATTGATGGCAGAACAAAAATCTTTGTCCACCAACGATTTGACGGCCCTGTCCGAGCTCATTAACTTTGAGCAATGGACTTACAAAAAGTGCAAGTTTTATGCTTCGCACTCTACTGACCCCGAGGTTCAGCAGCTGATGAACGGTCTGGCAACGTGCCACAACCAGCGCTTTACCAGCCTGGTCAACTATCTCAACAAATTTTAATACGGGAGGCTAAATTCAATATGCAGCAACAACAAATTTTGAACGAAAAAGATATGCTTACCGATGTTCTCAACCAGGAAAAATCCCTGCTGAAAACTTACGGCAGCTACCTTACCGAGGCCTCTGTGCCCGCGCTTCGCAACATGATTGAGGACAACCTGGGCGAGGTTGCCGAGGACCAATATAAGGTCTTTGAGGTGATGATGCAAAAAAAATACTATCCGGTAAAGCCTGCCACGGCAACCGACATCGACACGGCAATCGACACCGCAAGCAAGCTGAAGAAAGAAATGAAAAACTGATCTTGACTTCATTAAAAATATTAAATGCAAAGAGCGGCAAGCAAGGGATATTTTCCCGTGCTTGCCGCTCTTTGATTATAACCGATTGTTTAAATTTCGCCCAGGCTATCGGTATACATAATCATTGCCCGGCTATTATTCGGCAGTATGCTCGTCAGGCTTTATCTCTATATTTTCGGAAGCATAATTGTTCGAGCCTTTCTCATCATTTTGCTCATCAGGCATTGTTTCCACATATTCGGCAGCGTCATTGCCGGGTTCTTTTTCATCATTTTTTTGCTCATCAGGCTTTAACTCCGACTTTTCCTCAGCGCACGCGCAGTTCTCGCCGCATTTTTTGCCGGCGGCAAGCTCACGCTCTATTATCTCAAGCTGACGCTCGCGCAGGCGCAGTTTTTCGCGTTCAAGCTCAAGCTCGCGGCTGAGCTGCTCAATTCTCCGCGCCGCCGCCTCGCCGCTCTCGGCCGTCTTGTTCGCCGCACGCGCGGAGTCAATATTCCTTGAGAGCGCCTCGTGCCGCAACACATAGCGGCGGTAGGCGGTTGCGCGCTCGGCATCCGTGCGCGCATCTTTTTGCCCGTCTTTGCCCGCAAAACCCTGTGCGGGAGCGGGCGGCACAGCCGGGAGGCCGGGCAGCGGCGACCCGCCCTGACCGGTAGGATTGTTTGCGCTCAGCAAACCCGTGAGTATGTCCATAATGCCGTACTTTTTCAAAACGCCGCACCTCCGCCCTGTTTTTTGACAAGGATGCACAAAACCTTTGCAAAATATTTGCTTATATTACAAAACTATTATATAATATTACAGTATAAAATTATTCGTTAATGTGGCATTTTGAGCGTCCTTACCGGGACTTCATGTGCCAATATGACCTAAGGAGTTCTTTACGATGAAACGTTTTATGGTTTTTTTGGCTGTGCTGCTCATAGCCGCCACGGCTCTTGCCGCGTGCGGATACAGCTTTAAAAAACTGGACGGCGGCCCGGTTGAGGGCGACAGCGTTCAGTACAACGGCTCGCTTGCAGTCAAAAAAGGCAACTATGTCTATGCGGTAAACGGCACAGGCACCCAGAGCGCGGAAAATGATTTCGGCAAGCCGATCAAGGGCGCAATTATACGTTTTGAACTCGACGCGAACGGCCTGCCCAAAGAGGGCAGCGCGCAAATCGCGGCACCAAAGCTGTTTTATTCATCATATGCCAAAGCCGGCCTGTATATATTCGGCAACACCCTATATTATCTGTCGCCCAGCTTGGAGCTTGATAAAAACCGCAACGTGCTCTATAATTACACCGACGTGTTTTCCGTAAACCTTGACGGCACGGGCACAAAGCAGATAGTGGCCGGCATAACCTCGTCCTCCTTTGCCTACAAATTCTATCAGGCGGACAGCACGGTCTATATGGTATACGCACTGGACGGCAAGCTGCACTCGCTTGACACATCCAGCGGCAAGACCTCGGTGATAAGCCGTGACCTTTCCGACAAAGAGATTTCCTATACCAACACGCCAGTGTTTGCAAAGGACGCCGTCTATTACACGTACGACATTGAAAAGACCGGACCCAACCAACAGGGCACATACGAAAAATACAATGCCTTTGTAAAGGTTGCCCCAAACGGCGGCACGCCCGTTCAGATACTCGACAAAAACGATAAGCCGCTTACGCTCAAGTATAACCCCTACGGCCAAACTCCCGGTTACACCACCGATGAGGCAGGCGCAATCTTAAAGGTCACCCCCACGTTTGTTACCGACGGCGGCGACATATTCTACAGCCGCACAGAGGGCTCGGCGACATATGTGTATGTCATGAATGCCGAGGGCAACATCAAGCTGCTTACCATGCTTTCGCTTACCGAACAGCAGCCGCTCAGCTATGAGGACGGACTGCTGGGCAAAGTGACCGACTCTGCCTCTTCCACAAAGTTTGTAATCGTCAAAAACACCAAGACCATATTTGAAAAGCAATACGAGGACAACACCACGCTCAGCACGCTGCTTAAAGGCACGTACACCGCGCTGTACACTTTAAGCGAGGACGGCGGCACAAAGCTCTACTTCACCGACTCCGACTCCGTGCTGAACAAAATTGACCTCACCGCTGACGGCGAGACGACGGAAAAACAGCACGTTGCGGTCACAAAGAGCAAGGTCTCTACCACGCTCAAGCCCGTTGTATTTAATGCGTTCACACTGTTTATTACCTCAAGCGGCGACTTTACGGGCTATCTCAACTATGCGTTAACTGGCGAAGACGGCAAGGTCACCGAGCCCCAGGAACGCGGATATTTCGGAGTGCTGAATAGCACCGACCAAGAGCGCCTGGACGAGATAATAGCTGAAGAAGAGGAAGATGCGGAATAACCGCACGCGAAATCGCTCACTGCACTGAATTGCAGCTTGATTGTTATTACAGATTAATACATCAGACTAAATCGCAGAAACTATATTTAGCACTGTTTAAAAAAATTAGGTGATTGAAATTATGAGAGTTCCGTTGGAAGTTTTCCAACGGACTCTTTTCATATAATAAGCTAATTCAGTGAACATAAAAAACAATGGCTGAACAGTATATAACTTTGGAAATATGTTGTTTTAAAAAGCAAGCTTAGTGTGCACTGAGCGTGTATGAGTTAAAGAAAACAATCACAAAACCGCATGAAAAAAGCGGTATTACTATTTAAAATACCGCTTTTT
>CAZPMG010000032.1:0-16620 GCA_964587785.1 uncultured Clostridia bacterium
AAGCTTGCTTGCTGTTTGAAAACTGCTGGTGCAGTTTTCAAGTTAATTGACTATAACAGCCGCCGCGCGCGTATGTGTTGATATTTAATGCAAAATTCCATCGGGGAAAACATTTCCCCGATGGAATTTTTGTTAATCAAGTTTAAGCTGTACAAGCACGCATTGCAAGTGTAATTTCAAGCTGCGTCTTTCCGACCGCAAGGACAGCCAATGCTTGTGTCAAGCAGTTTTGTCAGAGCTTTCGCTTAATCTTTGCGTTTTTTTGCAACCGCTAAGGCGCTTACAAGCAGCAGTGCGCCGCCCACAAATCCGCTTGCTGTAAACAGTGAGCTGTTGCAGCCGCGGCGGGTGTCGTCGCCGTTGCCGCCGTCGTCCGGCTCTTCGTAAACGGCCCTTACCGTTGTGTCCTGTGTAATGTTGGTCAAGCTGCCTTCCCAATTCTTAAACACTTGACCGTCGTCCCTCATGCCGGGAGATTCGGGGATTGCGCTCTCGGGAACATCCTCTCCGTCCTCAACGACTGCCGTACCCAGCACCTCGTCGTCCCAGTCAAGGAATGTTACCGTCCAGGTCTGCACCTGCGGCACGCTGAGCGTCTTGATATACTGCGCCGAACCGTCTACGCCCACGACCCTTACAGGAGTTTCATCGCCGTCAAATGTGTGCGTATAAGTTACTGCGTCAGTAAGCGGATCGCCTACGGGCGCTCCGTTCTCATCTGCCGCGTACCACCTGAACTCGGGATTGCCGCCCGTGTACGTCACCGAGTTGTCTTCAAACGTGAAAGGGCCGGTAAAGAAGTTTTTGTATACAGCCGAGCCGGACAGTTCCATGTCTATATTATAGTAGGTGTGACCGGGAATTCCCTCAATCGTTCCGTCGGCCTGTGTAAGGCCGATGAGCGTCCTCTTGGAACCGTTGGCATTAAGCGATATGCTCTTACCCTTTACGCCGTCGTATAACAGGTCGTTTCTGCCGTTGCCTTTTTCCACGTAGAAAGCAGTGCCGTCGGGATGATAACTTGTACCCACTTTCACCATGTTGGGATCATCTATCATGTGCGTCCAAATCCCGGCGTACAAAAATCTGGTGTTTGCTCCTTGCTCAAAATAATGCGCGGTCATGGCGTCCACATCTACCCTGAGTTCGGGATCCATGTAGTCATAGGAATTGCCGTCACGCGAGAACTGCAGCGATGCTCCACCGAAGCTTGCAAGCGCCCTCATCTTTGCGGTGTATTCGGCAAAGTTATCAAACTCAAAGCTGACACGGATTATTTCTTTTCCGTCGGCAAGCAGGGGATAGTTGGGATTTGCCGAGGGAATGACGATTTGAGAATCGTCAACCTCCACCGTCCAATCATATTCGCCGGTAAAGCTGTCGGCCTCTAAGGCAGCCACAAGATACGCCTCAAGGGCGGCGCCGTGCATTTTGATGCGATAGTACGGTATGCCCTTTAAGCCGGGATACGTGACATCTTGATTGTTGTTGCCCGGGTCGGTTACCGGTGTTGCGCTTAGCTCAATCTCAATAATTCTGGAGCCGGAAAAATCCGCGTTGAAGTGAATCGTTTGACTTACCGGCGCCGTATCGCACGCAAACATCAGCACAGCCAGCACAACAAAGCCGCATACGGCAATGACCTTTTTGATTGTTTTCATCATTTAATCCTCCATTATATAATAATTTTTATATTTTTATTTAAGCCGGACAATCCGCGGGGGCTGCTTTTGTCTGCGGATTTGCCCTTTGCTTGACCCGCCGCTCAGGCGCTCTTGCGTTTGCTGCAAACAAGCATCACGCCCGCAAGTGCTGTAAACACGCCCGCGGCAGCCGCAGAAGCCATGCCGCCGCAGCCTCCGCCCGCATCGGCGGCAGCTGTTACGTTTATGGCACAGGTTGCGGACTTCGTGCTGTCGGCTGAGGACGTTGCGGTTATTATGACAGCGCCCACTCCCTTTGCCGTAACCTTTCCGGTTGCGTCAACGGTTGCTATTGATGAATTGGACGTTGTCCAGACAACCGTCTTGTTCTCTGCACTTGCAGGCGTCACTGTGGCGGTGAGCTGTTCGGTGCTGCCTACCGTCAGCGACGATATAACCGTTTTGTTCAGCGCTACCGATATGGGATCGGGCGTGGGCTCTGTGCCCTCTGCGCCGTAGCCTTCGGCGAGGTCGGCAATCTCGCTTGCCTCAAGCGCACGCGTAAATACCATAAACTCGCTCATGCTGCCGTAAAATCCGCGGTGTGCGTGAGATTGAGACGGCTCTTCGCCCTTCCAGCCGCCAATACAGAAAGCATTGAGCTGATTGCCCATGGTTTTGGCAAGCCCTTCGGTAAGGGCGAGAGGCTCGCTATTAATGGCCACGCCGTTTATATAGACTGTAAAGCTGCTAGTGCCGCGTTCGAAGCTGTCGTCTATGACAAAGGTAACCATTGTCCATTCGCCGCCGAACTTGTCATTGATGTTATCCGGATATATTACCTTGTCGGTGCCGCCAACTATTCCGCCCGTGCCCTTAATGCCGCTGAACAGCCAATTGTCGTCGTATTCGGGGTCATAGCTGCCTACGTCAAGGTTTCCCGTTTCCGCAAAGTGTTCGGCGTTGAGAAGAGCGCCCTCGATTGAACCCGCAACACCTACGCCCAAAGACTCGTTGCCGAACAGCAGGTTGAAGCCGTTTACCTCGGGAGCTTCGGGGTTGTATACGATGTCATCAATTTGCAGAAAGAAGCTCAGCGTCAAGCTCTGGTCATCCTCGCTCTTTTCTGTCAAGCCGTCGGCGTGGTAGGCGGATGTAATCCAATATTGTCCGCCGGTTTCCGTCTCGTTAAAGGCGTTGTCGCCCCAAAGCAAGAACGCTGATGTGCCATTGAATTTGAACGACCTTGTGTCGTCAGTGGGCCCGTTAGCAGTCCACTGCGCCACGCTCCCGTCAAGCAGCGTGAGATGTCTTCCGTGCCCGGACGAGTCGGCCGCGGTTTGCCCCTCGGTTTCGTCAAACTTCCAATAAGCGGCCAGCTCCTCCGAGCTTACACCGCCGGGCAGCACCGTGTCTGCCGCCGCGCTCTGTGTAGGGCCCGCAAACAGCAGCCCCGTAACCGCAAACGCCAGTAGCAGCATAAGTGCCGTGCCTCTCTTTAAGAGTGCTTTTTGCTTCATTTTCACCTTATCTCCTTTTTAGGTTGTTTGATTTTAAGTGCCGCAGCCGTAAACATAAACAGAGCGCCGAGCATGGAAATTCCGCCCGCAATGCCTGCGCCGCCGCAGCCGCCGCTTGTTTGAGGCTGCGTAACAAACACAATACATTCGGCATAGGTTCCGCTGCCGTCGCGCGCCTCGGCTCTTATCACAACGTCACCCGCTTTTTTGCCGGTTACCTTTCCGTTTGCGTCTACTGTGGCAACCGTTGCATCGGACGTTCTCCATCGTATTTCCCTGTCGGTGGCGTTTGCGGGCAATACTGTTGCCGAAAGTGTCCGTGAGCTTCCGGCTTCTATTGTAAACACCGATTCATCGAGTGTTATGGAGATGACCGCCACACCCTCAGTTACAGTGACCTCGCACGCTGCGCTCTTGCCGCTGCCGTCCTGCGCTATTGCAGTAATGGTTGCCGTTCCGAGTCCGATTGCTGTCACCGCGCCGCCCGAGGTTACGATTGCAACGGATGCGTCAGACGATACCCACGTCAGTTTTTTGTTGTCCGCGTCGCCGGGGAGCACTGTTGCGTTAATCGTTTCCGTGCCGCCCACAAGCAGCGTTACCGCCGTCTTATCAAATGTTACGGAGGTTACCCTGACATTTACATCGGGTATGCCTATGCCGCCGTTGTCGGGCGAGGCAATATTTTCAGTTGTCGAGTATCTTAAGAATCGGGGGTGGTAGTTGTCAATGTTTTTAAGATGTCCGTCATGGCCGTTTCCGCCCATATAGTTCATGTTGTATGAGAAAATAAGCTCGCCCGCTTTGGACAGTGCAGGATGCGCTTTTGCGTTGTAGCAGTAAGGATGCCCGTCCATATTGGGTGTGTTACGGTCATATATTTGGCTCATATAGAAGGGTTCAACCGTATAGTGAACCACTTGCGCTTCGCTCCACGGGCCCCAGGGATTGTCTGAAAATCGCACGGCGGTTTGGGCGGACTGGGTATTGTGTTGATACAACAGCATATATTTACCCGCGTTTTCGCCGAAAGTTACCGGTGTTACGCTGAGCTCCGGCGAGACGTTTGCCGGCCCCTTCATAGAGTTTTCAATGCCTGTTACCCAGTTGCTGCCGTCATAGTATCTGTAGGCACTCAAATCTTCAAATTGGTCGGCGGGTACACGCGCTACCGTGAGGAACCGCCCGTTTTGATTGTAGTTGCCGTAGTTATAGATATAGCCGTCGGGATTGGGCGCGCCCGCCGCCGCGGTGTTTGCAAAAAAGCCGGCGTTCAAAAGGATGTCGGTGTTGCCCTGGAAGTAAGTCATATACGGGTTTTTGTCGCCGCTGTGTTCGGTGAGTCCGCCCGCAAAGTCGGTAATGCCGGTTTCTGAATTGATGTCAAAGCTTATCAGTGTGCCGCCCGTGTGCTGGAAGCCCATGCCGCCGCTGTAATTTTCTACGCGGTGCGGCGTCAGGTATACCCTGCCGTCGTGTATTATTGTGTCGCCAAGCCACCACCTTGCGCCGTTGCTTGTGTCGGAGGGCCGCAGATGATACTGCTGGCCGGATGAGCCTTGGCGGTAGAAGCGCTCTAACTCGCCGTCGAACGCATCGTTGCCCGTGAAAACCGCAAAGGTGTTGTTGGGCATCTCAAAGCCCGGGGACGTGCGGTCAACCTCGTTTACAGACCTGCCCGAGGGCAGAACGTCGGTATCGGAAAACACAAACCAAGTCTTTTCGTCGGCGGTACGCTGATCCAAAGACTTTGAATATTCATTGCCGCTCATGCTGGCGCTGAATATTCCGTCCGCGCCAAACGTGCCGTCATATGTGTTTATCACCGATGACCATTCGTGCGCGGGCTCGCTGTAATCGCCCGCACCGCAATAAAAGCGCACCGCCGACAAGCCGTTGCTTGAACCGCCGTGGTTATTTTTAATGGTTATCCTTACAAGCTGCGCCTTCTTATCATTAAAGGATATCCTTGCGGATGCCGCCTCTCCCGTGCTTCCTGACGCCATGGCAACGGTATAATCACCAAGCTTTGTCCATGAGCCGGTCGGGTCTGAGGAATAGTCTACGGTTATCTCCTTCACGCCGTAGCTGAGGTTTACAGGATCGTTGTAGTTCCAGATATACATATCTGACAGCGGATATCTTCCGTAGAGGTTAAATATAAGCGATGTGCCTGTGCCGCTCCACATGTGCGCGGGGTTGGTATCGTGCAATGCGCGTGAGGATTTGGGCATGTTCAGGCCGGAGCCGTCGGTGAGCATGTGCTGTGATTCAAGCGCGCGGAAAAAGCTTGTTGAGGACGCGCCGAACGGCGATGCCTTGATGTAAGCGCCCGGCTGTGCCTCGGCCTTGAATTCATAGATCTTGACCTCGGACAGTCCGTAGGAATCGCCACCCCAATTTCCGCCGGAAGCCGCCGGAGTAATACGCACATACTGCGCGTATACACCGCCAAAATCTATGGGAGCGCCGCTGCCGTTTAAGTTGGTCGCCTTAACGGCCGATTCTCCCGAGGCTTTGGCGAGTGTGAACGAGCCCAAATCTGTCCAGCTTACATTGTCAGCCGAGTAGCTTACCGTTACGTCCTTAAGGCCGGCGTCAGTCTGTCCGGGTGCGTTGTAGTTCCAGACAAACATAAGCCCCAGCTGATTGGGGATATCGAGCTTGATGACCGGGGCCAACGCCGTAAGCTGGGCGTCAGAGCGTGACCGCCACATTTTTGACGCGTCGGTGCTGTGCCTGTGAGTGATTCCGTCATTGCCGTTCATACCGGAATTGTCGTAAATCTGAACGGGATGATTTATAAATGTGCCGCTTGCCGCCGTAGCCTCGCCCGGCAAAAAAGCTCCCAACTGTTTGTAGGGAATTTTTTCCGAGACGGCTTGGGTGGAAACCGGCCTGCCAATGGATACCGGCACTGTTCCGCACAAACATACCATGCATAAGAATGCGGAAAGTACCTTGAAAAACCTTCTCATAACTGTCCTCCTTGTCCCTGTTTTCTTTGCTTTTTTATTATTTGCGGCCTTGCTTTAAGAGGAGTAATATACAAACCTGTCAGACACCTTGAGATATATCAGCGTAACCAAAAAGATAAGCGCCATGGTCAACCATGAAACTGCGGACGCAAAACCCATTTGAAGCTGCCTAAAGGCGTTGTCATAGATAATCTCTCCCAAAAACAGCCCGCCTCTGCCCGAGCCCTCGGTGTCCAGCATCATTGAGGGCAGGTAGTATTGGAAACCTCCGATAAAGCCCATGAGTACGTTGTAGGAGATAATGGGCGAAATATTGGGCAAGGTTATGGAGACAAAGCTCCTAAAGCCCCCGGCGCCGTCAATCTGCGCAGCCTCATACTGTTCGGCGGGCACGTTGCCGATTGCCGCAAGATACAGTATGATCGTGCCGCCAACTCCCCATGCGCTCATTATGAGCAGGCCGGGCTTTATCCAGCTGGGATCCTTGAACCACGCCGGGCCGGCGATGCCTAAGACATCGAGGAAATTGTTTATCGGGCCGTCTTGGTCGAGCAAGAATTGCCACAAGAACGTAGCTGCGATTATGGAGAACACCGCGGGAAGATAAATTATGGTGCGGTATATCTTCTGCCCCCAAGTTTTGCGCGTAAGCAGCCACCCGTAGCCTATTCCTATCACCGTGCTTACCGGTACGTTTATGGCAACATAGTAAAGCGTGTTCCTGAAGCCTGCAATTACATCCGGGCTGCGCAGGGCAAAGTCATAATTGAACAGGCCGTAGTTTGTAATCCTGAAGGTGTTAAAGTCGGTAAAACTGTAAAACAGAGAAGCCGCCATAGGATAAAGCGTAAACACCAAAAAGCCCACAAGCCACGGCGCCGCAAACAATATCCCCGCTAAGGCTTCCTTGCGGAGGGAAACACCGAGTTTTCTGCCCGAGATTTTTGCAATATCTTTCATTTTATCCCCCTCCCCTTATCCCTGAAAACTACATAGAGCACTATAGTCCCCAGTATGAGCACGCCAAACACCGCCGGCATGAACAAGTCCACCGGGCTTGCCGGGTTTTCACCCCTGAATACGGCAAGCGCGTCACTTAAGGAGAGGTTGGCGTCAGCCATTGCCTGCTCAATTGTCTTGCTGCCGGTGATTGCATAGTTAAGCTCGGTGGTAACCGTCACGTGCCACTGCGGCCTTGCCTCAAAGATATCGGGCGAACGTTTGTAAACGGATTCTGAAAATATGTTGCGCACGTTTTCCGGCGTCTGGGGATCGTCTATCATGTCCTGCAGCACGTGCATATTTACCGGAGTAAACCTGAACAGCTCAATCCAGCGGGTCTGCACCTCATAGCTTGTCAAATACTGCATGAATTTGAAAGCTGCCTCTGCCTTTGCGCCTTGGGTGCGCGACGACATCTCAATGGAAAAGCCCACTCCGTATGCCGCTCTGTTGTCCCCGCTGTACGGATAGGGAGCGACGCCCCACTCAAACGGCTCAATCTCACCCTTTCGCACGGCCTCCTGAATCTCCCAGGCCAGCCAGTCGCCGCACATCTCCATGGAGGCGTGCCCGTACATAAAGGAATCCACCTCCGAAGCAAGCGTCCTGTTGTAAAAGCTGTTGAAGGTGCGCGTGGCGTAGCGGTTGTTTAAGGCGACATACTGGCTTAAACCCTCTAAAACCGTGGGGTTTTCAAGATCGGGAGTTCCGTCTTCCTTGAAAAATGTTCCGCCAATGTTCCATACGTCCGCCCAAAAGTCGTGGTTGCCGAGCTTTGGGTGAAAACCTACGCGTTCAAGCGTGTTGCCGTCCCACTTATCAAGAATTTCCGCGTATGCAACAAGTTCCTCTATGGTTTGGGGCGGCCTGTCAGGATCAAGCCCTGCCGCGGCAAGCTCACCCGCTTTTTGCGCAAAATGGTCCTTGTTGTAGTATAATAGCCTGTAATCGGACGAAAAAGGCAGCGCGTGGATTTTTCCGTCGTGGGTAAAAAATTCTAAATCGTTGGGGTTAAACTGCGACAAGTCCATGTCCAGCATATAAGGCATCAGGCTTTGGATTACACCGTTTTTTGCGCGGAGCTGAACGTCGTTCAGATTATTGAACGACACGTCGGGGTCCTCGCCTGCACCCTGCGCAGTGGTCAGCTTTCCGAAATAATCCCAAAAGTTTGTGCCCAGATGCTCGATTTTAATCCCCGGATTTAGCTCTTCAAACTCTGCTATCACCTGCTCCATGGCCGCAAGCTTGGGGTCGCCCTGCGGAAAAATCGACCAAAAGCTTATTGACGCGTCCGTCATTGTGTTGCGTGGCGCTAAAGATGTGGTCACCACGCAGAGCACGATAACAAGGCACAGCGCCACAGCCATTATCTTATCCCAATAAAATTTGGTTCCTCGCATAGCTTACCCCTTTATCCCCGAGGAAATCGAGATGCCTTCCATGAAGTATTTTTGGAAGATAAAATATATTATAAGCGTAGGCAGCATGGACAGCACCGCGCCCGCCATCATCATGGCCCAGTCCGCCTGATATTGCTGTTTGAATGCGCGCAGACCCAGCGAAAGCGGATACATCTCGGGATTGTCTATATACAGCAGAGGCGTCAAAAAATCGTTCCATGTGCCCATAAACGTGAGTATGGTTATGGTGACTGTAACCGGCACGGACAGCGGCAATACTATGAGCCTCCAAGTATTAAAGTAGCCGCAGCCGTCAATCTTTGCCGCTGACATCAGCTCGTCACTGATGCCCTTGTAATATTCGCGCATCAAAAAGATGTTGAGCGCGCCGCCGCCGAATGCGCCGAAAAACGTGGGAACGATTATGGGAAGGTATGTTCCCCGCCAGCCCAGCTTGGTAAAGAGCACAAAGGTGGGGATTTGCAGAACCTGCGCGGAAATCATCATTGTACTGAGAAGTACCAAAAACGCCGCTTTTTTTCCCGGCCAGCGCAGCTTGGCGAAGGAAAACGCCACCAGCGAGCTGCATATGACCGTGCCTACGACGGTGCCGAAAACAAGCATAAGCGTGTTGAGCACATACCTGAAAAACGGCACCTCCTGCGTTACCCTGATAAAGTTTGACCACTGCGGACTTTTTACAAATATAGTTGACGCGTTTTCCGTAAATTCCGCATGAGGCTTGAGCGCGGTGGCCAGCATCCAGACAAAGAAATAGAGATACACAAGCGCGGTCAGAATCAAAGCGCCCTGCAATGCCGCCTGCATCATCACTTTTTTTACAGTTCTCTTTCTTGACAGCTGTGCTGCCGTTGCAGCAACCTTAGACATTCTCCTCTCACATCCCCTTTGTTATTGCGCCATCATTGCCCTGCAAATGCCTGTAATGAAACGGCACTCCGCAAGCCGTACGCCGTGCATCTATATGCCCGCCAAATCAAATATTTTAGAAGTGTACGATAAAGCTTTGCACTTCGTAGGGCTTCAGCTTTGTGCGTATGTACTTGCCGTCTGCGGGAAACGCGCTTTTTTCCCTCTCTATCATGTTGCAAGTCTGCACCTTTTTTAGCTCTTTGAAAAAACCGATGTCAACGGATACCGTACGTCCGGATTTTTCGCATATCCGCACCAGATATCCGTCGCCGTCCTCACAGCGCTTAAACGCTTCAAGCGTGACGTTTTTTGCCGAGACCGAGATTAACGAGCTGGGCAGCTCCGCCCCGGTCTGCGCACCGCCGAGCTCCCTTACAATAAAGGGATTGTTTAGCTCAAGACCGCGCTGGAGGGTATGGGCGCGCTTCCAATTTTTCGCGTGGGGATACATGGAATAAGTGAATGTGCTTATGCCTATATCCGATTCCGGGTCGGGATTCATGGGGCCTTTAAGCAAGGTAATCATCATCCGGCTGCCGTCCACCTCATGCCCGTATTTGCAGTCATTGAGCAGGCTGACGCCGTAATCCTCGTCGGACAAATCTATAAAGTTGTGCGCGGTTACCTCAAATTTTGCCTTGTCATAGCTGTTGTACCTGCAGTTTGAGCGTTCAATGGTGGCATAAGCAATGTCGCTTGTGTATGTGCGGGAGGCAATATCCACATCAAATTCCACCTTAAGCAGCTTGCGCCTCTCCTTCCAATCCACCCAGGTTTCAAAGTCTATGCGGTCGTAATCCTTGTAAATGACGATGCGCTGGCGAAGCAAAGAGTCAAGCAGCGGCTTTGCGATGTTTATCACAACGCTGCTCTCGCCCTCCTCAACCGATTGGATTTTGCCCTCGGCCAGGGCGGTTTCATTTTCTACATACGTGGCAACTATATCCCACGCCTCATATTTGCCCGGTCTGTCCTCAAACATTCTGAATCGGTTTGCCCTTGTCCCCTCTCTCAAAACCTGCCTGTCCGACCTCTTGTCATATACGGAGGTGATTTCCGCGCGTTTGTCAATGGATATACGGAAAAATTGATTTTCCACCTCTATCCCGCCATCAGGATAGGATACCGAAAGCTGCGGTGACGCCGGCCTTGCATAGTAGACACGATATCCAGCCGCCGGCACCTTTTCTGCGATAAACTCTGTGCCGGAAATCCCGTCAAGGCGCTCCGCGTACTGCGATGCAACCCTTTCGCCGTCAGAAGTGTATATCTCAAAGTTTCCGCCGGGCAGCACGGTCGGGGAGGTGCTCTCCGAGCCGTTGGCATTTATGACCGCAAAGGGTCTGCCGAGCGACGAATCACGGGGCATCCGTGAGGTAAGCGTATCCAAAACACTTGCAAGTGCGTGCTCGCCAAGCCTGAATATATCGTCGTATTCCTTTAAAAGATCGTGATATACAGACGTGATGTGAGAGCCGGGCAGGCTGTCGTGAAATTGTGCCGTCAGTATCTTTTGCCAGCCCTCATGAAGGTTTTGCAAAGGATAGCTGCCGCCCAGCAGCTCTGCCGCAACGCCGAACAGCTCGATCGCGCGGTATAGGTTTTCCGCACGGCGGTTGTTTTTTTTGAGCAGCCCCTTTGTTGTGCCCACACCGCGGTGCGCCTCAAGATAGAGCTCGTCCTTCCAAACGGTTATATTCTTTGCCTTGGACTTCATGCGCTCAAGCGCGTCCTCCACCTTTATGGGCTGGGTAGCGGGAAGCCCGGGGAACTTTTTGTAGCGCTTCATAAACTCCAGCATTTCAGGGTCTACGCCGCCGCCGCCGTCGCCCCAGCCGTAAAAATAGAGAGATTCGCCCACGGTCGTCTTTTCGCTGAACTTGTTCCAATGCGCGCGCAGGCTGTCCGCCTCCATTGTTCCCATAAAGTGGGTGGGCGGCACCACCGCAAAGACGCGGCTGCCGTCCGGCCCCTCCCACCAGAACGCGCTGTGCTGCCAGGGGTTTGTGTCGTTCCAGATGTTCATCTTGTGCGTAACAAAATATTCAATTCCGGACTTTGCAAGTATCTGCGGCATACCGTAGCCGTTGCCGAAAACATCGGGCAAAAAACAGGTTTTTGGCGTTACATTAAACCATTTTTCATAGTACAGCGTGCCTGACAGTATTTGGCGAACAAATGACTCGCCCGAGATGAGATTGCAGTCGGGCTCACACCACATAGCGCCCACCGGCTCCCAGCGGCCCGCCTTTACCTGCTCCCTGATCTGTTCAAACAGCACCGGAAAATTTTGGCGAAGCTCTTCATACATGATTGGCTGGCTCTGTGAGAATATAAAGTCGGGATACTGCTCTAAAAGCCTGAGCATTGTGGCGTGCGTGCGCCCGGATTTTCTTACGAACTCCTTGTAATCCCACAAAAAAACTACGTCAAGGTGGGAGTGCCCTATCAAACTGAGCGTACCCTCTATATGAAAATGCGGGTTGTTGAAAAGCTTTTCCTTGAGAAGTTTTTGCCCCTTAAGCAGCAGCGCCTTGAACGCGTCGGAATCTTTTTCGTCAAAATTAATATAGGCAAGCGCCTCTTTGAGCACGCTCTTGATTGTGCCGAGCAGGGATTCGTCCGCCTCCGGCATGGCAAGCGCGCCGAATGCCGCACGATAATCCCAATACGCACATTCGATTTCTCTGTCTATGGCGGCAATACAGGAGCAGTCTATTGTCTTTATAAGGCTCTCGCCCTCATGCCACTTGTAATAAGACTCTACGTCTACGTCAAAAGCCTCGCCGCCCTTTGCGCATTCGGTGAGCAGAACGCTGTTGCGGAAAGGGTCCAGGCCGTGGTAGGGCACGCCGTTGAGCGAAAGAAGTGAATCGCCCTCAAGATACAGCATGAGCGCTACAGGCCTGCCTTTCATCTCTTTGGGAATCTGGATTTTATTGCGGAAAAAAGCGCTCCTTCCCTCGCCGCCCCAATTGTCGCCGACGTCTATGGTGCGCCACTCGGTATCGATAAACTCATACTCGCCAATGCCGGTATGTATGCACTCTTTGATTTGCCATGCGGGAATCTCGCTTACCAGCGGATAGATCTTCAGCTTCAAATCCGCAAGCTTGATTGTTACCTGGTCCTCAAAGGAAAAAATGCCGCGCTGTTTTCCCTTTATTTCTCTTCTCCAGCCGTTTAATTTTTCTTCCAATCTCTGCGTAGTAGGACTGACCTTCTTGTTCTCTGACATTAAATACCTCTGCTTGTAAACTTTATTTTTGTTATAAAAACCTGCCGGATATAGCGGCAATCACCCCTTTTGCGGGCAGTAAGACACGGCGCATCTATTATTTAGCCTTGCTCTTGACAATAAAATGTGTGTGTGCTATATTTATTATCATTATGATACTTCTCAAGGAGGAAATCAATAATAAAAAAAGAATCTATTAGCACAAAAACGAAAAACATTGGCAACCGAAATCTGCCGCTCAAGTATACAAAAGGGCTGACTTTTGTAGAGCAGACAGAGATGACCGGCACGGATTTTATGGTCATATGCCACTCTTTCCGCATGGATAAATCGGGCTTTGTGTTTATTCCCCATATGCACAACGCTTTTGAGATTTTGTATGTGGAGAAGGGCAGGCCTACCTATATCTGCAACGATAAATCCTATACTTGCAGTCCGGGCGACTTTATGATTTTTAACAGCATGGATACGCATGCCTGCCTTTATGCCGAGGCGCCGTACAAGAGCCGTACCATACAATTTGAAAAAGACATGATATCCAGCAAGTTTTTGGATTTGTGTGAAAAGGAATACATACTCCCCATATTTACAAGAAAGTTATTATATAAAAACTATATCCCGCACAACGACGAATTTTTAAAGCTTTTTACTGCGCTTGAAAAGGAATACCTGCAGAGAAAAAACGGATACGGGCTGTCCATAAAAGGCTCGCTGTATACCATACTTACATGGCTTTACCGCAACGCGCTTGAAAAACATGAAATTGCCTCAAACAATATAAATATCCCCCAAAATGAGGAGCGTTTTAACCGCATAATCGAATATATAAATGAGAACTATACGCAGGACATTCAATCGCAGACAATTGCCAAGCTGCTGTTTATTGACAAATCCTATCTCAGCCGTATCTTTAAGTCGTATTCAGGCAAGACAATAACCGAATATGTGATGACCAAGCGGATATTGGTATCGGTTACGCTCCTCAGGGAGACCACAATGACCATATCCCGCATTGCGATTGAGATGGGCTTTTCCGACGTCAATTATTTCAGCCGGCTTTTTAAAAAAATTGTAGGTATTTCGCCAAAGGCTTTCCGCAGCAACGGAATGCAGGACTGACTTAAAAGCAGCTCTGCAAGCGCCTAATAAAACCCAGTTGATAGAAATTAAACCGGGGAGTGATAAAATATATCCGAATATTTCAATATAAAATAGTTAAACTTTAAAGTGCAACACAGAAAGCTACCGGGGGACGGTAGCTTTCTGTGGTTTTAATAACTTAATTATAAAATATAATTATCTGGATGTCAACTTCAGCCTGTACGTATGGGCATTGACGGTGTGGCGTTGTTCGATAATAAAATAGTCATTTAGACTCATAACTGCTTCTATACCTTCATCGGCAGACACAACAAGCAATGCCTCGTTGTTTTTCTCAATCTGCCAGCTTACAGATATATCGCCCCGCACCGATTTGTACGTTCCTTTGGCCGAGGTTATTTTTCCGGTGTCGTCGATATAAGGCTTTATGCGCACTTTTTTAAAACCTACGCCGTCTTTATCGGTATCCGGCGCAATGCCCAGCATATATTTATACATCCACTCAACACAGGAGCCGAAACAATAGTGGTTAAAGGAATTCATTCCGGTGTCAGAAAAACCTTTTTCCTTGGTATAGCTGTCCCAGCGCTCCCACATGGTAGTTGCGCCGTTTAACACAGAGTATCCCCAGGACGGAAAAGTTTGGTTGGTGATCAGCCTGTAGGCAAACTGCTTCATGCCCATATCGCACAGCGTGGGGAGCACAAAACGTATGCCCACAAAACCGCAGGTAACGTGGCAATTTTTTGCTTCCAAAAGCTTGCGTATGTGGTAAAGGCAATCCTTACCGGAAACCAGTCCGAAAGAATAGGACAGCAAATATGCAGTGAGCGTATCGCTTGACAATATAAAGTTCTTTTCCGCGGTGCCTACAAACGCTTTATTGTATGCGGCACGGATTTTAGAAAACAACCGGTCGTGATAGAGCATACCTTTTTTGTCATCTAAATATTCGCACATTCTTGCCGTCAAAAAAGCGCTGTGGGCGAAGTACGCCGTTGATATAAGTGATTTGTCCGTATACTCATCGATGTTAAGCCAATCGCCGTAGCCCTCGTCCGGACGTATAAAACCGTCGGAATGCGCAAGGCAATACTGCACCCAGCGCTTTGCGGCGTCAATATTTGAACGGAGTATGTCTATGTCTCCGTACATAATATAGTGCTCATAGGGTATGACGGTAACCGCATCGCCCCATGCCGCCCTGCCTTCAAATCCGGATAGCCCCATAGACGGGGCTATAATAGTGGTCGAGCCGTTATCTTTCTGCGCATCACGGATATCCGTGAGGTACTTGCTGAAAAAACGGCGGCAGTCCATGTTATACATTGCGGTTTTAGCAAAAATCTGCGCGTCTCCCGTCCAGCCCAAGCGTTCATCACGCTGGGGGCAATCCGTGGGCACGGACACAAAATTTGAAAGCTGCGACCACAGCGCGTTTTCGTATATTCTATCAACTAAAGCAGAAGAAGTTTTGAGCTTTCCCGTGCGCTCCAGCGCATTGAACAAGACCTGCCCCTTAACTTCAGTGACTTTGGTGCCGGCGGCCTTTGTTATCTCCACATAGCGGAACCCGTGATAGGTAAAGAGCGGTTTAAAATGCTCTTTTTTTCCGCCCGCGCATATAAACGTGTCTGTGCTTACCGCCGCGCGGAGATTTGCCACATATATCTCTTGGGGAGAGCTTAACATCTCGCCGTGGCGAAAAACAACCTTTGAACCTCTTTCTCCCTCTATATCCGCAGTTACAATTCCCGCAAAATTTTGTTTGAAGTCATAAATCAGGCGCGTGCCGTCGCTGAAGATAAGCTCGGGAATCAGCTCTAAATTGAGCTTTGTGTTCTCGGCAACAGCGGGTTCCAGAAGATGCTGACTGCTGTTGCACACGGCAGACGGCTTGCACCACAGGCTGTCGTCGTAACCAAAGGCAGAAAAATCCCCGGCAGACATTGTGCGGTCGATTGTCTCGCCTAAATAAAAGGAGTTTGACCTTATCTCGCCTGAGGACGCACGCCAGTGCTCGTCCGTGACAATTGTCTCGCTGCTGCCGTCAGCATAAAAAATATTTATTTCCGCAATAAGCTGCGGACAGTCCCCGTATATCCTGCTTTGACCGGCGAGAAACAGATAGCCGCAATACCAGCCGTCGCCCAGCACTACCCCTATGGCGTTGTCCCTTGCCAGCATGGGGGCAATATCATATTTGATTACGGGAATCCTTTTGCTGTAGTCCGTCCAGCCGGGAAGCAGCATGTCGTTGTCTATCTCTATCCCGTTTATATATGCCTTGAATATCCCGAGAGAAGTGATTAAAAGCTCCGCCGCCTTAACCTCTTTTTTTACGCTGAAAGTTTTTCGAAAGTAAGGCGACGGATTGCCGTGCATGGAGCTCTTTGGCAAGAGCTCCCCTGTGGAAAATGACAACCATTTAGAGTTTTTTAGCATAGTAATTCCCGCTCTGTATTCCGGCATTTAACTGCACCGTCCAAGCCGCGGTATTTCCCGCGTTTCGGACAAAATATAAGGGGCTGCCTTGACATAGAATTTTTACTCAAATGCCCATAAACCGCTGATAAGTGTCTGCAACTGTTTTACTGCGATTTTTTGAACATTTATCGGCAAATTTTCCCTGTCAGACAGCCCCTTGCTTTAAATTAACCGTTTAAATTTTTTCCGCTGTTTATACTTAATTAACTTCAAAAGTTGCTCACAACTTTTTAGCAAGCCGGGCAGCGCACCCGCGCTATCTTTAATATCCGTGCATAGTCGATTAACGCGGCTTTGCGCCGCACAGCAAGCTTG
>CAZPMG010000033.1:0-3485 GCA_964587785.1 uncultured Clostridia bacterium
AAGTTTTGCGATGTGACATAAATATTCTCCTGTTTTTTTGCTGCTGTTTAAGCTTGTGCGGCAAAAGTGAAAAGCGGTTGTAAAAGCAGCACCTTTGCCACGCAGCCTAATTCTTATCGCAGCGGCGATTTTGCACGCGCCGCAACATCTACGGCGTAAAACCTACGCGGTTAAAACTCTATTATATCCTCTGACTGTCCAGGCAGCATACGCTCGGCGCGTGCAAGCTTTGCGTCCTGACGAGCAAGCTTTATCTTATAAATCAAGCCAAGCAGCTGTATGGTGACAATAGGCAGCGCGGCCACAACGGCAAGCAGCCCGAACGCGTCAAGCAGCACGTTGCCCCCAAGCTCCATGCTGGCGCCCACTGCAAAGGGCAGTAAAAACGCCGCCGCCATGGTGCCGGACGCAATTCCGCCCGAGTCGAACGCTATTGCCGTAAATATGGGCGGCACAAAAAAGCTGAGCGCAATCGCCGCGATATATACGGGTATCAGTACGTAAAGCAGCGGAATGTGCCACAGCACGCGCGCCATTGCAAGCATCAATGACACGGAGACGCCTATTGATAAAAACGTCATCATTGCGCGGCGGGATATCATGCCGTCGGTGATGGTTTCCACCTGCTTGTTGAGTATATGCACGGCAGGCTCGGCGGTGACGATAAAGAACCCTATCACAAGGCCTATGGGCAGCAGTATCCAGCTGTCCGGCCGCGCGCCTATTGCGCCGCCCAAAAACTGGCCCACAGGCATAAAGCCCACGTATACGCCCACAAAGAATATGACCAGCCCCACAAACGTATACACAACGCCTGCGGCTATGCGTATGTTTTGCCGCCTGTTTTTGCGTATGGCTATTGCGGAAAACACCGCGTAAAACAGCACCACGGGCATGAGCGCAAGCACTACGTTTGTCACGCTGTCGGGAAACTGCACAAAAAACGAGCCGAACACCTCGCCCAGATTTGCCGGCAGGGAAACTGTTTGGCTCTGCTGCGGCTGCAGCGTGGAGAAAAAGCTCATTGCAAGCACGGCGAATATCGGCCCCACCGAGCACAGCCCGACCAGGCCGAAGCTGTCGTCGCGCGAGGACTTATCTCCGCGCACGGCGGACACGCCTATGCCCAGCGCAAGCAGGAACGGCACGGTTATCGGCCCGGTGTTTGCGCCGCTTGCGTCAAACGCCACGGGCACAAAAACCTGCTGCACTATGAGTGCGAGTATCATTATCAGCCCGTAGGAGATTGCAAACATTAAACGCAGCGGTATCTTGAAAAACACGCGCAGCATCGCCAGCATAAAATATATGCCCACCCCCAGCGCAACAATCAGCACGAACGTAAAGTTGCCCACTGATTCCAGCTGCGACGCCAATACATGAAGGTCGGGCTCGGCAAGCGTGATTACCACGCCTATGAACGCGCACACAGCAAGTATCAGCCACAGCTTTTTAGACTGCGAGAGTTTGGAACCTATATTTTCGCCCATGGGAATGAGCGCGGTGTCCGCACCCAGCGTAAACAGGCTCATGCCCGCCACAAAAAAAACTGACCCTATTATAAACTGCCAAACCAGAGCGGAGGGCATCGGCTCAATAAAAAAATGCATTGCCAGCACTGCCACGAATATGGGCAGCACCGAAAGGAGCGCTTCTTTAAGCTTTTCCAGTAGATTGTTCAAATGGCGGCCCTCCGAAAACAGATTTGTAGTCAAACTGTAAGGCACGCAGGCAAACCTGCCGTGTACCTGTTTTTTTTAACATATAGTCATTCCGCGCTGCTGTTATTTTGTATTTTGAATAAAATACAACGGCTGACCGCTATTATATCCGCAGATAAGCCGTTAACAGCGCGCAATGCGCACCACTTAATTATACACTAAAAACCGCCGTTTTGCAACATTTTAATATGTAGCATTGCATAAAATACATTATTTGTGTAATTATACCCATGGCCGGCCACAGGAGGCGCGGGCGGCTTTAATTGAGCTTATCCGCGGCCTGCGCACGGTGCTGCGGCTGGTTTCGGAATTTAACCTGCGGGCAGCGCGCGCCCTCTGCGCGCATAGGTTATGCGGCGAGGTCACACCACAAAGCCGCCGTTTACGCCCAGCACCTGTCCGGTAATAAACCGCGCGCCCTCCGAGCACAAGAACAGCACCGCCTCCGCAACGTCCTCGCGGCGGCCCAGCTGCCCCAGCGGAGTGCCGTCCGCAAGGTAGCACAAATCCGCCTGCGCGATATTGCAGTTCATGTCCGTGTCGATTACGCCCGGGCTGACGCAGTTTACGCGCACTCCGGAAAGGCCCAGTTCCTTTGCAAGCGCCTTGGTAAGGCCTATCATTCCCGCCTTTGCCGCGGAGTAGACGGTTTCGCACGAGGCGCCCGTCTGTCCCCACATTGAGGATATATTGACAATGCTGCCGCGTTTAGCGCTCACCATTATCTCAGCCGCCGCCTGCGAGCAGTACACCGCGGAAAACAGGTTTACGCCGAACATATATTGCAGCTCCTCCGCCGTAACCAAGGTGAACAGTTTTTGCATGGCAACGCCGGCGTTGTTCACCAGCACGTCCAGCCGCCCGAAACTGTCCGCCGCAGCGCGCACAAGCGCCTTGGCCTGCCGCTCGTTTGATACGTCCGCCTTAAAGCACTCCGCGCGGCCGCCGCCCTCAACAATCTCTGCCCTGACCGCCTCTGCCGCAGCCGCGTTTGCGTTGTAGTTGATTGCCACCGCGTAGCCCTCGCGCGCAAGGCGCTTGGCAGTTGCCGCGCCGATGCCGCGCGATGAGCCGGTGATTAACGCAGCTTTCATGTGTGTATCCGCCTTTGTTTTTTGGTTTTTTGGTTTTTTGGTTTTTTGGTTTTTTGTTGTGTTACTTTTCTTTTAAAGAAAAGTAACCAAAAGAAAAATTGCCGCGTACGTCCGCCGCTTTGCGGCTTGGCCGTACGCGGCAATTTCTGTTTGATATACGTTTTGTTAAAGCTCTAGCGATAAAGCTGAGTCTGTATTTTTACACAGCAATATGGATAAATCCAAAATTTTGCGGCAGGCAGGAATCCCCCCGGCGCTTACGCGCCACCCCCCCTTTAACAAGGGGGGCAAAGATATATGCATGCTCTTATTAAACCCTCCCTTTATATAAGGGAAAAAACGCGCATGGAGGGATTGGGATACGCCGTCAAAAACTCACAACGATAATAATATTTATAAAAACACCTATCGTACGTTGATTTTGCAATGAAAACAGAGAAACATACGCCGCAGCCGTACCGTGCGCGGAGCGGCATAAGGGTTTCCCAAGAATAAGTTTTAAGCAAAACACCCTATCAAATGACCGCTCTCACAGCAAAAACAGAGAAACATACGCCGCAGCCGTACCGTGCGCGGAGCGGCATAAGGGTTTTGCAGTTAAATTTGCCGCGCGCGGTACGGCTGCGGCGCATTTGCTTCTTTGCTTCTTTCTTGCCTTGCAAGAAAGAAG
>CAZPMG010000033.1:3585-5760 GCA_964587785.1 uncultured Clostridia bacterium
TTTTTGAGGTTGTTGTTCTTGAGGTCTTTGCCCAGCTTTTCCGTCACATACCGGCTGTCCACCTTTACCTCCACCTCGGGGTGGTCGCCGCCGGCGTTAAAGGATATATCGGACAGCAGCCGCTCCATTATGGTATGCAGCCGCCGCGCGCCTATGTTCTCGGCGGACGCGTTTTCCTCCTCGGCAATCTCGGCAATTTTCTCCAGCGCATCGGGGGCGAACTCCAGCTTTACGCCGTCCACGGCGAGCAGCTGCGCGTACTGCTTGGTAATTGCCGCCTCGGTCTGCGACAGTATACGCACAAAGTCCTCCTTGGTGAGCGACTGCAGCGTTACGGTGATGGGAAACCGCCCCTGAAGCTCGGGTATGAGGTCGGACACGCGGCTGATATGGAACGCGCCCGCGGCAATGAACAGGATAAAATCCGTCTTGACCATGCCGTACTTGGTGCCCACGGTGCAGCCCTCTACTATGGGCAGTATGTCGCGCTGCACGCCCTCGCGCGAAACGTCGGGGCCGCTGCCCTTTTCCTTGCCGGCTATCTTGTCGATTTCGTCTATGAATATTATGCCTTCCTGCTCGGCGCGGCGCAGTGCCTCGGCGTTTACGCTGTCGGTGTCTATCATGCTGTCCGATTCCTCGGCGACAATCAGCGCGCGCGCCTCCTTGACGGTCACTTTCCGCTTTTTGCGGCGCTTGCCGAACATTCCGCCGAACATGCCGCCTATATCGATTTCCGCGCCCGAACCGGGCACAACCTCCATGGGCTTGGGCATATCGGATACGTCTATCTCAACCAGCCGGTTGTCGTACTTTCCCGCGGCAAGGTTTGCGGCAACCTCCTCGCGCAGCACGGCCTCTGCCTTGTCGGTGTTCGCCTTTTTCTCCTCGGCAAATATCAGCGCGGTAAGCTTTTTTTCCGCAAGCTTTTCCGCCTTTTCCGACACGCCGGCAAGGTTTTCCTCTTTGACCAGCCTTACAGAGGTCTCAACAAGGTCGCGCACCATTGATTCAACGTCCCTGCCAACGTAACCTACCTCGGTGTACTTTGTGGCCTCTACCTTGATAAACGGCGCGCGCACAAGCTTTGCCAGGCGGCGGGCAATCTCTGTCTTGCCGACGCCCGTAGGCCCTTGCATGATTATGTTTTTGGGAGTGATCTCCTCGCGCAGGCCGGGCTCAAGCTTGCTGCGCCTGTAGCGGTTGCGAAGCGCCACCGCCACCGCCTTTTTTGCCTCGGACTGCCCTATGATATATCTGTCAAGCTCGGCGACAATCTGCCGCGGTGTAAGAATTTCCATGATAATATATGCACCTCATGTTTTGATATGGTAACTGTTGATAACGCGCGCGGGGTATGCTGATAAGCGGCTGTTGCGGCAATAACCGTGTAACCGCAGTTCCCGCCCCTGCAAAAATGCTATATGGTTTCCACCGTTATGTTGTGGTTTGTGTATACGCATAGGTCTGCGGCTATGCCAAGCGACTTTTCCGCAATCTCCTTTGCGCCAAGTTCGGTTTCCTTGACCAGCGCGCGCGCGGCCGCCAAAGCATAGCTTCCGCCGCTGCCTATTGCGCACACGCCGTCCTCGGGTTCGATTACGTCGCCCTGGCCGGACACCACAAGCAGCGTCTCCTTGTCGGCGACTATCAGCATTGCCTCAAGCTTTCTTATTATCTTGTCGTTGCGCCAAAGCTGGGCAAGCTCTACCGCGCTGCGCGTGAGGTTGCCGCCGTATTTTTGCAGCATCTCCTCAAACCGCTCGGTGAGCGTAAATGCGTCGGACACAGAACCCGCAAAGCCTATCACCGCCTTGCCCTGAAAAATTCTGCGCACCTTTACGGCGTTTGACTTGAACACCACGTGCTCGGAAAAAGTCACCTGCCCGTCGCCTGCAAGCGCCGTGACGCCGCCGCGCTTTACCGCACATATGGTTGTGCCGTGAAATTGGTTTGACATGGTTAAAAGCTCCTGTATTGCAAAGTAATATTTTTGACCGTTAATGTCATTTGATACCGGTTGAAGCCGATTAGCTACAACAACCGATACAATCATTATAAACCCTGCGCGCGGATATGTAAACCACGGCGCAGGGTTTTCACTTGTTTTTCATATTAACCAAAGCGCGGAGGTTGGTTTGCTTTTCATATAAACCACGGCGCAGGGTTTTCTCT
>CAZPMG010000033.1:5860-10044 GCA_964587785.1 uncultured Clostridia bacterium
CAAAGCGCGGAGGTTGGTTTGCTTTTCATATAAACCACGGCGCAGGGTTTTCTCTCGTTTTTCATATTAACCAAAGCGCGGAGGTTGGTTTGCTTTTCATATAAACCACGGCGCAGGGTTTTCTCTTGTTTTCATATAAGCCAAAGCGAGGAGGTTTTACCTTGCATATTTATTACACGCCTGTAAAATATATGCGGACACTCACTGCTTTACGCTTAAATTCCGCCTGCATACTCGCGCATATGCCCGGCAGCACGGTTTGCAAGCTCAAGCTTTCGCTGCTGTTTGTTCCTTATCTCATGACCGAGCGGCGGCAGCAGCCCGAAATTTGCGTTCATGGGCTGAAAGTTTTTTTGCGGCTGTGAAAGATACGCAAGCAGCGCGCCCGTCACTGTGGAGGGCGGAGGCAGCTGCGGCTGCGCGCCTGTCAGCTGTGCGGCGGCAAACCGCGCCGCCATGTGGCCGGTGAGCGCGGATTCCAAATAGCCCTCTACGCCGCAGAGCTGGCCGGCAATGTATACGTCAGGGCGGCTTTTGAGCTGCAAAAACGGCGTGAGCGCTTGGGGCGCGTTTACGTAGGAGTTGCGGTGCATGACGCCGTAGCGGACAAACTCCGCACTGGCAAGCGCGGGTATCATGGAAAACACACGCTTTTGTTCGGGAAACTTCAGGTTTGTCTGAAAACCCACAAGGTTGTACATTGTGCCTGGAGCGTTTTCCCTGCGCAGCTGCAGCGCGGCGTACGGCCTCCGCCCTGTCTTGGGGTCGGTAAGCCCTACCGGGCGCATGGGGCCGAACCGCAAGGTATCCCTGCCGCGCGCCGCCATTACCTCTATGGGCATACAGCCCTCGAATATCTCGCGCTTTTCAAACTCGTGCGCGGTTGCAACCTGTGCGCCTGTGAGCTGCTCCCAAAAGGCTTGGTACTGCTCCTCACTTAGCGGGCAATTTATATAGTCGTTGCCGCCCTTGCCGTAGCGCGACATCTCAAAGCTATGCTCCTTGTCTATGCTCTCGCCGGTGACAATAGGCGCGGCAGCATCATAAAAGTGCAGATAGCCGCCCGTAAGATTGCTTATGTCCTCAAACAGGCTGTCGCCGGTCAGCGGCCCGGTGGCGATAATTATTGCGTCCGCGCTTCCCTGAGGAGGAACGGCGGTCACCTCGCCCAGCGACACGGTTATGCCCCCGCTGCTCTTTACAGCTTGGGTCACTGTGTCGGAAAATTTTTGCCTGTCCACGGCAAGCGCGCCGCCTGCCGCCACAGCGGTCTCGCGCGCCGCGCCGGGCAGCCGGCAGCCCAGCAAGTCCATCTCCGCCTTTAAAAGGCCTGCGCCCGTGTCAAGGCTTTGGCTCTTTAACGAGTTGCTGCACACAAGCTCGGCAAAGCCCGCATATGTGTGCGCGGGCGAAAACTTGTGCGGCTTTTGTTCGTACAGCGTAACCGACGCGCCCAAATTTGCAAGAAAAAGCGCGGCCTCGCATCCCGCAAGACCGGCGCCTATAATGCTTATGTTTCGTCCTTTCAATGTTTTCATAGCAGTAAAGTTTGGTTAAATTATGTTGTATTCCAATAAGTTGCGCATAGCTATCGCGCAGCAAAAGCGGCTGACATCGGCTGACGCGCGCGCTCAACGGGCAAGGTTTTAGGGTGTTACCGCGGTTTTTGCAGTAGTCCTAAACCTTACTTTACTGTAAACCTCAATAGCTACTGCGCGATTTTTGCAGTAAACCTCAATATTTTACTGCGCCTGCGTGTCTCCGCTATTATCCGCCTTGTCGGTGCGCTTGTATGTGCATGACGAACACTTTATAAACGTGCCGTCCTTTACCGGTTTTTGCGTCATGTGCGCGCCGCAATCCGGGCATTTTTCCGAAGAGAGCGCATCCCAAGACACAAAAGTGCAGCCGGGATAACCCGAACAGCCGTAGAATATCTTGCCGGCCTTGGAGCGTTTTTTGTGCACATCCTTGCCGCACAGCGGGCATATGCCTGCCTTTTCCACTATCGGGCGGTTGAGGTTGCAGTCCGCACAGCGGTGGTATTTTCCGAACTTGCCGTCGCGCTCTACCATGAGCTTTTGGCAGGTTGGACAGGGAACGTCTGACACCTTGTCCGGCTTTGATTCAAGCGGGCGGATGTTTGAGCAGTCGGGATAGCCCGTGCAAGCCAGGTATTTTCCGAACTTACCCTGTTTTATCGCCATCGCTGAGCCGCACTTTTCGCATACTTGGTCGGTTATGTCGTCGTCCAGAGGGCGAGTGGCCTTGCACTCGGGATAGTTGGAGCACGCCATAAACTTTCCGTACCTGCCGGCGCGTATAAGCATATGCCCGTCCCCGCACTTGTCGCACGGTATGTCGGTGTGCTCAATCAGCGATTCGCCGGCCTGCTCCAGACGCTTTTGCAGCCATGGGTAAAAGTCGCCCACCAGCTTGCGCCAGTCCTTGCCGCCCTCCTCGATTTCGTCAAGGTTGTCCTCCATGCGCGCGGTAAAGGATACGTCCACAATGTTGTCAAAGAACTTGATAAGCGTCTCGTTTACGCGGAAGGCAAGCTCTGTGGGCTTTAAAAAGCGCCCCTCCTTTACCGTGTATGTGCGCTTCATCAGCACGCCGATTATGCTGGCGTAAGTGCTGGGGCGGCCTATGCCCTTTTCCTCCATCATCTTTACCAGCGTGGCGTCGGTGTAGCGCGCAGGCGGCTTGGTGAACTTTTGCTCGGACTTTAAATCTTTGAGATTCAGCGCGTCGCCCTCGGACAGCGCGGGCAGCCGCGCGGAGGAATCCTCGCCGTCGGAATCGTCCTTTTCCTTGTAATCCTCGTATACGGCGGTGTAGCCCTTGAACAGCAGCGTCTTGCCGGTCGCACGGAAAACCGCGTCGCCCGCGGCAATGTCCGCCGTCACCGTGTTAAACGTGGCATCGGTCATCTGACTTGCCAAAAAACGCTCGTATATCAGCTTGTACAGCCTGTAGTGGTTTCTGCTGAGCAGCGCGCGTACGCTCTCGGGCGTGCGGCTGAGCGATATGGGGCGTATTGCCTCGTGAGCGTCCTGCGCCTGCTTTTTGGACTTATAAAAGTTTGGCTTTGACGGCAGGTATTTGTCGCCGTAGCTGCTGCGTATAAACTCGCGCGCCTCGGCCTGTGCGTCTGCCGACACGCGCACGGAGTCGGTACGGATATAGGTGACAAGCGCAACCTGCCCCTCGCCGCCCAGCGGCACGCCCTCATACAGCTGCTGTGCGGTCTGCATCACCTGCGGCGACGTCAGCCCCAGCTTTTGCGAGCCGTCCTGCTGCAGCGTGCTTGTGGTAAACGGCGCGGACGGGCGGGACTTTGAAACCGCCTTTTTGACTGCGGTCACTGCCCAATCCTTGCCCTTTACGTGCGCTAAAACGTCGTCCGCCTGCTCCTTGCTCTCCGGCTTTTTCTTTTTGCCCTGATAAGACAGCAGCAGCGCCTTAAAGTCTATGTCTTTGTCCTCTGCCGAGCCTTGGGCGAGCCTCAGCAGCGCGGTTATGTTCCAATATTCCTTGGGCTTGAACTTTATAATTTCCTGCTCGCGCTCGACTATCATGCGCAGCGCAACCGACTGCACCCTGCCTGCGGACAGCTTGTCTTGGAGGTGCTTGCACAAAAACGGCGAGAGCTTGTAACCCACCAGCCGGTCAAGCACGCGCCGCGCCTGCTGCGCGTCCACAAGCCCCATGGCTATGGGGCGCGGATTTTCCAGCGCCTCCTTGACGGCCTTTTGGGATATCTCGTTGAACACAATGCGGTTTTCCTCGGCGGGGTCAAGCCCTAAAACCTCGGCAAGGTGCCAGGAGATTGCCTCGCCCTCTCTGTCCGGGTCAGTGGCAAGGTAAACGCGGTCGGCGCGCTTTGCCCTGTCGGACAGCCGCTTGATTGTGGCCTTTTTGGACTCGGAAACCTCATAGCGCGGCTGAAAATTGCGGCGCACGTCCACGCCCAAGTTCTTTTCCGGCAGGTCGCGCACGTGCCCGCCTGACGCGTCCACAACAAAATCCTTGCCCAAATACTTTTCAATTGTCTTTGCCTTGGAAGGCGATTCCACGATTACTAAGTTCATTTCTGTATAAGTCCTTATTTATGGTGCTGCGGCGGCTGTATTGCCTTAATGAGCAAAAGCGCCGCGGTTATATGTAAAAAAATTGTTGCC
>CAZPMG010000033.1:10144-13729 GCA_964587785.1 uncultured Clostridia bacterium
CAGGTGTCGGTATTGTATAATCATGTGCCGTGCGCGGCAGCCGTATACATATTACCCGGCAGCCGCTTAATACGTCCGGCTATCTCCTCGCGTAGGAGCAGCGCGAGGGTCTCGGCAGCCGATTGCTTTATATGCGCGCAAATTTGCTGGAAGTGTTTGGGGCTTTTCAAAAAGCCGCACAGCAACTGTGATTCCGCGGTTATATCATCGGTTTGGGGTGCGGGCTGGGGTGAGGTTTCGCCTGCGGTTTGGGTTGCGGATTTGGGGGCATTGGCTTTTTCGTTTTGCAACGGGGTTTGCATCTCATCGCCTGCGCAAGTATCGCTTACATCTTTATGTGCGCTCAAAATGTGTTCTGCGGACGTTGGCTCTGTATAAGTTTTTCCGTATACAGCTTTTTTATCGGTACCTGTTTGGGTAACCGCAGTATAATCTGTGTCTGCTGCAAGCTGCGCAGGTTGCTTTTTTGCTGCGGATTGCGGCAGTTTTCCCAGTCTGCGGAGTATGTCGTCCGCGCCCAGCACCGCCGCGCCCTGCAGCTCGCGTATCATGTGGTTGCAGCCCTCGCTCTCTCTGCTGTCTATGCCGCCGGGCAATACCATAAGCTCGCTGCCGCAGTCTAAGGCGTACTCCGCGGTTACGCGCGTGCCGCTTCTAAGGCCTGCAAACGTGATTACCGTGCCCTGTCCGAGCGCGGCTATTATGCGGTTGCGTATCAAAAAACTGGCGGGGAAGGGGCGCGTGCCGGGCGGGCTTTCGGAGATTATCAGCCCCTTTTTTTCTATCTCGCGGTACAGCCATGCGTTTGATGCCGGGTAAACGTGGCCTATCCCGCCGGCGATTACTGCTATTGTATTGCCGCCGCACTCAAGTGCGCCCTGATGCGCCGCCGCGTCTGCGCCCTCGGCAAGGCCGCTGACCACCGTCAGGTGCGGCGCAAGGCTCATGCTCAGCTGCTTTACCACCCTGCACGCGCGCACAGTGCATCTGCGCGAGCCTACAACCGACACGCAGTCGGAGGCAAGCAATTTTATGTTGCCCTTGCAATACAGCACGTGAGGAGGTTCTTTCAGGCGCATGAGGCGGTCGGGGTAATCCTGCGATGCCATTGTAACAGGGGTGACGCCCGCGCGGGTAAGTGCGTCTAAAAACTTTTCAAACTGTACAAGCTTTGCGCTTTCAAACAGCGCGGCCGACTGCTCTTTGGCTATCGCGGAAACCTTGCCGCTGCGCGCGGACACCGCCTCAAGCAGTGCGCGCTTGTCGGGGAAAAGCCTGTGCAGCGCGCTCTTTTTGGCGTAGCTGAGCGCTGCGCTGTCAGTCAGTATATAGGATTTTTCGGCGTCGGAAAACCCTTGCATAATACATCCTTGATTGGTTGTTTTTCAGGGGCGTTTTACGGGACGTTTTGCGGGGGCGCTGCCCCCATTCCCCCGCTTCTTTTCTTGTGACAAGAAAAGATGCAAAAGAAACAATTTCGCACGGGCGCGAAATTATTTGACGTCCTCTGACTTCTGTCCATCACTACTTACCGTAAGCGCACTTTGGAAATTATATGTCGGTTTAGGCATGTGCGCTTTCCATCAAGCCTGCCCGTCGCAAAGAGAGGAACACCGCGTTAGCGGTAAAGTAATTCGGGATAAGCGCAAAACTTTGCGGTAAACAGCAATCCCCCCGTCACTTACGTGCCTCCCCCTTTAACAAGGGGGGCTTAAGAAACAGCGAAAGCCCCGCAAGGGAGCGGCGAGCGGTGCGGGTTTGCGCGGTTTTGAGCGGATTTTTGAGCGCGTTTTGTATAAGTGACGCGCTTGTAGCGGCGCTACCGGCAAGGAGTTTAGACCAAAGGCAAGCCAAAAAGAAGCCAAAACCGCCAAAGTAAACGCCGCGGGCCGTTCCCCATAATTACAGCACAAACTTCCTGTCGGGAGAGCGGTACTGCACGGCCTCGGCTATGTGCGAGGATTGCACCTCAGAGCTGCCCGAGAGATCGGCTATTGTGCGCGCTACCTTTAGAACCCTTGTATAGCCGCGCGCAGACAGTCCCAGCGCATCAAACGCGCGCTTTAAAAGCTTGGAAGCCTCGCCGCCTAACGCACAGTGCTCGGCGCACAGCTGGGTGCTCATCTCTGCGTTGCAGCGTATGCCCGTGCCCTCAAATCGCTGCCGCTGCACCTGCCGCGCGCGCTCCACCCTCTGCCTTACGGCGGACGACGGCTCCTCGTGCTCGGGCGCAGACATATGCTCAAAGCTCACGCTGTCTGCCTCTGCGTGCAGGTCTATGCGGTCAAGCAGCGGCCCGGATATGCGGGCTAAATACCGCTTTATCTCGTTGGGAGTGCAGCGGCAATCCTTTTCGCTTGCGCCAAAATTTCCGCAAGGGCAGGGATTCATGCTGGCGGCAAGCATAAACCGCGCGGGGTATTCCACCGTGCCGCTTGCGCGCGAGATAGTTACCCTGCCGTCCTCCATCGGCTGGCGCAGGGATTCCAGCGCAGAGCGCGAATACTCCGGCATCTCGTCGAGGTACAGCACGCCGAGGTGCGCCATGCTGATTTCGCCGGGG
The DNA here is from genome assembly GCA_964587785.1 of uncultured Clostridia bacterium. Lineage (GTDB taxonomy): Bacteria > Bacillota > Clostridia > Christensenellales > HGM11417 > CAZPMG01. The sequence goes on from CAZPMG010000033.1 coordinate 12,708, forward strand.
CGCACGTTCTTGCCGCCGCCCGCCAGCGACGGAGTTGTCGCCGTGTGATGCGGACTGCGGAACGGCCGGCTGCTGACAATGCCGAGCGCCGGGTCAAGCTCGCCGCTCACGCTGTGTATCTTTGTCACCTCCAGCGCCTCGTCAAATGTAAGCGGGGGAAGTATGGATATAAGGCTCTTTGAAAGCATGGTCTTGCCCGAACCGGGCGGCCCGGACAGCAGCACGTTGTGCGCGCCCGCCGCGGCAATCTCAAGCGCGCGTTTTGCCGCCGCCTGACCCTTTATAAAGCAGAAATCCTGCGCGGACTGCGCGCTCTCCGGACGGTACGCCGAACGCTTTACCGGCGAAAAACCCGGCTTTTTGCTGATAAGGTCTGCCGCCTCGCGCAGCGTGCCCGCCGCGTAGACCTCGGTTCCGTGTATATAGCCTGCCTCGACGGCGTTTGCCGCGGGCACAATGAACTTTTTTATGCCGGCCTCGCGTGCGGAAATCAGCAGCGGAAGCAGGCCGTTTATGCGAACAAGCGAGCCGTCCAGCGAAAGCTCGCCCAACACGGCGAACTCGCTCAGGCCGCCGCCCTCCGCCTGCCCGGACGCGCACAGCAGCCCCAGCGCAATGGGAAGGTCATACAGCGCGCCCTCTTTTTTGGTGTCCGCCGGCGACAGATTGATTACAATCCTGTCCGCGGGGTAACCGTAGCCGCTGTTTTTGAGCGCCGAACGCACGCGCTCTTTTGACTCGCGCACGGCGGCATCGGGCAGACCCACCGTCTCAAACGCCGGCAGGCCGGGGTGAATGTCCGCCTCGACGGACACGGCATAGCCCTTGAGCCCCGAGAGCGCAAGGCTTTTTACCTTTGAAAGCACGGCAAAAAGCTCCCCCTTTTTTTCCTTTGTGCGGCGCGCGGATGCGGCAAACCCAAAGCTTGCGCGCCAAAGTTTTGGCGGCTGCCGCTATATCAGTATAATGTATGAACGGGGTAAATGCAATTTGTTTGCGGAAAAATTTTGCATTATAGACAA
>CAZPMG010000033.1:13829-16483 GCA_964587785.1 uncultured Clostridia bacterium
GCCGCCGCTGTTGTCCTCGGGCTTTTGCTGGGGTTTTTGCTCGGGCTTTTGCGGCGCAACGCTCTGGCCTGCCTGCCTGCGCTCTGCCTGTGCCTCGCGCTGCTCGCGCTCGGCGCGGTCGTCCATGTGCTTTTCCACCTCTTCCACCGTGGCGCCGTTCATCAGCATATCCACGTCGGAGGAGATTATTGTCTCGCGCTCCATTAGCACGCGCGCCATGTTTTCAAGTATCGCGCCCTTTTGCTTTAATATATCGGTGGCCCTGCCGTGAGAGCCCTTCATTATCTTGTTGATTTCCGCGTCCACGCTGGCGGCTATCTGCTCGCTGTAGGTGTGCTGCGGCTGGAAGTCGCGCCCCAAGAACAGCTCGTGCTCCGCGCCGTAATAGATTGCACCAAGTGAGCTCATGCCCCATTCGGTGACCATCTTGCGCGCAAGCGCAGTGGCGCGCTGCAAGTCGTTTTCCGAACCGGTGCAGATATCCTCTATCACCAGTTCCTCGGCGACATAGCCGCCCAGCATCATGGTAATGTGGTCAAGCAGCTTGTTGCGCGACACGTGGTTGTCGTCTGTGTCCGGACGGGTGACCGTGTAGCCTGCCGCACGCCCGCGCGGGATAACCGAAACCTCGTGCACGGGGTCGGTGTGCTTGAGCGACTTTGCAAGTATGGCATGGCCTGCCTCGTGGAAGGCGGTGATGCGCTTGTCGGTTTCCGTTACAAGCCGGCTCTTTTTTTGCGGGCCGCCTATCACCTTGTTTATTCCCTCGTAGATATCCTTCATTATTATCTGCTTTCTGCCGGCGCGCGCGGCGAGTATTGCCGCCTCGTTGAGTAGGTTTTCTATGTCGGCACCGGTAAAGCCGCTGGTCATGCGCGCCAAGTTGCGGAAGTTTATCTCGGTGGAGAGCGGCTTGTTGCGTGCGTGAACCTTGAATATCGCCTCGCGGCCGCGAACGTCGGGTATCTGAATATAAATCTGCCTGTCAAACCTGCCCGGACGCATGAGCGCGGGGTCAAGTATGTCGGCGCGGTTGGTTGCCGCCATTATAATGATGCTCTCGTTGCTCTCAAAGCCGTCCATCTGCACAAGCAGCTGGTTGAGCGTCTGCTCGCGCTCGTCGTGGCCGCCGCCCATACCCGTGCCGCGCTGGCGGCCTACGGCGTCTATCTCGTCAATAAAGATTATGCAGGGCATACTCTTTTTGGCAAGCTCGAACAAATCGCGCACGCGCGACGCGCCCACGCCCACGAACATCTCCACAAAGTCCGAACCGGATATGGAGAAAAACGGCACGTTTGCCTCGCCGGCAACCGCCTTGGCAAACAGCGTCTTACCCGTGCCCGGAGGGCCTACAAGCAGCACGCCCTTGGGGATACGCGCGCCCAGCTCGGCAAACTTCTTGGGGCTCTTTAAAAACTCCACAATTTCGCGCAGCTCTTCCTTTTCCTCCTCGGCGCCCGCAACGTCTGAAAACTTGACCTTTACGTTTTCATTCTGCTTGGTCTTTACGCGTCCGAAGTTCATTGTCTTGCTGCCGCCGCCGCCCATCTGGCGCATAATCATTATCATTACGATAACAAGCACGGCAAACCCCAGCAGGCTGAAACCGCTCTGCAGCCAGGAGTTGGAGTTTAAGTTGGGAAGCACAACCTTTACCTTTGCGCGAAGCTCTGCCATGGTGGGCACGTCGCCCCCGGCAGCCTCGGCATCGCTGATTATCCTTGAATAAAGGCCGTTTTCGCCCTCTAAGTTTACGCGCAGAAACTCTGTGTAAACGGTGTTGGTAAGGTATATGGTATCGCCCTTATGCAGCTCTACCGTGGTTGCGCCCACCACGATTTTATCTATCTTATCGGCGTCCGCTTCCGACGTAAGCCCGGCCTCGAAGAGGTTCCAAAACTCCATGGAGTCCACCTCGACCTTTCTCGGGCCCGTCAGCGCAGCCACGGTCTGATAGATGACAAACACAAATATGGCAAACGCCGCAAAAATCAAAATTCTCTTTACGCTTTCTCTCACGCTTATTTAATCCTCCGGGATAATCTCGGCTAAAGCTGATGTGCCCCCCTTGCCGCTATGCAGCGGGTAAGAGCGCCCTTTCCGTGCCCGCCCTGCGGACGTACCGCCAGTTTGCACGTAAACTATATTTTAACATAACGGCACCCATTTATCAAACGTTTGGCGGATAATGGGAAAGTTAACGCGGGATAATTTTGCCGCTCCGGCCGCTCCGTGCAATAAACCGGGGCGTAACCGCCGCAGACAGTGCCGTACATGCATAATTAGTATGGACATATTTAAACTTTATTTAGGTGTTTAACTCAAAAAAAACCTATAATTTAATATTTCACTGCAATTTCACATATATTTCATGCGGTTTGCCATTATTTTTTGGTGTTTGATTGTGCAAGTTTGCTGCTGTTCATGCAGGGCAAATCAATATATGTTAATAGAGCGGTGCGAGTGTGTGGGGTGTGGGTGGCGTATAGCAAGTGCGGGTGCGGGATATGGGCGGGTGCGGCGCGGCGGGGGCGGTGGGGGGGGGGTGCGGGGGGGGGGGGAGGGGGGGGGGGGGCGGGGGCGGGGGGGGGGGTGGGGCCTTTATGTGTCATATCAAATCTTCTTAAAAAATGCCGCTGCAACAAGCCCTA
>CAZPMG010000034.1:0-5812 GCA_964587785.1 uncultured Clostridia bacterium
TTACAGGGAAATATACTCAAGCTTTAATATGTAGCCCAAGATTTTGCGCGTTTAAACAAGTACCGCTTGCCACATAATGCGGATTTTTGCAAGTTCACATTGCTTTATTATCAATCGGAAAAGTAATTTTATTGCAATATAGTTTTATGGCCGGCTGCTTGCCGCGTGCGCAAACGCCGGCGCGGCAATTTATCGGCATTTTAAGTCCGCACCACTCACCGTAAAAACTGAAATTTATTATGCGTTTTCAAGATGCGAGGCTTGCTTTTGTACAAAGATTTTGTTTTACGCATATTTTTGCGCTGCATTGCCGCGCGTTTTTTTGCCGGTTTTTTTGCGGCGGCGCTTTGCATATTTTCACGCGGTGTGAAAACACTAAGGGCGTGCGGCACACCGTCCGGCAGTTTCGCCGGGCTTGGCGCTGCGCACATAATTTCAATTTTGGACAAATTATTATGCCTATTACCAAACTTGCAAAAAAAATTACCGCGGCACAGCGCAAGCGCGCGCTCAAAGAGCCGGCAATGCCCGCGCCCAATCCCGACGACTTCAAGCTGTCGCGCACTCTTGCCAAAAACCTTGAGGGCTTTCAGCAGGCATTCGGGCAGAGCGGCGACATCAAGTATCACTCCTTTATCCTCGGGCAGAGCGACCGGCGGGGCACGCTCATATATGTGGACGGACTGGTGGACAACGCGCTGGTCACCGAATCCGTGCTCAAGCCCATGCTTTCCGACGGACTTAAGCTGCCTCCGCGCGGCACGGACATAATGGACAAGCTCAGAAAGAGCGTGCTGTGCGCCAACGAGGCTCAGCTTACCGGCGACACCGCGCAGCTTATCACGGGATGTCTGTCCGGAGACACCATTGTGCTGCTTGACGGCTGCACAAAGGGCCTGATAATAAGCACCAAGGGCTATGAGACGCGCGGCGTTACCGAGCCGCAGACCGAGCTTGTGGTGCGCGGCCCGCGCGAGGGCTTTACGGAAAACCTGCGGACAAACACCTCGCTGCTGCGCAGGAGGGTGCGCACCAGCCAGTTGCGGCTTGAGAACATCACCGCCGGCAAAAAGACAGGAACCAACATAGTAATTGCATATGTAAAGGATATTGCGCGCCCCGAGCTTGTCGAGGAGGTGCGCAACCGCATCGCCGCGCTTCAGATAGACGCCGTGTTGGACTCGGGGTATATCGAGGAGTATATCGAGGACTCGCCGCTGTCCATGTTTCCCACCATAGGTTACAGCGAAAAGCCGGACGTTGTTGCCGCGCGCATCCTTGAGGGCAGGGTGGCAATAATCGTGGACGGCAGCCCGTTTGTGCTGTCCGCGCCCTTTTTATTTGTGGAAAACTTTCAGACGTCCGAGGACTATTATATCCGTCCGCTGTATGCGTCGGTAATAAGGCTCATGCGGCTGCTTGCCTATTTTATATCGATTTTTCTGCTGCCCATGTTCATTGCCATGACCACCTTCCACCAGGAGCTTCTGCCCACCACGCTGCTGTTTACCATAGCAAGCGCGCGCGAGGGCACTCCCTTTCCGGCGTTTGTGGAGGCGCTCATACTTGTGATGTCCTTTGAAATTTTGCGCGAGGCCGGCCTGAGGCTGCCGCGGCCGGTAGGTCAGGCAATAAGCATTGTGGGCGCGCTGATAATGGGCGACGCCGCCGTTGCCGCGGGGCTTGTGGGCGCGCCCATGGTGATTGCCGTTGCAATCTCCGCGGTGGCAGGCTTTGTGCTGCCCGAACAGGTGGAGACCATATCGCTGCTCAGGCTTATGATCATGGTTGCAAGCACGCTGCTCGGCGGTTACGGCATAGCGTTGGCGTTTTTGGCGCTGCTGATACATCTTGCCACGCTCAATTCATTCGGCGTGCCTTACTTTACCACGCTGTCAATAAGCCGCGATCTTCAGGACGGATTTATAAGAATGCCGCTTTGGATGATGAGGCGCAGGCCGATGCATCTTGCAGATATAGACAAGACGCGCTCGCGCCCGTTTGTGCCGCCGGAAACGGATATGCATTCCGAATATCAAGAGGAGAGAAACGTCTCATGAAAAAGCACGCAATCAGGGCGGCCGCACTTGCCGCGGCATTGATTCTCTGCATGACGCTGTGCGGCTGCTGGGACCTGCGCGAACTGGACACGCTGTCCTTCGTGCTGGGGGCGGGGCTGGACGCCGCCGACGAGGAGGGCATGGTGCACTTTGTGGCTCAAATCAGCAACATAAAGGCACTCGGCAGCTCTCAGACAGGAGGCTCATCGGGCGGCCCCATCCCCCCGTTTTTGGTCTCAGAGGTCACCTCGTCCGGCATAGCCGAGGCGCTGCAGATGATTAGCTTTAAGAACAGCCGCACGCCCTATCTGCACCACAATCAAGTGCTGGTGCTGGGGAATGAACAGGCAAAAAAGGGAATCCTCCCCTTTATGGACACGTTTATACGCGACCATGAGATGCGCATGGAGGTCTGGGTAGTGGTTGCCGACGACAAGGCACGCGACCTATTGACCGAGGAAATCCACCCCGAGAAGGCCTCCGCCATGGTAATCAGCCGATTGGTGGAGAGGTTGAAACAGTTTTCCGACCATCTGGCCGTTTCTTTTATGAACTTTTTGTCAAAGCTCATCGAGCCTTCGGCCTCCTGCATTGCGCCCATAATGAGCGTGGTCACGGAAAATGAGGAAAAGCAGCTCAACTTTGAGGGTATGGCCGTATTTAAGGCGGACAAGCTTATAGGCCGGATCTCGCCCGAGCAGATAGAGGGGCTGGTTTGGCTGATGGGGCAGATAAACACCTGCACCGTTACGCTGCGGCCGGAGGGAGGGTACTGCGGCGTGGAGATATGTGAGCCGAAAATCTCCATAACACCCGGCTTTAAAGAGGGTAAGCCCGCGGTTACCCTCGATATACGCGGCGAGATGAAACTGTTTGAAATCCAAGGGTTTAAGGGTAAAACCCTTGTGGATATTGTCCCTCTCATAGAGGAAAATGCCGCCCAAACCATAGAGACACAGGTGCGCAGTACCTTTAAAGCCATGCAGGAGCTGGGCGCAGACCCCTACGCGCTGGGCAGAGTCTTCCATCGCCGCATGCCTAAAAAGTGGCATGAGATGAAGGATAAATGGGAGGAAATCTATCCCGAGCTGATACTTGATATCAACTGCGATCTCAGCCTCATCGATGCCGGCAAGGTGCGTTCGTCGGTGGAGATGGAGGGTCTTTACAAGGAGCCGGGCTCCACCCATGCCCCGGAGGAAAAAAGCAATGATTGACCGCGTAAAAATATCCCCCGCACAATTTATGGTCACTGTGATTTGCTTTGTGCAGTCGTCTTCTCTGCTGTCTTCTTTCTTTACGTCGCTTGCCAAGCAGGACAGCTGGATGGTGTTAATCGCCGGATCGCTGGTGGTGCTTCCGCTTTATTTTGCGTTGTTTTCTCTTTTCAAACGTTTTCCGGGCAAGACATTGGTGCAAATAAACGACGCTGTGTTCGGAAAATATTTAGGCAAGCTGATATCTGTGCTGTATATCTGGTTCTTTCTTACGCTGGGCTCGCTCAACTTACGTGACTTAGGCAACTTTGCACAAAAGAGCATCATGCCCAACACGCCTGTAGATGCGATGATTATACCCTTTATACTGCTGTGCGCATGGGCGGTGCGCCACGGACTGGACGTTATCACAAGATACAACTCCCTGTTTTTTGTTGTATCGCTTATTATAATGATTATTGCCACGGCGTTTGTGCTGAACATAATGTGCATTGACAACCTCCTGCCCATGTTAGACCAAGAGCCGCTTGCGTACGTTCAGAGCGCGCATATCGCCGCAACAATACCGTGCGGCGAACTGGTGGTACTGACCATGATTGTGCCAAACGTCAAGGTCTCGCCAAAAAAACTGCCCAAATATTGGCTTGGCGGCTTTGCCATAGCTGTGACGTATGTGTTTATGATAGTGTTTCGCGATACTACGGTGCTGGGCAATACTCTTCCGCTCTTTGCCATGCCGCCCTTTGAGACGCTGCGCCTTATAAACGTGGGCCATGCGCTCAGCCGCGTGGAAATACTGTTTGCCACCGTGCTGATAATATTGCTGTTTGCAAAGATTTCACTGATATTTTATGCGGTTTCGCTGGCGATTTCCCAGTTATTCAACATCAAAAACTTTAAGTCGCTGGTGTTTTCCACGGGCGCGATACTGTGCATCTATTCGCTGACAATGTACGAATCGGTCATGGAGCACAGCACTGCGGGCAGCTCAACCCACCCCGTGCTGTGGACGTTTTTTGAATATTTCCTGCCCTTTTTGACGCTGGCAGTGGCGGTGCTGCGCGGCCTAAAGCCGACATCCGACGCCAATAAACAGCAGGACCAAAGCGCCGAAGCCCAGCCCGCGCCCGCCTACACCGACCAGCAGGAGGGGGCTTCCTCATGATATTTGTAGCCGCCTTTGCCGCACTTATAATCTTTACTGATTTGATACCGCAGCTAAAGCAGAAAAGCCCCAAAATCGAAAAAGTTTTGTGCTGCGCCCTTGCCGCCTCCGCAGTAATATACTCCGCTCTCTATGCTATGGGCGTAAAGCTGCCCAGTCTGCTTATGATACTGGAGACGCTGCTTGAGCGCTGGAATCTGGTATATCCAAAGAGTTGAAGTACGCTGTCCTCCCCTTTTGAGCGCTGCGCGGCGCGGACACCAAAGCGCCGGAGTTCGACCGATTATTTTTTTGAAAAACGCTCAAAGTGCTATACAAACGCCGCTTTTTATTCTATAATGTAATGCGTGTGCTTGCCTGGACGCTTACGGCAAAATCATGCACGCGCGGAAAGCGGGTTTTTTATGCGGGCAATGGGTTTGGATATAGGAGACGTGCGCATCGGAGTTGCGCTGTCCGACCCCATGCGCATTATCGCAAGTCCGTTTGAAACCTATACGCGCAAGGGCTTTGACCGCGACGTGGCGTATATTTTGCAGCTGGCTGAGGAAAATTCCGTCACAGACATTGCCTGCGGGCTGCCGCTTACATTGGCGGGCAAGGACTCTTTGCAGACAGCCAAGGCGCGAAAGTTTGCGGACGCGCTGCGGCAGAGTTTTTCCGGGCGGCTGCATCTGATTGACGAGCGGCTAACCACCGCCTCGGCGAGCAGGACGCTCATTGAGGGCGGCGTGCGGCGGGAAAACCGCAAGGCGCACGTGGACAAGCTGGCGGCGGCGCTCATACTGCGCACATATTTAGGCGTTTAAGCTTTTTGCTGGGCTTGCCTGCCAAAATATACGGCGCTGCTTGCGCCTTGATTAAGATTTGGTCAACAATACAAGGAGAATATTGTGATGGATGATAACAAAAATTTGAGCAACCAAGAGCTGCCCGAAGAGGACTTTGAGGTTGTCGAGCTGGTGGACGAGGACGGCAATACGGTAAACTTCCGCCATGTGGCGACAATCGACTACAACGACGAGTGGTTTGTTTTCTTTTCCCCCGAGGAGGAGATGGACGGCATAACCGACGACGAGGTTGTAATATTCAAGCTGGGCGCGGACGAGAACGGGCAGGACGTGTTCCTCCCCATCGAGGACGAAAAGCTCATCGATGCCGTATACAACGAGTATGTGCGCATGATTGAGGAAGACAACGATGACGAGCACGACCACCATGGCGGCGGATGCAGCGGCTGCAGCGGCTGCGGCGGCGGTGACGACGACAGCGACGACGACGGCGACGGCGACGACAACTGAGCATAACAGCTGCGCTAATTTCAAGTCATATTGACTATTAGCAGTTTTACCCACTCAATAATAATATAC
>CAZPMG010000034.1:5912-7050 GCA_964587785.1 uncultured Clostridia bacterium
CCACAACATTATATACAGCGCGATAATCTGCACAAACCGCAAAGTGCCGTTAAAAACGGTTTTAATATGCGGCCAAATATGATATAATTATTAAAGTTTAAAATTGCTGCGCGGGCTATAAGCCAGGCACGCCGCACTGTAACAATGCCTACAGCTTGAAAAGCTGTTTAACAAAATTAGCATAGTCAATTATTGCGGCTTGCCTAAAAAACAAGCTTTGCTTTAATTTGTGTATCAATTAAATTGACCGTATAAAAACTTTGCAGGCAGGAAAGTAATGACACAGGTTTACACCGGAGAGGAATATATTGCGGAGCGCAAGCTTCAAAAGCGTTTTTTGCACGTGTGGCTGGGGCTTTTGGGCGCGGTTGTCGCGGTGGTGATTGCGTGCTTGATAATCAACGCGCTGCTCCCGTACAAGTCGCCGATTGCGGTATACCCCAGGGCGGCGGCGTATATCATAAGCATAATTTTTGCTCTGCTCAGTTATCCTTTTCTTGCCGTAAAATATACGCGCATGAAAAATTATGTAAAGATTTTAAAGCACATTCAGGACGGACTAAAAGAGGGCTGGACGGGCGAGTTTATAGAGTTTAACCGCGCTGTTGAGGTCAAGGAGGGCGTGGATTTTTATTCCATGACCACTTATGAATTTAACTCGCATAAGGACGAGTACTTTATACGCAAAGTTCTGCTCGACCGCGAGCGGCCGATGCCTGAGCTAAATGAGGGCGACATGGTGCATTACATTACGCAGGGCAATATATTGGTTGCCTATGAGGTAATCCCCCGCCCGCAGGACGAACCCGCCGCCCGGCAGAAAAAAGCGTCCGTGCTCAAAAAAGACAAGAGGGAGGCCATAAAGCTGTGAGGGCAATAGTTACCGTCATCGGCAGAGACACCAAGGGCATTATAGCCGCGGTGTCCACATATTTCAGCGACCGCGACATCAACATCGAGGATATCAGCCAGACCATTATGCAGCAGTTTTTTACCATGGTCATGCTGGTGGATTTGTCAAAGTGCAAGCTGGGCTTTCAGCAGCTGTCCGCGGAGCTTTCCGAGCTTGGCAAGGACATAGGCGTGTCCGTATCTTTGCAGCACGAGGATATATTCAACGCAATGCACAAGCTTTAAT
>CAZPMG010000034.1:7150-16454 GCA_964587785.1 uncultured Clostridia bacterium
ACACAAACTTTGCCGCCTGCGGAAACTTTTGTTTTTGCTAAAAAGCGGCACTTTTACCGAAAAAATATATTGACAGCGGAATAATTATGTTATCGCAGCGTGAAATTTTAGAAACTATACACATGATAAAGGACCAGCACTTTGACGTGCGCACAATTACCATGGGCGTGTCGCTGTTTGACTGCGTGTCGGACGATACAAAGCGGTGCGCATCCAAGGTATACGACAAAATTGTGCGCTCGGCGGGCGGGCTGGTTGCCGCGGCGGACGCCATCGCCGCAGAACTGGGCGTGCCCATTGTAAACAAGCGCGTGGCAGTGTCGCCCATAAGCATAATCGGCGCGTCCTCCGGCGGCTATATTGAGCTTTGCCGCGCGCTCGACGATGCCGCGCGCGAGATAGGCATTGACTTTATCGGCGGATACACCGCGCTTGTGCAAAAGGGAATGACCGCGCGCGAGCGTGAGTTTTTGCTCACCCTGCCCGAGGCGCTTGCCTCCACGCAAAAGGTGTGTGCGTCGGTAAACGCCGCGTCCACGCGTGCGGGCATAAACATGGACGCAGTGAATATGTGCGGCCGCGCGGTAAAGCAGGCGGCGGCGCTTTCTGCCGATAAGGACGGGCTTGCCTGCGCAAAATTTGTGGTGTTTGCAAACGCCGTGGAGGACAATCCGTTTATGGCGGGCGCGTTTAACGGCGCGGGCGAGGGCGACAGCGTTATAAATGTGGGCGTAAGCGGCCCGGGCGTGGTTAAGGCCGCGCTGGAAAGGATGGGCGGCGGCGACCTTACGGATATTGCAGAGACCATAAAAAAGACTGCGTTTAAGATAACGCGCGTGGGCCAGCTTGTGGCAAAGCGCGCGGCAGAGGCGCTCTCCGCGTCGTTTGGCATAGTGGACCTTTCGCTTGCTCCCACACCTGTTGCCGGCGATTCCGTGGCGCGCATACTTGAGGAGATGGGTCTTGAGAGCGTGGGCGCGCACGGCACTACCGCTGCTCTCGCCATGCTCAACGACGCAGTAAAAAAGGGCGGCATAATGGCGTCCTCGCACGTGGGCGGGCTTTCGGGCGCGTTTATACCCGTGTCAGAGGACGAGGGCATGATAGCCGCCTGCCAGAGCGGCGCGCTCACACTTGACAAGCTTGAGGCGATGACGTCGGTTTGCTCTGTGGGGCTTGACATGATAGCCGTGCCCGGCGACACCCCCGCCGAAGTCATATCCGCCATAATCGCCGACGAGTGCGCCATAGGCGTGATAAACTCAAAGACCACGGCCGTGCGCATAATCCCCGCGCCCGGTAAAGCGGTGGGCGACACCGTGGAGTTCGGCGGACTGCTCGGCCGCGCTCCGGTTATACCGGTAAATTCCGCATCCCCCGCCGTGTTCGTAAACAGAGGCGGCAGAATACCCGCGCCCGTGCACAGCAACAAGAATTAAATTTGAATATTATATAGGCCGCAGTCAAGCGACGGTGTTTCAACGCACCGCACTTATTTAATTGAATCTGTGGCTGAGCGTTATTGCAAATAATTATTTAATAAAATTTTGGCGGATAAATTTCCGCTGCGGAGGGTTATATTTCATGGCTGATTTAAAAAGAAGCGATATTGAACAAAAGTACAAATGGCGGCTTGAGGATATGCTGGAGAGCCAAGACGCGTGGGAAGAGCTGTTTAAAAAGGCAGAGACGCTTTCCGCAAGCCTTGAGGGCTATAAGGGCAAGCTGTCCGACCCCGACACCGCCGCGCAGTGCCTGATTGACGAGAGCGAGCTTTCGCTGTGCCTTGAGCGCCTGTATGTGTACGCGCATATGCGCAGGGACGAGGACAGCACGGTTTCGCTGTATCAGGGACTTGCCGACCGCGCAATGGGCCTCGTGGTGAGGGCAAACACCGCATCCTCGTTTGTCACGCCCGAGCTGTCCGCGCTGCCCGAGGACGAGCTGAAAGCGCTTGCCGCGCATCCCAAGCTGGCGGGCGACTATGACAGGTTTTTTCACAGCTTGATACGCCAAAAGCCGCACATACTCTCCGAGCGTGAGGAGCGGCTCATCGCACTTGGCGGAGAGGTCTCCTCAGGCTTTGCCAAAATCTTTGCCATGCTCAACAACGCCGACCACCTCGCGCCCACAATCAAGGACGAAGACGGCAAGAGCGTAAAGATTACGCACGGCACATATTCGGTTATGCTGCAAAACAAAAACCAGGAAGTACGCCGCAGGGCTTACAACGCGTATTACCGCTATTTTAAAGAGCGCTCAAACACAATTACGGCAATATACAGCTCGCTTATAGCCAAGGACATCTACCACGCGCGCGCGCGCGGCCATAGCTCCTGCCTGTCTGCGGCGCTGTTTGGCGAGGAGGTCTCCCCCGACGTATACAACAACCTGCTTTCCGCCGTGGAAGAAAACACTCCGCTGCTGCACGACTACATGGCGCTGCGCAAAAAAATCACCGGCCTTGACAATATGTATATGTCGGATATGCACTTTCCCATGTTTGAAAACGCAGACATAAAATTGCCGTATGAGGAGGCTTACGCGCTGGTCAAAGCCGGGCTTGCGCCGCTCGGCAAGGAGTACGCACAGCTGCTTGAAACCGCTTACAGCGGCGGCTGGATTGACGTGCTTGAGAGCAAGGGCAAGCGTTCGGGCGCTTACAGCTGGGGCTGCTACGGCACGCACCCCTATGTGCTGCTCAACCACGAGCTCACCACCCACGGAATTTTTACCATTGCGCACGAGATGGGGCACGCAATACATTCGTATTATTCAGACAAAAACCAGCCCTATATAAAGGCGCAATACACCATATTTGTAGCCGAGGTGGCAAGCACGGTGAACGAAGTGCTGCTGCTGCGCCACATAATCGGCAATACCTCCGACGTAAACCTCAAAAAGTTTTTGCTGTCGTACTTCTTGGATATGGTGCGCACCACCATATTCCGCCAGACGCAGTTTGCGCAGTTCGAGTCCGAGGCGCACGCCATGGCCGAGCGCGGCCAGCCGCTCACCAAGGAAGAACTCAACAAGTTTTACTTTGACCTCAACAAAAAGTATTACGGCGACGCGGTCACATATGACGGCAACATCGCGCACGAATGGTCGCGCATACCGCACTTTTTCAACTCGCCGTTCTATGTATATAAATACTCCACCGGCCTTACCGCGGCAATCACCATCGCAGGCAAGATACTCGCCGAGGGTGAGCCTATGGTAAAGGACTATATGAAGTTCTTGTCCTCCGGCTGCAGCAGCGATCCGGTTGACCTGCTGCGCATAGCGCACGTAGATTTGTCGCAGAAACAGCCCTTTGAGTTTGCCATGCAGCAGTTTAAATCCACGCTTGAAGAGTTAAAGTCGCTTACCTAAATACACCGCAACACACCGTCCAAGCTTAATTAATGGCGCGTGCGTTGCGAGCGCAATACAAGCGTAAGAACGGTTTTTTTGTAAAAACATTCTTTTTGTGCGCCTGTACTCTGCCCTTGAATAAACCTTAGGGCAGAGATAGACAGCGCATTTGGAGATATTGATATTATGATGATTGAAGCCGCAGTAAAAAACAGTGAACAGGCGTTTATTGATTACAAGCTATTTGATGCGTTCAGGCGCGACTACGTAAAGCCTTATATAGGCTCGGTGCTGGCGCTGATTGCCGGCGTGGCGTTTATGATTATGCAGCAGTATATTTACGCGGTGATTGCCGCCATATTTACCGTGTCATTTCCGCTTATACTGCGCTGGCTTACGGTAAAGGGCGCAAAGCATATGCTAAAGCAAAACCCCGACTATACCGAGATGATGGCGTTCTATGTGTTTGACACCTCGCGTATGCACGTAAGCTTCAGCGAATCGGGCAAGAGAAGCTCGTTTAACTATGTGGATTTGTTTTGCGTGTATGAGACGTCTGAAGTATTTTACATCTATATTCAGCCCACAAAGTGCTTTATACTGCCAAAGAGCAAGCTTACTGCAGGCTCGCCGCAGCAGCTGTCGCGCTTGTTTTCAGCAGTGCTTTTGCCGCGCAGGAAGTTTATTAAACGGTAAACTTTAAACATACAAAAAGCATTACTGCGCGGCAAAATCATATTGCACAACGCAAACCATTATTTATTTGCTGTCCGCATTTCTTTTTACAATATTGGAATTGACTATAACGGGAGTCCTTTGTCATGCCCCCAAAAAAAACCAACCCCGAATTAAAGGCAACGCGCACAATACCCCACAACCTTGAGGCCGAGCAGTCAGTGCTTGGCTGCGTGCTGTATGACGCCGAGACCGCAGCGGAAATTTTGCCGCAGCTTACGGCGGCGGACTTTTATTCGGAATCGCACAAGTACATATACGAGGCAATGCACAAGATCTATCACGCCGGGCGGCCGGTGGATTTGGTCACGCTTGCCGACGAACTTGAGACAAACGGCACGCTCAGCCGCGCGGGCGGTCTGCCCTATATAACCACTGTGATTGCCGCCGTGCCGTCCGCGGCCAACTTCAAGCACTATGTAGACATCGTGCGCCGCGACTCAATTATGCGCAGGCTTGTACGCGCGGCAAACGACATAATTGAAGCCGCGCACTCCCCTGTCTCCGAAACAGAGGCTCTCTCTCTTGCGGAAAAATCGGTTTTCGACATAGGCCGCACCGCTGACAGCTCGCAGATTACGCCCATCAACGAATCTGTAACCGAGGTAATGCACAAGTTTCAGCAGATTTCCCAAAACAAGAATGTTTTCCGCGGGCTGCCAACCGGCTTTAATGCGCTGGACGGGCTGCTGCAGGGAGGATTGCATAAATCTGATTTGGTGCTCATTGCCGCGCGCCCTGCCATGGGCAAGAGCTCGTTTGCCATGAATATGGTGGAAAACGCCGCGCTTCAGTCTGGTGCGGTGTGTGCGGTGTTCTCGCTTGAGATGCCCAAGGTTCAGATTGCGCAGCGCATGGTGTGCTCCACGGCGCGCGTGCCCATGAGCAAGGCACTCTCCGGCAAGCTTGACGAGCGCGACTGGGAGCGCGTCTGGAAGGCAAACAAGGCGCTTGGTGAAACCAAAATTTTTGTGGATGATTCCTCGCTGATTACGCCCGCCGAAATTCTCAGCAAGTGCCGCCGGCTCAAGTCGCGCTACGGCCTTGACCTTATCATGATAGACTACATACAGCTGATGAGCGGCTCAAAGCGGGCGGATAACCGTCAGCAGGAGATTTCCGAGATATCGCGCTCGCTCAAAATTATCGCCAAGGAAATTGACGTGCCGGTATTGGCGCTGTCCCAGCTTTCGCGCGCGGTGGAGTCGCGCAGCTCGCACAGGCCGCAGCTTTCTGACCTGCGCGAGTCCGGAGCAATCGAGCAGGACGCGGACATTGTAATGTTTATTTACCGCGCCGACCGCGTGGAGGCCAACCAGCAAAAGGTGGCGGCGGGCGATATCCAAAAGGACGTTGTGGAGATTCTTGTAGAAAAACACCGCAACGGGGCCACAGGCTCTGTATTTTTGGGCTGGACGGGCGAATATGTCAAGTTTGAAAACACCGACAGGCGCGCGGACGAGCTGCTCAACGCTTACGGCGCGCCCCCCGCGCCCGGAGACCCGGGTTCAGGAATCCCCGCCAAAACCAGCGCGCAAAGCCTTGCTCCGCCGCCGGACGAGGAGTTTGTTCCGCCGCCGGATGATTTGGCGCCGCCGCCCGACGCGTTTTCCGCAAGGTTTGAACCGTCAGCCGCAGCCGCCAAGGATATGCCCGAGGTTGCCGCTGCTGTTGCAGGTGCGCGCGCTAAAGGCGCAGACAGCTCGGATACCGACACTGACAGCGACGACGACCTGCCCTGGGAATGATTCTTTATGCGGTGGGTTTGCGGTGATTAACATTTACGCAGGGCGCTCTGCTATCCGTACTTCCGCAGGGGCGCTGCCCCTGCACCCCGCTTCTTTTCATGATTGAAAAGAAGCAAAAGAACAATAGCATAAATGCAAGCCCGCCCCGGATATCCGGGACGGGCTTGCATTTATGCGGTTTTTTTTCTTTCATTAACTTACAACTTGCATTAATCCGCTTCAATAATTGTAACTTGTTTTAATCCGCCGAACGAAAATTTTGCATAAGTAACAGTTTCCGGTTCGTAAGGCAAGAAGACCGTTAAAATGACTGCTTATGACTTTTGTAATATTCAGCCTATTCCTCTTTTTATTTTGTTATAATATTACTATCGGAGTAAATAGGAGTTGGTGCATTATGAAACAGTGCATATTTTGCGGTAATTACAACGTGTATTATACAAAGGGGTACAAGCAGTTTAATAGGGAGAAAAGCGGATATTGCTCTAAGCATGAAAAAATTGTGGAAAACCGGGAAACCTGCGGGCACTGGCGCAATAACCTCACTCGCAGGCGACTGTGCAAAACCGTTTCCCTGAAACAACTTTTCGACTTAGCAAGCAACGTCGCGGAAATAACCCAAATACTCCGCGAAGAGCACGAATGCGACAAAGCCGGGCAAACCGACATGTAAAAATTGATTTGTTTTACAGCCAAAATCATTGACAAGTGCAGGACTATGCATTAACATTATGTGGTATGATGTAAGGGAATTTTTAGCATTAGTATAACCAGATGAGGTGTTTTATTATGGCAGTAAAAGTTGAAATGTCTGAGTTTTTAGGGCACAAGGCAGTTACGCTCAGCAACGGAAATGCAGAGCTTATCGTGATTACCGGCGTAGGGCCGCGCATAATTTCGCTTAGCGCATACGGCGGCGCAAACCATTTTTGCGTGCGCCGCGACCAGCTTGAAAACCCCGCTCAAGATGCGTGGAACATATTCGGCGGTCACAGGCTTTGGGTTTCGCCCGAGCTTGCCGGCAGGTCTGACGAGCCTGACAACGTACCTGTGCAGGTCGAGCTGCTCGAGAGCGGCGTGCGCGTAAGCTGTAAATCCGATGTTACGCTTACCGAGCGCGCCATGACCGTTACGCTTGACAAAAAGGCCGCGCGCGTGAGCGTGGTGCATGAGATTAAAAACCTCTCCATGTTCGACATCGAGCTTTCTGCCTGGGCGCTGTCAGTTATGGACGCAGGCGGGTTGCTTGCCGTAGAGCAAATCTCCGAGGACACAGGGCTGCTCCCCAACCGCTCGCTCAGCCTTTGGCCTTACTCCGCCATGAACGACAGCCGCGTATATTGGGGAGACCGGTTTATTACGCTGAACCAAGACAAAGACGCGGCAAAGCCATTTAAGCTGGGAATGCCCGCAGACAAAGGCTATGCGGCATACTTTAACCACGGGCAGCTTGTTGTAAAGCGCTTTGAATTTGACCCCGAGGCCATATATCCGGATTTCGGCTGCAACTTTGAGGCATATACCTGCGACTTCATGTTAGAGAGCGAATCACTGTCACCCTTAGAGCTACTCGCCCCCGGCCAATCGGTTACGCACGTTGAGGAATGGGAAATTTTTGACAAAGTAAGCCGCCCCGCCCCCCGCGACGAAAACGCAATAGCCGCCGCACTTGAGGGACGCGCTTAAGTTTGGGGATAAAGGCAAACATTATTTGACATAAAAAACATCAGGATGGTTTATTCTATGACAAAGACACGCAAAGTGTTGCTGCTTTTGACCACACTTTTACTCAGCTTTGCACTGCTTTTGGCGTGCGGCGACGAGCTTAGTTTTGATAGTCTCTCCATACAGGCGCAGGACCGGTCGGACGTTGCGCCCGGCACATACTCCGTCCCGTACACTATTACTGATTTAGACAAATACCAAAGCCAGTTGGGCGTTACCGTAACATTGGAGGTAACCGAAAGCGGTAACCCGGTTGAGATTAAAAGCGGCAGCTTTACCGTGGAATCGGGTAAGGTTTACACCGTAAAGATTACCGTCAAAGCCGACGGCGGCGCGGAAAAGACAAAGTCCTTTACCGTTACCGCGCAGCCTGCCTCTGAAATCAAACACCAGCTAACGCTGCTGCGAAATCCGGAAGCGGGCGGCACGGTGAGCGGTGCGGGCTCATACAGCCAAGACACCGATGTGCTGGTTTCGGCGGACACAAACCCGGATTACATATTTATAGGCTGGTTTTTGGGTGAAACCTTGGTATCCTTTGAGCCGGAATTTAGCTACACGGTTACCGGACAAACTACCCTTACGGCAAGATGGGAGGAGGACGACGGCTATACGGCCACCTCCGACGAGTACTTTGAATTTGCGCTTCTTGCGAACGATAGCTACAATATCCGCAAGAAGCAAGGCGTAACACTGCCCGCACAGCTTTTTTTGCCCAAGCGGTATAACGGCAAGCCAGTAACACGTCTTTATTCCTCCAGCTCTAACGGCGCGTTTGCAGATACGGACATAGAGAGCGTGTTTATCCCCGAAGGATACGTATATTTGGGTGATGCGGCTTTTTACGAGTGCAAAAACCTGTCAAGCGTAACGCTGCCGTCCGGCCTGCAGTCTATAAGCATGTATGCTTTTGCCGACTGCAAAAGCCTAAAGAGCATCTCTCTTCCGCACACCGTAAACAGTATTGGTATGCGCGCCTTTTGGAATTGCCGCGATTTGACCTCCATAGACATGCCAGACAGCCTTACAAGCATTGGGCTTGAAGCGTTTGCGGACTGCGTAAAGCTTACCTCTGTAGCTTTATCGAAAAACGCAGCTACCCTCAGCGAAAAAGCTTTTTATAATTGCAAGGCGCTTACCGCAATAAATGTGAATACGGAAAACACAAAATTTTCTTCGGAAAACGGAGTGCTGTACAACAAGGAAAAGACCTTATTATTTAATTATCCCGCCGGCAAGCCCGAGCAGAGTTTCACGCTGCCGCAGAGCGTAACGAGCACAGGCAAATGGTCGTTTGCCTGGAGCGTCAATCTTAAAAGCATAACCTTTCACGATGAACTGGAAAGAATCGAAGATCATTCCTTTTTGGCAAGCGGACTTACGTCCGTAAGCATTCCCTCAAGCGTAGTATATTTAGGTCAATTGGCCTTTAGCGAAAGCAGGGAAATTAAAAGCGTAACGTTCGCACAGGATTCCCCGCTTGAGATTATAAATTCGTACGCCTTTTATTACTGTGAGAGCATCCAAAGCATCATATTGCCGCGAAATTTAACCGAACTAAGCAGCGGCGCATTCGGCAATTGCACCGGACTTAAGAGCGTAACAATGCTTGCCACAGAGCCGCCCGAGGTGTACGGCTCTTTTAACGGAACCCACTCTACGCTGGTGATATATGTGCCCGAAAGCTCACTTCAAGCATATAAATCGGCGGAAAAATGGAGCAATTATTTGAACAGGTT
>CAZPMG010000035.1:0-1423 GCA_964587785.1 uncultured Clostridia bacterium
TATCGCGGCAAGGTTCTCTGTGCCCGGCCTTATACCCCGTTCCTGTCCCCCTCCAAGCAGATAAGGCGACAGTTTGAGCCCTGAGCGCACATACAGCGCCGCAGCGCCCTTTGGTCCGTGAATTTTGTGTGCGCTGATGCTGTATAAATCCACACCCAAAGCTTTGAGATTGAAGGGTATTTTTAAAAATGCCTGTATTCCGTCAGAATGCACTATGCACCGCGGGTTGATGCTCTTAGCGTGGCGGACGAACTTTGCTATATCGTTTACCGCGCCTGTTTCATTGTTTACGTGCATCACCGATACAAACGAAGTTTCGGGCGTCATAAGCTGATAAAAATGCTCAATATCCACGCTGCTGTCCGGCAAAAGCCTTAAAAACTGAACGTCTGCGCCCTTGTTTTTTAGCTCTGCAAAGCACTCATAAACCGCAGGATGCTCTGCAACAGAGGTTATTATTCGTGCTTTTTTATTTTTAAATGCACCGAAAACAGCAATATTATCTGCCTCAGTGCCGCTCGCTGTAAAATAAAGTTCATTTGGCGCACAGCCTAAAAAACCGGCAATTTCTCCGCGGCAGCTGCCAAGCAGAGCGCTTGATTTCAACCCCGGCCCATAAGTTGAGGATGCATTGAAGTAATTGCCGCGCGAAACGCTTAAAAATTTTTCCAGTACAGAATCATAGCATTTTGTGGTGGCAGCATTATCGAGATAGATCATCAAGACCTCACAAATTTTCTTGAGCTTCGCCTGATTAATATAATCAAGACGTCTGAAGGTTCAATTAAAATGAGATGCGGCGTTCCGCCTATCTTGCAAAATATAAAGGTTATTTTAGAATCGTCTTCAAGAAGGTTAGGCGTTGCCACAATTTTTTTTATCCCGGCCATGGTTTCATATCTGGGATATTGCTCGTGCTGAATGCTGTTTAGCGCTTCAATCTCGCTGCAGTCAAAGGCAAGAACCGGCTTTCTGCGCGAGTTGTTGATGACTTTGGCAATTCTGAGGCTGCCCGAGATAAAGGTATAATCATATTCAAGGTTGCAATTGTTTTTTTTGCGCCGGAAAACTGCAAACATTACAAAGGACAATATTGCAGTGACCGCCAAAAGGCCGGAAAAGATCAATGATTGAGTAATGTATTGCCCCTCATCTCCCGCATCTGCAAACAAGCTTAAATAGGTAAGGACGGAAAATAATATACCTGCCGCCAAGAACATGACTGAAACAATCAAAAACATATTCCGCCGTCTTTTGTTATAGGACGAATCCTTGCTCTTAACGCTCTCTTCATAAAATGCTTCAGCCATAACAATACCAATATTCCTTAACAATTTCTTTTGAATGATTTGAGGTATATAACAACCTGCAAATTAACCGTATTTTACCCGCAAATCCCCAATTTATCATAGGTTGCCGTTTT
>CAZPMG010000035.1:1523-3239 GCA_964587785.1 uncultured Clostridia bacterium
GTCAAGCCCGCCTTTAAGCAGCGCCTCAACTTCCTCAAGCAATCCGGCTTTAAGCATTGCGTCCACGCGATTATCAATTTTTTCATAAAGCTCCTGTCTTTCCAAATAGAGTCCGAACAGCTTAAAAGTATATTTGAAAGGGCGGTCAAATGCGCCGCGGTTTTGGGAAAGCGGCCTGCCCGTAAGCGTTGCTACTTCGATTGCGCGGATAACACGCTTTAAATCGTTCG
This sequence comes from uncultured Clostridia bacterium, assembly GCA_964587785.1. Taxonomy (GTDB): domain Bacteria; phylum Bacillota; class Clostridia; order Christensenellales; family HGM11417; genus CAZPMG01. The sequence continues at coordinate 1,754 of CAZPMG010000035.1, forward strand.
GATGCAGCCGTTTAGCCGTTTCCGGGTCAAGCACGCTCAGCTTGGAATGCACAAAGTCATTGCCTTTGTCTTTAGCTAAAGCTTCAAGTTCCCGTCGCAGCAGTAGGTCGGAGGGTGTGCTGCCGTGCTTCATCGGATATAAAATAGACTGTATATACAGCGCGGTTCCCCCGCAGACCACAGCGGTTTTCCCCTCAAAATGAGCATTGACAACTTCGTCAAAGTCCTTGGCGTATTGTGCTGTGCTGTAAGAACTGTCCGGAGACAAAAAGTCCATGAGATAATGAGCGATTCCGCCCTTTTCAGATTCTCCGGGTTTTGCCGAGCCTATATCAAATCCCTTATAAATCTGTACGGAATCACAGGAAATTATCGAAGTATCTAAACTTCTCGCAATATCCACCGCAAGCGCGGTTTTCCCGGACGCAGTTGGACCTGTTATTATAAGCAATTTTTCCATAAAGTACTATGCAAAACCTGTTTAAAATAGAGTACTATGCCAGTTAAAAGCAAGTGCTAACCTATATTTATCAACACAAAACAATATATTGTAAGCGTTTAAACTTCGTAAAGCCATATTACACTATTCTTTTGAACAACTTCTCTATATCTCGTTTTGTGTATCTAATCAAAATCGGACGGCCGTGCGGACACAGCAGCTCGGTGCCGCTGTAGGCCAGCTTATTTATTATCGACAAGACCTCTGCTTGCTCAAGTTTTTGACCGGCTTTTATGGCTGATTTACACGCACGTGCGGCAATGCGATGCTTCAAAAATGCATTTTCTTTAAGAGTAGCACCCGACAGCAAGTCGCCTGAAGTGCTGTCAAAAAAAGCTTTCAGGTCAATGTCTGCCAGCACCATAGGCACGGCGGACACCTTAAAGGCGTTGTTTATACCGTCTATATCAAAGCCAAGCTCACGGAAAGCATCCAAGTGAGGCTCAATCTCTCCGTACTCACGCGCATTAACGTGTACAATAAAAGGCAGCAGCAGCTGCTGAATTTCCAGCCGTGAGGCCTTTTGCTGCTCAAGCAGTTTGTCATAGAGCAGCCTTTCGTGCGCCGCGTGCTGGTCAATGAACAGCACATTGTCCTTATATTCCACAATCAAATATGCAGAAAACAACTGTCCGCAGAACTTGAAGGAATAAGTATCCTGCAGGAGCGGCTCTTGAGTTATTTTATCCGCATCCGCGTGTAACGCTGTCTGCGTTGACTGAAAACCTGCCTCCGAGTGAAATGTTGCCTGTGCTGACTGATGCATAGCTTGCGTTGATTGAAGGTGCGCGTTTGCACCAGCAGCCCCACCGCCTTCCGCGGAGCCTTCACTTGACCCTACATAGCCGCTGTCGGCAACAAAATACTGCTTTTTTTCAACCGGGTTTATCGGGCCCCAATCTTCCGCTTCGGCCGCTTCAGCCGCGGCAGCAATATCTTTCAATTGCTCGGCCGCGCTTTTTACTGTATAGTCCTGCCCTCCGCCGG
>CAZPMG010000035.1:3339-13468 GCA_964587785.1 uncultured Clostridia bacterium
CCCGCGCCGCTTGCGCCTGCCTGCGGCGGCAGCTCTTGGGATATCGTTCTGCCTTGGTGCTGCATCCCCTGTTGCGGCATAATCTGCGGCTCAAACGTTACACATTGTGAGAGAGCGTTTTTGCAGGCATTATAGAACAGCCCATAGACCTTCTTTGAGTTTGCAAATCGAACTTCACGCTTATTGGGATGCACATTTACGTCCACCTCGGAAAGCGGCATGGTAAGTTCAAGCACAAAAAAAGGAAATTGTCTTTTCATGAGGTAGCTGCCGTATGCGTTTTGAATACTTGCAGAAACCGTAGGGCTGGATATAACCCGCCCGTTTATTATAAGCGTCTGATACGTCCGGTTGGGCTTGGGATATGAGGGCTTGCCGATGTAACCAAATATATTATAGCCGTCCGCACCTTTGATTCCCGCCTCAATAATGTTGCCCAAAACATTGTCGCCGTATACCGCATGAACTGCGGTGAGCAAGTCCTTGCCCTGCGACAAATAAATTTGTTTGCCGTCTGCTTTATATGTAAAACGAATGTGAGGATTTGACAATACAAACCGCGACATAAGGTCTGATACCTCACCCTCTTCACCGCGTGCGGATTTCAAGAACTTCGCACGCACGGGCGCGTTGAAAAAAAGATTTTCCACCAAAAAAGCAGTGCCGTCCGCGCAGCCGCAGTCGGTTATGTCAGAAAACTCTCCGCCCTTCACGCTGATTTCCGCACCCACGCCGCTCCCCGGCGCTTTTGTCTTTACGTTTACCATGGCAACCGAAGCTATGGAAGCAAGCGCCTCTCCGCGAAAGCCAAGGGTCGCTATGCCGTCAAGGTCGTCAATTGCCGATATCTTGCTTGTAGCGTGAGGGAAAAAAGCTGTTTTCAGATAGCTGCGCTCTATTCCGCCGCCGTCGTCCGCCACAAAAATTCTCTTTAACCCGCCCTCCGTTATCTCTACGTCAATCTGACGGGCACCCGCGTCTATGGCGTTTTCTACCAGTTCCTTTACGACGGACGCCGGCCGCTCGACGACCTCGCCGGCGGCAATTCTGTTGTATATAGTCTTATCTAAAACACGTATAATTGACATAATTCACCTGCATAGTACTATGCAAAATGCTGCAAAAATATAGTACTCTATTGAGCTTCTTCGGCGATTTCTCCTTGAAGTTCCGCCAGCAATTTAAGCGCCTCTATAGGCGTAATTGAATTGAGGTCGGCCTGCATTATGGCCTGCGCCACTTTCGCCGTCTTTGCTTTCGCTGCCGAGTTGCCGTCTGCGTCCTGCGCCCGCGTGTCGGGCGCGTCGAGGTCCAGCCTGAGCTGCGCCGATTGATTGCGAGGGTTGTTTATATCCGCCTCCTCAAGCTGCTTTAAAATGCGCTTGGCCTTTGCCACAACAGACTTTGGCAACCCTGCCAATGCGGCAACCTCTATACCAAAGCTTTTGTTCGTACCGCCGGGCAGTATTTTACGCAAAAATACTATGCCGCCCGCAAGCTCCTTTACCGCAATGTGATAGTTTTTTATGCCGTCCAAAGAGCCCTCAAGCTCGGTAAGCTCGTGATAGTGCGTGGCAAAAAGTGTCTTTGCGCGGATTTCTCTGCTTACATATTCCATGACCGCCCACGCAATGCTAAGCCCGTCAAACGTGCTGGTACCCCTGCCCACCTCGTCTAAAATAATCAAACTGTTCTCAGTGGCGTTGTTAAGTATGCCGGCAACCTCAGTCATCTCCACCATAAAGGTACTCTGGTCAAACAGTAGGTTATCGGAAGCACCCACACGTGTAAAAATCCTATCGGTAAGCGCAATCTCCGCACGCTTGCACGGCACAAAGCTGCCTATGTGCGCCATTAACACGATCAACGCCACCTGACGCATATAAGTGCTCTTTCCCGCCATATTCGGGCCGGTGATTATGAGTGTGTGCTGGTTTTCATCAAAAAAAGTATCATTAGAGACAAAACGCTCGTTTTTGACAAAGCTCTCTACCACCGGATGCCTGCCCTCAATAAGCACGGTCTTTGCGCCGTAATCCTTTACATCAGGCTTGCAGTAATTGTGTTTTATTGCAAGTATGGCAAAGGAATAAAGCATATCGACGCAGCCAATTGCCTTGGCAGTCTGCTGGAAGTCCTTGATACGGAGCTTGAGCGTGTCGGTAAGCTTTGCAAACAACACCTGCTCAAGCTTGACAGCCTGCTCATCCGCGCCCGAAATGTCTGATTCCAGTTTTTTGAGCTGTTCGGTTATGTATCGTTCGGCATTGGCAACCGTCTGCTTTCTTGTGTATGTCATGGGCACAAGGTCAGATGCACTTTTAGGCACTTCGATATAATATCCAAACACCCTGTTGTAGCCTACTTTGAGATTTTTTATGCCGGTTTGGCTCTTCTCAAGCGCCTCATACTCGGCAAGCCAGCCCTTTGAGTTTTGCGACCTTGACTTTATCTCGTCAAGCTCCTTGGAATAACCCTCCCTTATAAATCCCCCGTCACGCGTAACCGGCGGCGGGTTATCCACTATGGCAAGCCCAAGAAGTCTCGCCTCATCTTCGGCAAGCACAATATCGTTCTCAAGCTTGAGAAGCAAGCAGGAATTACATTCCGAAAGCGCTTGCTTTATGTTCGGCAACACATTTAAGGATTCCTGCAGGGAAAACAAATCGCGGGGATTTATGCTGCCGAATGAAAGCTTTGCGCTCAGACGCTCAATGTCGCGAATCTTTGAGAGTGCATTTGACAGGTTTTCACGCACGATTAAATTATCTGCAAGCTCGCCGACAGCGTCAAGCCGGTCATGGATTTCATTCAGATCTGTAAGAGGACGCTCAATTGCGCCAAGCAGAAAGCGCGACCCCATGCTGGTTTTTGTGTTATCTAAAAGCCACAGCAGCGAACCGTATTTTTTGCCGTCGCGCATTGTCTTGGTAAGCTCTAAGTTGCGGAAGGTCTCTGCGTCCAAATTCATGCAGCTGCCATAGCTTACAAACTTCAGGCGGTTTATGTGCGACAGCGTACGCTTTTGGGTTTCGTTCAAATATTCCATAAGCGCACCGGCTGCGCTTACCGCAAGACGCTTGCCTTCGCAGGAAAAAGCGCGCAGGTTTTTCACGCCCAGCTTTTGCGTAACGCTTTTGTAGGCGGTTTCGTAGCTGTACGCCCAGTCATAATATACGGAAAATTTGGGCAAAATGGAATATTGCACGGACGGCAGCGCCTTGGATATCTCGTGCATGGCGGCGTTGCAAAGAATTTCAGACGGAGATAATTTGATTAAATAATCCTCAAGCTCTTTGTCGCCGCTTTTGGAGACGCCAAGTTCGGTTACATAAAAGTCGCCCGTGGAGATATCCGCATAGGCAATACCTGTTCCCTTTGTGTCACGAAAAACGCTTACAATATAGTTGTTGGCATCCTCCCGCAGCATCTCCGGCTCAATTACTGTGCCTGCGGTAATTACACGCACAACATCGCGCTCCAACATGCCGCCTTTGCTTTGCTCGGGCGTAGTGAGCTGCTCGCATATCGCCACCTTAAAGCCGGCGTCTATCAACCGGGCTATGTACCCATCAACGGCATGGTAAGGCACGCCGCACATGGGCGCACGCTCTTCAAGCCCGCAATCCCTGCCGGTTAAGGTGAGGTCAAGCGCTTTGGACGCGGTTATTGCGTCCTCAAAAAACATTTCGTAAAAATCACCCAACCTGTAAAACAGAAGGCAATCCTTATATTTCTCCTTGGTAGCAAGGTATTGTGTCATCATGGGCGACAGTGCCATGCCTTATCTCCTGTAAAAAAATCCAATAATTACTGACAACCAATCGGCAGCAGTTAACCTACGCCAACTCTCCTTGAAGCGAGGCCATGCTGGAACGGTTTATTTTTATGTTTACAAACTTGCCGAGCAGCTCTTCTTTGCCCTCAAAAGAGACAAGCTTTCCGCTTTCCGTACGGCCGCACATGCAGCCCTCCCTTTTGGAGTCTTTGCCGTCAACCAAAACCTCAAAGACGTTACCCACATATTCGGCGTTTATTTCCGATGTTATTGAGTTTTGCAATTCAACAAGCCGGATAATCCGTCTTTTTAGAGTATCGTCATCCAGCTGGTCGGGAAACTTTGCGGCGGGGGTTCCGCTGCGGGGCGAATACACAAAAGTAAACGCACCGGAAAAACGCACCTGCCTTACAATGTCCATGGTCTGCTCAAAATCAGCCTCGGTTTCACCGGGGAAGCCTATCATCAAATCTGTGGTCAGGCCGCAGCCTTCCAGCTTTTGCCTTATTATCTCCACAAGCTTTAAATAATGTTCGCGCGTATATCTTCTGTTCATTCGGCCCAAGATTTCATTGCTGCCGGACTGAATGGGAAGATGAATGTTTTTGCTGAGATTTTTATGCCTTGAAATTGTTTCCACCACCTCAACAGATAAATCCTTGGGGTGAGACGTCATAAACTTAATGCGGCATTTATAGGGAAGAGCGCCCAGCTTGTCAAGCAGCGCGGCAAAACTGCCCGGGCCGCCCAAGTCATGGCCATAGGAGTTTACGTTTTGACCCAAAAGCGTGATTTCCCTGTAACCGCTCTCTAAAAGCGATTTTACTTCGCCTATGATTGCGTCTTCGCTGCGGCTGCGCTCGCGCCCCCTCACGTGAGGCACAATGCAGTAAGTACAAAAATTGTTGCAGCCGTACATGATGTTTACAAACGCATGAACAGTGCCCTCGCGCTTATAGCCGTGCTCTTCGCTTACGGCGTTTTCATGCGCAAGCACTTCCACAACGCTTTTACCGCGTTTATCACGCTCTTTAAGGTAGTCCCAAAAGCTGTCAATGTTAAACGTGCCAAACACTACATCCAAAAAAGGAAACTTTTTAATCAGCTTATCTGACACGCCCTCCTGCTGCGTCATGCAGCCGCACACGGCAATGATAAGCTCTGGTTTTTCCGCCTTAAGCGCCTTTAACTTGCCTATATTTCCAAATGCCTTGCGTTCAGCGTTTTCGCGCACACAGCAAGTATTAAATATGATTATATCCGCGTCGTCGTTTCCGTTAGCGGGGATATATCCCTTGGACTCCAAAATATATGCAAGCTTTTCCGATTCATGGGCGTTCATCTGGCAGCCGTAGGTAATAATATTATAACTCTTCATATTTCCTCTGTTGTTTCAATGTATATAATTATATAATTTTTTACACAAATTATCAAGGATAATTGCGGGCAGCGGGATAAATAAACAAAACCAAACGCCGCATACTAATAGCGGAGTGTAATTTAACGGCAACCCGCAAACCGTTTTGATGATTAAGATTATTGACAAATAATTGATACGAGCACAAAAAACCGCGTGCATGCCGCGGCAAGCCAGACTGTGATGCAAAATTTTTTTTTTGGGAGCAAGCACTATAATGTTCAAGAAATTATTACGTTTAACAATTTACACGGCAGCCGCCGGATTGCTCGCGGGCATAGCCTTTACAGCCTTTCTTTGGCTGGGCACAAACGGCGTCAAGCTTGATGCAAATAAGCTGAACCATGCGTCTAAACAGGTGGTACTATATGATAAGTACGACAACCAAATCATGCAGACGGCCGGAGCGGGCAGGACTCTTGTAAACATCTCGCAACTCAATGAGTATACAAAGCAGGCGTTTTGTGCGGTTGAAGACAAAAATTTTTATAACCATAACGGTATTGATGTAAAAAGAATTGTTTCCGCTACGGTAAAAAATATTGCCTCGTTGTCGTATGCGCAGGGAGCATCCACAATTACGCAGCAGCTTATAAAAAACACACAGTTAAGTTCAGAAAAAACTATGCTCAGAAAGGCCAAGGAAATCAGGCTTGCGCTTGAGCTGGAAAAGCTATACAGCAAGGATGAAATCTTGGAGATGTATCTAAATACCATCTATTTCGGAAGTGGCTGTTACGGCATAGAGGCCGCGTCGGCTATGTATTTCGGGAAACAGGCTAAGGATTTGACTTTGGCTGAAAGCGCTGCGCTTGCCGGATTGATAAAGTCACCCGCAAACTATTCGCCGATAATGAACCCCGAGGCCTGCATAAAGCGCAGAAATCTGGTGTTGGGGCTTATGAAGCAGCAAGGGCTGATAAACCCGCAAGACCATGAAGCCGCATGTCAGGAACAAATTGCCGCAGTAAGCCATACCTCGGAACGGATAGACCCCTATGTGGTGTCCGGCTTTTCCGAAGCCTGCACACTCTTGGGGCTCAACGAAAGAGAGCTGGCACAGGGCGGATACAAGATTTTTACCTATTTGGACAAAGACCTGAATGATCAGGCAAAAAAGATAGTTCAGGACAAAAAATATTATGCAGAGTACTATGAAAATGCCATGTCTTGCATAGTACTATGTAGCAATGAAAGCATGGGGATTGAGGTCTTTGCCTCAAAAAACGTGTATGATTTCAACTCATTTTCGCGGCAGACCGGCTCTGCTTTAAAGCCGCTTGCCGTATACGCACCTGCGTTTGAAAAAAACTTTGTTGCTCCCGCTACCATTATGGAAGATGAAAAAACCGACTTCGGCGGCTACTGCCCGCAAAACTTTGACGGCAAATATCACGGCAGAGTATCCGTGCGCTATGCCCTTTCACACAGCCTCAATATCCCCGCAGTAAAATTATTGAACGGTATTGGCACGCGCTACAGCTTAGATTTTTTGTCAGGCATGGATATATCTGTAGGCGAATCCAGCCTGACCGCAGCGCTTGGCGCAACCGCAAACCCCGTGCCCTTAAAACGCCTGCTCGGAGGCTACGGAGCGCTTGCTAACCTTGGAGTATATACTTCTCCTTCCTTTATAAGAAAAATTGTGGATTCGAACGGGAATACAGTCTATCAGCACGAAAGCGCTTCCGCCCGGGTCATGCGGGACGACACTGCTTTTTTAATTACCGATATATTGCGTGACAGCGTGGCCTCGGGTACTGCCGTACGACTTAAGTCGCTGCCATATGAGGTGGCGGCAAAGACCGGAACAGTGGGTACGGAAAAGGGCAACTCTGACGCATACAGCCTGTCTTACACCACTGCTCACACACTGCTGAGCTTTATCGGAAACGAGAAAACACTCATGTCAAACTCTATAATGGGCGGAACCACACCGTCAATTGCCGCCCGTGATTTTTATAATGTCCTCTATTTTTCGGGTGGGCCTCAGCCGTTCAGCCCACCGCCCAGCGTCAAATCTGCAGACATTGACCTATATGCCTTAGAAAAAAATCAGACGCTGCTTTTGGCAGGGCCGGATGCGCCCAAAGGCACCGTACTGCGTGAATGGTTTTCAATGTCAAATTATCCCACGCAAACCTCCGACAGCTTTACAAACCCAAAGGTGCAGTCGCCCGACATCCGCCTCAAGGAAAACCGTCCGCACATCTCTTTTGTAGCAAACAAATACTTTACCTATAAGATTTACCGTGCAGACGATAATTCTATAGTAGACGAAATAAGCGGCAAAGAGGGTCGGATAGATATCACTGACAACCAGGCACGCTGCGGCAAAATTTCCGAATATATAATACTGCCCATCTATTACTCCCCGGGCGGCGTACAGTATCAAGGTTTGTCCTTTGCGCAAAAAATATCAGTTCCGTTTGACCTTACGCCGGACACAGAAGACAGGCCAACCGCGCCTCTGCCCACGGATGATGAAACGTCGGACGATGAGCTTTGGTGGCAGCAATTCGGTTAACGCCTTTTTAAGTTGAATTTTTTTCCCCGATGCACTATAATTATAGGTATGGGCGATTATTTCAAGGAACGCAATTTAAACAATATCAAGCGGCTGCGCCGAGTGCTTGCCGAGCTTCCCCCATTCTGCACTGATTTTATGGTGGGAATAGAAAACACATCCTCGCCGCTCACCCGTTTAAATTATGCCCATGATCTGCGCATTTTCTTTGACTACCTCATTGCGGAAACCCCGGACTTTCCGTTTGATTCAATTCGCGCTTTTGACATAGACTCATTAAAAAAAGTCACGGGTTTTCATTTGGAAAAGTTTTTATCCTATCTCAGCCTCTATACCTTTAACGGAAAGCGTCTCTCAAACGGCGAAAGCGCTAAATCGCGGAAGTTATCAAGCGTTAGAAACCTGTTCAAGTATCTTTACCGCAAGGGCATACTTGAGGAAAATATTACGGAAAAGGTTGAGCTGCCAAAAAAGCATGATAAGGAAATTCTGCGTCTTGAAATCAATGAAATCGTCCGCCTGCTTGACGAGGTTGAAGCCGGCTCAAAGCTGTCTGAGGGACAGCTTAGGTTTCACAAAAAAAACAGGCTGCGCGACCTTGCAATTTTGACCGTGTTTTTGGGAACAGGAATACGCATCAGCGAACTCGTAGGGCTCAACCTGTCCGACCTGAATTTTGACAGCAACGCATTTACCGTAACGCGCAAGGGGGGAAACCGGGCGGTGCTCTACTTTCACGATGAGGTTGAAAGCGCGCTGAAAGACTATCTTGCTCAGCGAAAAATTAACTTGAGTCAGCTGGCTGATTTTGAGAGTATTCCCTTGTTTTTGTCCATACAAAATAATCGCATCAGCACAAAAGCCGTGCAGATGTTGGTTAAAAAATACTGCAAAAACGTAACTCCGGGCAAAAAAATAACGCCGCACAAGCTGCGCAGCACATTCGGCACCAATCTTTACCGAGAGACAAACGACATCTATGTAGTTGCGGACGTGCTCGGACACAGAGACGTCAACACCACAAAGAAACATTATGCGGCAATCTCCGATGACATAAGGCGCAACGCAGCGCGACATGTAAAACTTCGCGACGACAAAGCACCACCGCTTGATGACTAACTCGATTGCAAAGAGTTTTGCCGCTCGTTCGACTACCAGTAATAACACTCGCCGCTTGACGACTAAAAAAGGAAAAGTTTATGCACCAGACTGCAGACAACCCCAAAAAATTGATTATAGTAAGTGTAGAAACACCCGATTTCTCAGACTGCAGACAATCGGCCGCTGAACTCAAGGAACTGTGCGAAAATCTCAACGCCGTGGTCTTAGATACAATTTTTCAAAAGCGCAGCACCCCCCACCCTGCCACTTGCATCGGCGAGGGCAAAATAGCCGAGGTGCGCGAAGCCTTAAAACGCCTTGAATGTGACGCGGTTGTATTCGACACCGAGCTTACCGCTATGCAGTCAAAGAATTTAGAAAAAGCTCTGGATATCGACGTAAGAGACCGCACGATGATAATTTTAGACGTGTTTGCCGACCGAGCTCAGTCTTCCGAGGGAAAAATTCAGGTGGAGCTTGCGCGGCTGCAATATATGCTGCCGCGGCTCAAGGGCAGCTATCAGTCGCTGTCGCGCATACGCGGCAGTACGGGAGGTATAGGTGCGGCAAAAGGACTTGGCGAAAGCAAGCTTGAGCTTGACAAACGTTATCTCCGCGGCAGAATCAGGTTTTTAAAAAAACAAATCAGTGATATACAGAGCCACAGAGAGGTTTTGCGGCAGCGCAGAAAAAAACAGGACCTTCCCGTCATAGCTATATGCGGTTACACCAATGCGGGAAAATCCACATTGCTCAATGCATTGACCTTCGCAGAAGTCTTTGCCGAAGATATGCTTTTTGCAACACTTGACACCACATCGCGCAGTATCTCACTGCCGGGCGACAAAACCGCCATACTTGTAGATACCGTCGGGTTTATAAGGCGGCTGCCCCACCACCTTGTTGAGGCGTTCAAGTCTACACTTGAGGAAGTGCTTTATGCCGACCTTGTTCTGCTGCTGCTGGATGCCGGAGACTCGGAATACCTGCTGCACATGGACGTATGCAAAGAAGTATTGCAGCAGCTGAATTATCGTGGAAAAATACTTATTGCACTCAATAAAACCGACCTGCCGTCGGCTGACCTCTCGCTCTTGCCGTCCGCCGTAAAAATCTCCGCAAAATCCGGACAAGGGCTCGATCAATTGCTTGAAAGCATATCCGCCGAGCTTGAACCCAGGCGCTTCTATGCAAAAATGAATTTTCCCTACAGTCACACAGACGCATTCTTCAAACTGAAAACAAGCAGCCCGGACGTAAAATGGGAATACACAGATGACGGAATTTCAGCCGAAGGTATGTTTGA
>CAZPMG010000035.1:13568-16294 GCA_964587785.1 uncultured Clostridia bacterium
AGTATGAATTTTACTTATTTTAAAAAAATGCTTAATAGACTTAGCATAACATTGCAACGTAGTTGCCGCTGGTAGTATGAAGTAAAATGCTTGCTTGCATAAGGTATTTTTACCAGGTCGGCAAATAAGGTTTAATACCAATACCCCCGTTAGCTCGATTATCAGTAAGCGCGCAATGGCCGCGGGGTGGCAGGGTCTTGCCTGCGCCATCTTTTATACCAAAAACAAAAATGTTTTCGCTGCGCAATTAAATACATGTGTGAGAAGCGCCTAACTACGGCGGTAAAAATCAGCTTTTTAACACATCATTGAGTGTGTATATAATATTATCGTCGATATTAACCCTTACCTCCACGTCGGGAAACAGGTCAAAGGCATTGTCGCAAAGTTTTTTTTCTCCGTCAATGTCCAGACATACCCCAGCGACAAAGTGGCTGCTTTTAAGAGTTTTATAGCTGCCATAAGTTGTTTCGGTTATTTGAGCATCCTTAAATTTCATGTGTTTAAGTTGCGGTATGAAATAACGGTTTGTGCTTATTACATTGCCGTTTTTTCTGAGAATAACATAGGGAAACTCGTCGTTTTCATCGTTTATCATATCAAACGAAATATCGGCTATGCATACGCAAGGGCTATCTGTTAGTACAACCTCTCTATTGACCTTATGAATGTATCCCTTTGTCAGCGAGCAGACACCATATTCAACTTCAAAAAAGTTTCGCAGCCCGTTTGCGCTTTCGATTCCGTTATCGTTTAAAAGATAGAGCCTGTAAATGCCGCCCTCGGCACGATATGCGCAGATCAAGCTGCTAAATGCCTTTTTAACCTTGTAATACGCGTTGTTCTTTCTAAAATAATAATCAAATACCGTCCAACTCCTAACCGTCGGCCAGCAATCGTTAAACATCCAATACACCGCAGCAGAACTTTTAAATTGACGTGTTCTGAAATTCTCTATATACTCCTTTAATGCTTCTCCCTGTAAAAACGATGATAAAAATACAAACATTTTATAGGGTATGTTTAAGGGGTCGATACCCAAATTTTCATACACTATATTATTACAAGCGGCTTTGCCGTTAACCTCTATAAGGTCTATAAAATTATCGTGTATAATAAACTCAGGTGTATGTATCTCCGGCTCTCTCCCTGCAAAAATTTCCTTTGCGGTAATGTACGATGCCGCCCCGTTTAGCCCGCCCTCGTTTGCAAAACTACAATCAAGCACTCTATAATTTCTGTAATCCACCTTGTCAAAGCCTATTTCCCAAGGGTGCTGGTCACCTGCATTCGTTTGATGCGGGTCAACGCCTTCGGCAGTATAAGGACTGCTTTTCCAATATATCCGATTGTCATTTTCACGTATTATTTGCGGTAAAAGCTCATCAAATATTACCCTGTCATCGTCGTTGGTTTCTAAGTTATAGTTAAACTTAAAACTCTCTATTTCGTTATTGCCGCACCACATAATAAGCGATGGATGATTGCTAAGTCTCCTAACTTGATAAATTGCTTCATTTCTTACGTTTTCCACAAACTCCCTATCGTTAGGATAGTTTATGCAGGCGAAAATAAATTCCTGCCAGACAAGAATGCCGTGTTTATCGCATAACTGATAAAAGTAGTCGCTCTCATAAAGTCCTCCGCCCCACACGCGAAGCAGGTTGAAGTTCAAATCCAAAGCATATTCAACAAGCCTATCGTATCTTTCCTCATCAATGGAGGACAGAATCATATCTGCCGGCACGATGTTTGCGCCTTTTGCAAATATCCTTTTTCCGTTTATCATTATGGTAAAATTTGAGCTGCCGTCAAGATTTTTGGAGGTATCTATTTCAACGTGCCTAAATGCCGTTTTTATAGTTTGTTGTAAAAGAATTTCCTCCCCTGCACACGCCTCCACCACAACGTCATAAAGCGGCTGTGCACCCGCGCCCTTTGGATACCATAAATCTGGACTGTCAACAGCAATATCAAGCTGTACAACCCCCTCTTTTGCTTCTGCTTGAGACGTATACTTTTTACCGCATAGCTCTGCGGTTAAGGTTACATTTTTATTGCCTTCTGCAAACGCTTTTACGGTAACTTTGCCATGCTTATAGCAGTCTGATAACGAAGCAAGCACCTGTACGCCGGTAATCAGTACGCTCTTTACTATCTTTATTGAGGCATTGCCTTGCATCCCAACGTTTATCAACCTTTCGCACCAATCCCAGCCAAACTGAAACTGTGGTTTTCTTAACCAATTTCGCTTGTGCAGCAGATGTTCAAACTGTTCAGGCATAAAATGATATTTCTTTATAGGCTTCTCGGAAACCTCAAACAACCCCGAAGACAATACAACGGTTATAATATTTTCACCCTTTCGCACGTACTGCGTGATATCGCAGATAAAAGGATAAAAATAATTGTTATGCTCGCCAGCTTTTTGTTTGTTTATATAAACTTCCGCGTTATAATCAAGATTGTGCAGTTCAATAAACACTTTTTCGCCGGTTTCAAAGTCTATATCAACTTTTTTTGTGTAATAGAACATACACTCTTCCACCCAGCGCGCTTTGAGGATGTTTGTACCCACGTACACGTCTTCCAACAACCCTGCCTGCATAAGATCCATATGAATCTCACCGGGCACGTTGAAAGTAAGCGTGCGTTTGTCGCTTAGGTTAGTTACTAAATCCACATTTCTCGGACCGCGTAACCCGTAGTTTATTCGACCGCTCCAT
>CAZPMG010000036.1:0-9633 GCA_964587785.1 uncultured Clostridia bacterium
TCCCGCTAAACTATTTTATGAACGCGCGGTTTTTGTTATGCCAACCGCTTCCGGACCATAAAAAAACCGCAGCAAGCCGCTGCGGTAGGAAAAATTCAGATTAACTTAAAGCATAAAAAGGCACGTCTATCAAAAAGCTGTAAATCATGTGGTTACCGGACAATCTTTAATCGGTCATCACTTTGACTCGGCAGTCACTGCGGACAAATCTTTTGCGGTCAGATATCCAAGTAACAAACTGAAAGCCCAACAGCTCTTTAAATCCGCCAAAGCGACTTATACCCTGCCGCTGCGCTTGTAATAGAAAAGATACTGCTGGGCATAGCCGGATAGGTCTCCAAACATCGAGTAGAAATAGCGGGCTATCTCAGTGCGCGTCTTAGGTGCGCCGCCCTCTTTTGCAAAGTGTTGGTTGTATACCTTTTCCATCCACGTATCCACGGGAAAGGCCTCTGAGCGGCCGTAAGAAAACAGCAATATACAGTCGCACACCTTTGGACCGACGCCCTTGAACGACATCAGCGCGGCGCGCGCGTCGGTCATGCAAAGGTTTTGCACGGCGTCTAAGTCAAAGCCGTCCGCAACCTTCCGCGCCGCCTGCACAATGCTGTCCGCACGGTAGCCCGCGCCCAGTTCACGGAAAAATTCCGCACCGCGTGAGGCGATTGCCTGGGGCGTGGGAAAGGCGTGGTATATCTTGCCTACAAACTCGCACTTTTCGCCCAACGCCTCGCACATGCGCTTTAAAATGCCCTGTATGCGCAGTATGTTGTTGTTTGCGGAAATTATAAAGCTTATCAGCGTCTCAAAATGCGGCTGGCGCAGTATGCGTATACCCCTGCCAAAATTTATCGCATCGCGCATAAAATCGTTTACGCTCACGCCTTGGATTATTGCGCCGTAGTCGGTTGACAGGTCAAAATATTTGCGGAAATAGCTTTCGTCCGAGCAATAGATATCGTACCCCGCATCTTCCTTGCTCTTTAAAATATAGGCTATGTCGCTGCCGGACATCACAAACCAGCCGCCGCCGTCGCGCTCAAAACGAAACACCTGCCCGCAGCTCAATGTGTGCTCGGGGTGGAAAAATTCCGTCTCCGCATAAAATTTTCTTACGCTTTGAATGATTGCCATATCATGTACCGCTCCGGCAAAGGCTGCCACCATGCAGTTGACGGCTTTAAAATTTTTAAAGCCCTGCGCCCTGATTTGGGTCAGCCCTTCATGCCGCTTTTCATTGGTTATTTTAAAATGTATTGTCAATTAAATTGAAATTGTGGACTATATTATACTTGGCTTTAAAAGGTATAAAAACAGGGCTCCGTGCGCTTTGCGCCGGTAACCCTGTCTGTGTGCTTCTGTTCAGTTGCTTTGGCGCGCTGCTGATTAGGCCGGATAAATGCTGACCTGCTTCCTTGTCTTGTCCTTGCGCTCAAAACGCACAACACCGTCGGTAAGCGCAAACAGCGTATCGTCCTTGCCGATGCCCACGTTGTTGCCCGGGTGTATCTTTGTGCCGCGCTGGCGAACCAATATGTTGCCGGCAAGCACAAACTGACCGTCCGCGCGCTTGGCGCCCAGACGCTTGCTTTGGCTGTCACGGCCGTTGCGGGTGGAGCCTCCGCCTTTTTTTGTTGCAAATAATATGCTTAAAAATTTCATAGCCTTATTCCTCCCGCCCTTACGCTTCCACGCTCAAAATCTTGAGCTTGGTAAAAGGCTGTCTGTGGCCCTGCTTTTTACGGACGTTTTTCTTGGCCTTGTACTTATAGACGATTATCTTGTCGCCCTTGCCCTGAAGAAAAATTTCCGCCGTTACCTTGGCTGCGCCCGGCTTGGCAATAACTTTGCCGCCTTCGCCCGCGAGTACCGCGGAAAGCTCCAGCTTGTCGCCCTTGTTTCCGGCAATGCTCTCAACGGTGATGAGGTCTCCGCTCTGCACCTTGTACTGCTTGCCGCCGCTTACAATTACAGCGAACATATGATGTGTTCTCCTCCTTTCGGAAAGTCTCACCGGTTAATCAGGCGGCGCAAATTTGTGCGCACTTAAAAAAAGCCCTGCCCGAGTGGCCTTAATATAATAGCATAACGCCTTGGGGTTGTCAAACATTCCTGCGGGCTTTTGTATAATTTCCGCACGGCGGCAGACAATATTTGCAGACGCGCGGACAGGCTGGTTCCCGGCGCGCGGACGCGCGGACGCGCATGAATCGGCACGCGTTGAGACCGCGCAAAAGTACGGAGGAATTTAACATGGAAAACCAATGGCAGGAAAGCAACAACCGGCCGGTCGGAGGACATATACTGCCGCCCAGCCACACGGTGCGCGCGGACGCGGAAAAGCTGAGCCTTATGGACGCTTACGGCGAGCAGATTAGCACGCCGCAACCGGCTAAACCTGTTTTGCAGGAAAACACAGGCATAATTCAGCAACGGAATATGCCGCAAAAGCAGGAAGCTAAGCCCCGGCAACAGGAGCGGCAGCAGGCTCAAAGTGCGGATGCAGACTCCGCAAAGACCGAAAACACTCAATCGGCTGAGCAAAACAAAACTAACCTTGACATATTGCACGAGGTCAAGCGGCACGCGGACGAGGGAAAAAAGACCATCGAAAGCCTGCTGCCCAAGCTTGAGGAAGGGCCGCTAAGGCAGGTATTGCTTGAGCAGTACGAGAGGTTTGAACAGCTGTGCGCCAAGGTCAGCAGCGAGCTTACCTCCATAGGCATAACCCCCAAAGGCTCAAGCGCGGTAAAGAACGCGGTCATTTATAGTTCGCTAAACCTGCGTTCGCTGCTGGATGATTCGCCCTCAAAGATTGCCGAGATGATAATAACAGCAAACAACGCCGCGGCAAACTGCATGACAAAGACGCTTAACGCCGGCAAAGGCATGCTCTCCGGACGCGGCAACTCGTTGGCAAACGAGTGCCTCTCCACAATGCAAAAACACTGCGACGAGCTTAAAAAGTTCTTATAGGCGTTTGCAAAATAAAGCTATTCATAATCTGATTGGGCGCTGCTTTTCAAGCGGCGCTCTCTCCTTTTTATGCCGTTATTTATGCGGTGCAGCTTGGCTTTTGACTGATATAGTCAATTAACTTGAAAACTGCATCAGCAGTTTTCAAACAGCAAGCTTGCTTGCTGTGCGGCGCAAAGCCGCGTTAATCGACTATGCACGGATATTAAAGGCAGCGCGGGCGCGCTGCCCGGCTTGCTAAAAGCAAGCCGTTTCAAAAGTTGTGAACAACTTTTGAAGTTAATTAAGTATAATCTTGCGGCATTATGCCTGTATTCTTTGACTTGAATGCGGCATTTTGATATTATTATTAAACAACCGGCCGATTGCTTGTTACTTTGGATTACTTATATATTTACTACGGGGGAACTTTACGCCATGCCAAAATTTGTTGCAGCGCGTACGCGTGAGGACGCGGAGCTTGTTGAAAAAACCGCCTCGGACATCTGGCGGGAGAGCTATGCCGGCATAATCTCCGGCGCGCAGATTGAGTATATGCTGGAAAGCTTTCAGTCTGCGGAGGAAATCTTGCGGCAGATTGACAGCGGCACTGTGTATATGCTGATATACCTTGAGTATGAGATTGCGGGGTATCTTGCGTACCAGCCGCAGAAAAATATGCTGTTTATGAGCAAATTATATCTTTATCCTCATTTTCGCGGCAGGGGTATTGCCCGCGCGGCGTTTTTGCACATGACAGACTTTTGCGCGAGAAACGGACTGGGGCGCATAAGGCTCACCGTAAACAAATACAACCTTGCCGCCATAGGAGCATATAAGAAGCTGGGCTTTTGCGTGTATGACGAGCAGCAAAAAGACATTGGCGGCGGCTTTTTGATGGACGATTACTTAATGGAAGCCGTGCTGTAACCGCGGCGCAGTACGGGTTTACCTAACATTGTGCCAAGCGTCTAAAATACAAATCAGTAAAGCCTTACGGCGCTAAAAAAAGCATCCGGTTAAACACCGGATGCTTTTGTCTGCCTATGATATGTTTAAACTACAAAGAATTAACTGCTTGCAACTGTCAGGCTAAGCCGTTTCAATCAAGTTCTATCAGCTCTATGCTGTCAATACCAAAGTCCACAAGCGCATAGTCCGGCGAGAAAAACTTAGACTTGCCGCCTTCCCACGTGCCGAATAGGTTGAACATAAACGGCCCCTGCCCGTGCGGGTCTTTTTCCGGCGCATAGTGATGCGGGCCCAGCATATTGCGCATACTCGAGCTGAATGCTATCTCCACAAGGTTTTCTCCCTCTTTGAGATGGCCGGACAGGTCAACCGTCGCGGATATCTGCGACACCGCGGCAAGCTTGCCGTTTACGTATACGTCCGCCGACATATATCTGCCCGAGAGCCTGAGCGCCGCCCCTCCACCGCTGTGGGTGAGCTTGCCCTGCAGCTTTACCTGTCCGGCAAAGTTGGGCAGCCCCTTTTCCTGCAGCTTATCCGTGCCCGAAATCTGCGCCTGCTCCGTCACGCGCCGGGCGCCGTCCACAGCAAACGCACCCAACAGGTAAGCGCTGCATATCTCCGTGTCAATCACAAGGCAATTTTTTAACGACTCCAGCACGCTTTCACCGTACAGCACCTGTTTTACCACCGGCTTTTGGAAGTAATCGATGCACGCTTCCAAAACGTTTGTGCCCTCTTTAAGAGAGTGCGCATCCGCTTCCACAAAATACACGTCAAACTCCGACTGACGGGCTTTAAGGTTCTGCCCGTTCAGCGTAAGCTTTGAGTAAGGCATATCCTCAAGCAGCAGCTTTGCGCCCGCGGGCACGCTCTGCACCTCAAATGCGTAACGGTAATACAGCTTGCCGCTGTAGTTTTGTTTTATCAGCCTTTCGTTGGCGGCGTAAATATATACCGGCTGCTCAAAATTTTCGCCGTCAAAGCTCAGACTGATTTGGTCAAGCGTAAGGCAGTTGTCGCTGTAACCGCTCACGGCAAAGCTGTCTGTCACGTCACGGACGCCGCTCTCCTTTGGGTATGTCGACGCAGGCACAATGCCGCCGCCCTTTATGAGCACGCAGCTCTCGTCGGGCTGCAGAGTGATTTCGCCGCTGGCCTCGTATGCCGCCGGCCGGCTCAGATCAAGCAGGCTGAAACCCTGGGGCGGAACAATTTTTTCCGGCGCGCCGCTCAGCAGGTTGCACACATAGATAAGCTCGTAATCGCCGCCCTTTCTGTGGCTTATCGCAAGGCGGCTGCCAAGGGAAAACTTGAGGCCGTGATTTTTCGGTATATCGTCTATCGTGATATTTGAGGTTATCTGCACATCAGCGGGTACGCCGTCTATATACTCGGGATTATTCAGCGCAAGTACGCTGCCGCCCGCTTGCTGAAACTTTTCAATCAGCTCAAGCGTGTCTTTTTTTATGTTTTTCATATTGGGCACTACAATATAATTGTAGCTCGCCTTGCCCACGGTTATCTTTCCGCCGCTTAGCTTTGCCATGCGGGCGAGCATCTCCTCGTCGCCCAGATGATACTGTATGCCGCTTGATGCCAAAAGATCAATAAGCAGCTCTGTGTCCGACTGAAGCTTTGCGACGCTGGCGCGGTCGGCTTTCCGGTCATACGTCAGATAAACAGACTGCATGGGATGAATCACCAGCGTGTTTACCAATTCAGAAGAATTGCTCAAGAGATAGGACAGCCGCTTGAAATAGTCGTTGAAGGGCTTTGAGCCGTTTATCCATACATTGTGTCGGGTAAACGAGGGCGGATAGTCATTTTTGCCCTGACCCTTAAGGCTGTAGGAAGCAAGATGCTGGCACATGCTGTTTACGCCGTTTACATACTGAAATTCGGTGATTCTGCGCAGCTCGCGCGGTGTGGTATCCCAGCCGCTGCACCCGAACGTCTCGGTAAGCACAAATTTTGCGCCCAGCTGCTGCGCTGCGGACCCCACCTGCTTGGGGCCTAAAAAGCTGCCGATATCCCTGCCCAGCCAGTCCATGCCCGGCATGTGCATATATTCATAGTTGCCCATTGCGCCCGCGCTGCCCCACATCTGCCCGTAAAGCGTGTTTTCCTCAACCATATGCCCGGTGGATATGCATGAGTGCGCGCTGCACCAATCATATATAGGTCTGTAATAATTTTGATTTAAAAGTTTGTTGAGCAGTCGGTAATATCTCACCCGAAACTCATAGCTTTCCGGAGTGTCCATAAAGAGATAGACAAGCCCGTCAGCTACGTCCGCGCCGTACTCCTTTGAAAAAGCTTGGGGAACACCGCGCGAGTATGGCGTGGCGTACCTAAAATATTGCGGTTCGTCCGTGAAGAAACCGTAGATTTCCCGCCCGAAGCTGCCTGAAAAACGCTTGTAATATTCGTCGTGCGTGGCGGCAATGAACTTTGCCGTAAGCTCGGGGTTCATTATATCTGTGTAATTGTGATTGTCGCGGATATATATGCAGTGATATTTGCCGGCGGTCTGCCCGGGCTTAAGGCGGGTTGCCTTGCCGCCGTCCAAGCTGTACACAGCGGCGGCCTCTGCATCGTACTCGTCCAGCACCTTGTATTCAAGGTACTGCGCATAATAACCGTCCTGCAGCAGCCTGCCCTCTACAAACCCGCTGGGCCAGCCGTTTTCGTCGTATATAATTACGCGCATATCCGACTTTTTCGCCTCTTGCAGGCAGGCCTCTACGCATGAGAACCATTTGTCGCCGAGGTATTCGGTCTTAAGCCCGGTGCGCGCGTGAATTATCACCCCGTCAATGCCCGCTGACTTGAACTCTCTCATCTGGCGAACCAGTTCGTGCTCGTCAAGCTCGTTGTTCCAGCTCCAAAACGGATAACTTGTATATTCTTTTAAATCACCTTTAAGCGTCTTTATAATGTCCATGAAACTCCGCCTTTTTTCGTTTGACACTATCTTAATTTAATTTGGCGCATTAGTCAAACGATTGAGAGCATTTTGCATTATGCCGCAAAAAATAGTAAGCCCACAGTAACAAAAGGCTATTAAACCCAAAGCAAGCTTTGCGGCTCAATAACCCTTGTTGCTCATTGAAATTGTTATACTCGGCGCATAAGCGCATGATATGAGCAATTTTATTGGCTGTAAACAATATTTACGCCTTATATTTACACCTTATATTTACGCCTTTTCAAATATCCTCAGCGTGAGCACGGTCATGTCGTCTTTGGGGCGGCCGCGGTATTTGCTAAGCGCGGCGGAGAACAGCGCGTCCGCAAGCTCCTGAGGGTTGGATGTGGGCTGTGCGCGCAGCAGCGCGGCAAATTTTTCCACGCCGGAGAACGCGTCAAGCACGCCGTCGGATACCAGCACGCACAAATCGCCGCCGTTTAGCTTTGTCACGGTTGTGGAGGGAGAGCTTTCCTCGAGTATCCCGAGAGGCAGCGAGCTGCCGTTTACCATGCTTACCTCGCCGCCTCGCAGTATAAAGCTTGGTACTGCCCCCAGCTTTATAAAGTCGCACCGGCCGCTCTTGAGGTCGGTTACAACTATATCGATGGCGCAGAACGCCTCCTCGCAGCAGGATGCCATAAGCCCGTTTACAGAGTTTAATATCAGCTCGCTGTCAAAGCCCGCGCGGTAAAAATTTTCTATCAGCGAAATACTGCCCGACGACAAGTTTTCCGCCCTCTCGCCGCTGCCCATGCCGTCGCACAGCGCCAGCATAAACCTGTCTTCGGACAGGTTTATCAGCGAATGTGTGTCGCCGCTCAGCTTTTCACCCGCCTTGGGGCAGGAGGCGCTGCCGAATATCACGTCAAAGCGCGGCGCAGGCCTGAACGAAAGCGCGCGGTATCCCGGGCGTTTGCACTCACTGCGCTCGCCCACCATCATTGCCGTGCCCGCAGCCTTGCTGACAATGCCGCTTACCGCCGGATCAAGCGAGTGCTCCTCACTCACCATCACGGATATCCTCGGGCTGCCGCGCTCGCTGTAGGCAACCGCCTCACGGCAGTTTATGCGCGCGCTCAAAAGTTCGTCTTTTATTGCCTTTTCCATAGAGGTATTAAAGGATATTTCGCTGCCGCAGTTCTCGCTGAGCGCAAGCATTATGCGAGATACGCCCGCAAGCTGCTTGGCTATTATCATGCGCGTATTGTCAAGGTTGCTCATGGCAGCGGCGTGCTGCCGGTAGGTGGTGCAGTAATGGTTGATGACCTGCAGCGCAACATTTGTGCGTGCGCATTTTTTTGCCAGCCAGTCGGGTATGTCAATGAGCGTTATTTTGCCGCGCTCTATGCCGCTGTCAAGCAGCTTTGCCACGGCCTCGCGCATCTTGCCCGGACGGGCTAAACAGTTTGGGGAATTTTCGCACTCGCCGCATACGCGCTCGGAAAAGTCCTGCAAAAAATATTCCACCGCATCGTCTTTTGGCATATACCCCCTGCACAGCGAGGTAAAAACCGTGTCCATCTCGGCAAACACCTGACCCATTCTTACCAGCCGTGAGGACATCCTGGCGCGGCTGCGCTTTATCATGCCGGACTCAAGCTCGCGTACTCCGCCGCTCAGCGACTCCTTGAGCAAAGCAAGCGCCCTGTCGGGTATAAGCATAAACAGCGCTGCCCCCGCGGACACCGACAGCAGCTGCGAAAAGCCATAGACGGGATAGATATTCAGCGCGTAAGCAAGCAGCAGGTCGCACAGCACTGCGCTCAGCGCGGACAACCAGCGCGACGTGCCTATAAAAACTGACGCAAACAGTGTAAGCAGCGCAAACACGCCTATATCGGTGCCGCTTTGCGTGACCATTGCTCTGCCCACGCCGAGCGACAACGCCAATACAAGCGCAGTTTTAGGCCCGGCAACATGCAACGCCATAAGACAGGCAAACACCGCGAGCATAGTGCCGATTTCAACGGGCGGCAGAACAAGTCCGCTAATCCCTGCAAAAAACACCGCAATAACTATGCATACGCTGACCTTTTCGTCGGTGGCAAGCTGCGTGCGCAGACCGCGCAGCAGCGGCGCCTTGAGCGCGTTTACCAGCACCAAAAACATAAGCAGGCTCACGGCAAAGGACAGCAGCGCATATGACAGCGGGCCGCTGCCCAACATTCCGTACACCGATACCGCCTGGGCAGCCGTCAAAAACGCGCAATAAAAACCGGTGCCTACCTTTCCGTGAAAGCGCGCAAAAAATGTGGACAGCGCCAAAAACACCGCTGCCGGCACAAGTGATACCAGCACGGTGTCATATGTAAGCCCGCCTTGGAGCAATGAAAAACTAAAGAAAGCCGCCATGCCTGTGAGCGGCATACCGAAGAACACCGCCGCGCAAAACGCGGCAAAGCATACGGCCTCAGGCGCAAACACGCTGCGCGAAAATGCAAATATAGTCAAAACCGCAGCCGCACGCTTTGCGGCCGACGCCCAGTCAACCGCCAGCGCGCGCCTGAACCGCACAGCCGTCCTCATATCCCCTCCTGATTAGCCGCCTATATCATATATTCAGTGCAAGAATCTTAAAAACATTTAAAGATTCAATATAATAACAACGGGTAACTGCTATTTTAAGCTTTGCGGCGCGCGCAAATGTTCCCCATCTGTCGAATTATTGCGCTGAAATTGACTTAACGGCAGATATCTTGCGGTGTTTTGTCGGTTTGAATTAAACATAAAAA
>CAZPMG010000036.1:9733-16057 GCA_964587785.1 uncultured Clostridia bacterium
GCCTTGCGCTCTGACAGCAGTATTCCCGCGCCAAGGGCGGTTACAAATGCCGGCTCGTCCACTTGGTTTACCTTTGTGGACAGCGCCTGCGCCATTGCTTTGTGAAGGCCGGCCACCTTTGACGCGCCGCCTATTACATATATGCCGCGCGCCTGGATGTCCGCGCGGATTTCCGCGGGCAAGTCTTTGAGCACGGCGTTGGTCAGTTCAAATATGCGGCGGTAATGAAGCTCTATCACGTCGTACAGCAGCCGCGAGTTGGTCACCATGGAGAGCGGTGCGCCCGTGGCGGCGTCTATGCCGGAAATTTCTGTCTCCGCGCGGTCGTTGGGGTGCAGGCTGCCAACCTGCGTCTTTAGGCGTTCGACCGCAGGCGCACCCGCACGCAGCCCGAATTCACCCTCAAGATACTGCTGGAGCGCAAGGTCAATGTCCGCGCCGCCTATGCCCACCGTGCAGCCCGTGAGCATTCCGCGCGTGGTGACAACGGCTATATCCGTCTTGCCGCCGCCTATGTCAACAATCATGACCGGCTCGCTGGCGGATACGGGAACGCCCAGCCCAAGCAGCGCGCATACGGGCGCGTCCACCACCGCCGCGCGGCTTGCGCCGCTCTTGTACGCCGCGTCAGAGAGCATTTGCCGCTCTGAAGGCGTGCTGCCGCAGGGCACAGGCAGCAGCATACTGAACTTCTTTTTGAAAAATACGCGCTCGGGAACAACTTTTTCCGCAAGCGCGCCCAGCAGCCGCGCCGTGCCGCTTACATCCTCGGCGACGCCCCTTGATATGGGCATGGAAACCGTTGTCCCGCCCGCGGCCTTGCCAATCAATTTTTTTGCGTCCGCGCCCCATGCCGCAAGCTTTTCACGGCGGCCGCCCGATACGGCAAGCACTGACGGCTCTCTGAGCACCAGTCCCGTGCCCCGCTGGAATATAGATGTGTTTGAGCTGCCGGCATCTACCGCAAGTTCCACAATTGCCACTTGCCCGCCCTCCTAAATGTTTTTACATAGGCGGCTTGCTCTGCCGCAAAGGACACGCTTTTGTCCGCCTGGTTCTTCCTATGTGTTTTTGATCATAGATTTTCCGCCTGCTCCCGCGCTTTGCCTATAAGCTCTGCCGTAAGTTCAAGCGGCAGGCCCACTATGTTCTCATAGCTGCCCTCAAAGCGATTTACCAGCGGGAAGCCGTCCTGTATGCCGTATGCGCCCGCCTTGTCAAAGGGCTTGAACCTGTCAACATAATCAGCGATTTCCTCTTGGCTGAGGCGGTTAAACGTCACGCGCGAGACCGACTCGCCGCAGTAGCTTTTGCCGCCGGCTATTACGAAAACTCCGGTTATCACCGAGTGCGTGCGGCCGGAGAGCTCGCTGAGCGTCTGCACCGCACCGCGTACGTCCGCGGGCTTTCCGAGAATTTTGCCGGCAAGCGAAACCACTGTGTCACTGCCTATGACAAGCGCGCCGGGATAATCTTTGGCAACGCTCCCCGCCTTTAACCGCGCAAGCCTCCTTGCCGCGGCGCGCGCGCTCTCGCCGCCGCTCAGCTGCTCGTCGGCGGTTGCGGGGACTACAATAAAATTTTCAGTTATCTTTGCAAGCAGCTCCCGTCTTCTGGGAGATGCCGAAGCAAGTATGATTTGCATATCCGTTGTTTAATAAATTTTATTCGGCAATTACAGCCTTTCGGACAGTCTGCAACCTGTGCTGCACCCTATAAGCAAATGAGGAAAAAACAGGGTTTTTTCCTCACGCAGTGATATTGAAATAATTGATGGCACAACTAAACCGCACTTAAATCCATAGCGGTTTTTGGTATACAGCGCGGAAAATTTACTGTATCCTTGCAAAAACGCTTACAGTATCTCTAAGTTTTTGCCGAACGCCTTTTTGAAGTCTGACGCAGCGGCAAGCGCGTCCTTTATCTCAAGGGAGGCGTCGCCCTCTACCTCGGTCTTCATAATCACCGAGTCGCCCAATACATCGCAGTTAAGGCCGACAACCACAGAGGACATACTCCTGTCCAAGCTTTCGGCTATCTTTAAGATAACGCCCAGCTTTTTTACTATGTCAAGGTCGTCGTCGCTTACCAAATCCTTGTAGCGCTGCCATTCCACGAGGTTGAGGTCGTCTTTTTTGTGTGCGGCAACCACAAACGCCGCAAGCACAATGTCGCGGTGCGAGATGCCGTACAGATTGCTGTTGAGCACAATATAGCTGGAATGGCGGTGATGGTTATAGTACTTTATGCGCATTCCCGAGTCGTGCAACATCGCCGCCACGCGCAGTATTTTCAGGTGCTGGCGCGGAAACTTATGTAGCACGCGCAGCTGCTTGAAAAGTTGGGTGGACAGATTGTTTACGTGCTCCACGTGCGGAATGTTTGCGTCAAAATAGCGCACCAGCGTGTTTAAGCTGCTGCCAAGCGAGTCGGACAACGGCTTTTCGCAGGTGATGGGCATAGCGTAGTTGAACATCATGCCCTCGCGCAGTCCGCAGCCGCTGACGGAAAACTGCAAAAAGTTCATGTACTGCATAAAGGTCTTCATGAGCGCCATTGCGCACGGCAGTATGTCTGCCCTGCCGCTGGATATGCCCTTTATCTTCATCTTTTTGTCGAGATCAAGCACCTTTATCATGTCGTAAAGGTTGACGAACTCGTCGCGCGGCACCACATAATTATGCGCCATCTCCAAGGGATACTTGCGCACCTTGCGTGAAATCTTGCCCACGTTGCGGAAGGAGCCGCCCACGCCTATCATCTGCGCGTCGGGGTCAACTTCCTTGAGCCAGGTTATCTTTTCCAGCTGCTCTGTAAAGAACTGCTCTATGCGAGCCGCCTGCTCTGCGGGCTTTAATTCGTCCGCGGCAAACAGGTCGGTGAGCGTCACCGCGCCAAACGGCAGCGTCTCGTGGTACAGCACGTTGCGGCGGTTGTAGTAAATAATCTTTGTGCTGCCGCCGCCTATCTCAAGTATAACACCCTTTGGAATGTCCATTGAATTGATGACGCCGTGGTAAACAAGCTGAGCCTCCTCGTCTGCGGACAACACCTTTATCTTGATGCCGCAGGTGGACTGAACCTCCTCTAAAAAACCCTTTTGGTTTTTGGCGCGCCTGACGGCGGCCGTGCCGACCGCGAGTATCCGGTCTACCCGGTACGCGTCGCACAGCTTTTTGAACATCTTGAGCGTCTTGATGGTCTGCACTACCCTTGCCGGCTTCAAAAAGCCGTCGCGCTCCATATCTTGACCCAAACGAACGGATTCCTTCAATTCGTCGAACACCACAAAGCTGCCACCCTCTAAAATGTTTACCAAGACCAGCCTTGCGTTGTTGGAACCCAGGTCGATTATAGCAATCTTCTCCAAGTTAAAAAAACCTCACACCTAATGTATTACACCATATTTCCCGTCAATACATTGACATAATCTGCCTTTAATCCCGCCTATTATATCACAAGTAATTGTATTTGTATATACCTATTTTTAAGTTTTGTGCAAATTATATAAAAAACCTATGTTTTTTCAAGGCGGATTGCATTTAATAATTATGCACAGCTTGTGCGCCGTTTAAACAGAATACTTTGCCGGCGCTTTGGTTTAATCCCTGCGCAGCGCGTCTATGGGATGCAGCCCGCTTGCCTTTACCGCGGGATACATGCCGAACAGCACGCCCACCAGCACGGAAAATGACAGCCCTATGATAACTACGCCCGTGGTTACGTTTAACGCAATGTCCATTATATTTTCAAGAATGGCGGTTGCGCCGTATGTCAGCCCCACGCCCAGCAGCCCGCCCATAAACGTAAGAAGCACTGCCTCAATCAAAAACTGCGTTAGTATTGCCGGACGCTTTGCTCCTATCGCCTTGCGTATGCCTATCTCGCGCGTGCGCTCTGCCACAGACACCAGCATTATATTCATGATGCCTATGCCGCCCACCACAAGCGATATACCGGCGATTGCCGACAATAATATCGTCATGAGGTTCATGACCTGCCCGACCATCTGGGTTATCTGCGTCATGGAAGATGTGGAAACCGCGCCCGTCATGTTGTATGCGCGGTCAAAATAGCCGCGTATGTTGCTGGTGAGCGATGAGATTATATCCTCGCTTTCCGCGGAGATGTACAGCTGCTGCGTAACCGATATGCCGCCCACGCGCTGCGCCACGCTGAACGGCATGAGTATCCGGCTGTCGCTGTCGCCGAGCAGCGACGTGCCCTGCTCCTCCAGCACGCCTATGATTGTAAATCTGTAGCCGCGTATGAGCAGCGTTTCACCAAGCACGTCCTGCCTGCCGAAGAGCGTTTCAGCCACCTTTGTGCCTATAACCGCCACGTCCTGGCTGTTGCCCTCGTCGTCAAACGCCGTGAGGAACCTGCCCGACTGAAGTTCGACATTCCTTATAAGGTTGTAATCCGAACTTACGCCCTCGATTTGAGCGTAAGCCGGCTCCGGCTGCACAGCATAGCGGCTGCTGACCATTGTGCCGAAGCTCACATACGGCGAAAGCGCGGCTATGCCGTCAAGCTCGCGCACTGCCTTCATGTCCTGCGCGGTGATTGTGTAAATGCGCCGCCGCGATACCACCACAAGGTTTGAGCCCTGATTGCGGATTTCGCTGACTATCTCGTTTGCCGCGCCGTCCACCAGCGTAACCATGGTGGTTACGGCAAACACGCCGATTATCACGCCCAGCATGGTGAGGATTGCGCGCATCTTGTTGGACAGCAGCGCCTTGAACGCCATCTTTAATGCCTGCATTAAGTTCATGCGTCCGCCTCCTTGCCGTCCACGCCGGTATCTTCAACTATTTTGCCGTCGAATATGCGTATAATCCGGTGCGCGCTGCGCGCCACCTCGTTGTCGTGCGTTATCAGCACCACTGTGGTGCCCTCGGAGTTAAGCTGCTTTAAAAGTTCCATGACCTCGGCGCCCGACTTGCTGTCGAGGTTGCCGGTAGGTTCGTCCGCAAGTATAATCTTGGGGCGCGTGACCAGCGCGCGCGCTATTGCCACGCGCTGCTGCTGCCCGCCGGACAGCTGCGACGGCTTGTGCCGCGCGCGATCCTTAAGCCCCACCGCCTCCAGCGCCTCGTTTGCCGCCTGCACCCTGCGCGCGGGGAACATCCCCTTGTAAATCAGCGGAAGCTCGACGTTTTCCAGTGCGCTCAGCTTGGGCAGCAGGTTGAATCCCTGGAATATAAATCCGATTTTTCTGTTGCGTATATCGGCAAGGTGGCCGCTGCGGTAGCTGGATATATCCTTGCCTTCAAACAGATAGCTGCCCGAGGTGGGCACGTCAAGGCATCCGAGTATGTTCATGAGCGTGCTCTTGCCGCTGCCCGAGGGGCCTACGATTGCCATAAACTCGCCCTCGCCAATGGACAGGCTTACGCCGTCCAGCGCGTGAACCAGCTCACCCCCCAAGGCATAGGTCTTGCGTATGTCCTTAAGCTCAATCATATCCCGCCTCTAAAAGGTTGTCACAATGGCGCTTGAGGAGAACTGCAGTATAACCGAACCCTCACTCAGCCAGCCGTCTTCTTCCTCTATTACCGCCACATAGAACAGCTCGCGGTAGTCAAGATTGAGCTTAACCGGCGCGAGGTATTCCTTTGCCTGCTCGTACTCGTTTGCGGTGAGCAGCCGCCCGCCGCGCAGGTCAAGGCTGTACGCAAGACCGGAGTTTTGATAGCCGTCCTTTATAATAAGGTAGCTTATGCCCTGCGTCCTCAGGTTTGACGGCGCGCGCAGCACGGCGTTCAGCGGAAGCACAAGCGGCTTTTCGTTAAGCCCCAGCGTGTCGCGCACGATTACGTCTACCGTGCCCGTCATTCCGGGCAGCAGCAGGCCTATGAGTTCCTCGTTGCCCCTCATTCCCGGTTCCGGATCGGGATCGGGATCGGGATCGGGGTCGGGGTCGGGGTCGGGGTTCGGATCCTGCTCGTCCGGATCTTCATCGCCGGGCAGCTCTCCCGAGCCGGGGGCGGTTATCTTTTCCTCACGCTCGCGGCGTTCCTCATCGGTGTAAAGACGCGCGGTCACGCTGTAGTATACCACGCCGCTCACCGTGCGCGGAGTGTCGTCAACGTATATGCATTCGCCCATTATATAGTCGCCTTCCTTGGTAAAGGCGGTGGGATAAATCTCTACGGGCTTGCGGTTGTCCTCGTCCAAAAAGCCGGTTTCGCTCATGCCCGAGCGCACGTCGAGAATATTCATCTCATCCACAAGGAAGTTGAACACCTTGTAATTGACCTCAACCGTTCCGATGCTCAGCCTGCCGCCCGCCGGAACAACGGTGTCCTCCGGCAGAGT
>CAZPMG010000037.1:0-10240 GCA_964587785.1 uncultured Clostridia bacterium
CAATAAAACCGCTGTTGCGCAGCTTTTGCAGTAAATCCTCCAGCGCGCGGCGGCGGTGGCTGACTGCGTTCTTTTCCTCAGCCGCTGCCTCGCCAAAAGTTTTTTTAAGCTCGGGCGAGTAAAACAGCGGGTCATAGCCAAAGCCGGACGTTCCTCTTTGTGTAAGCAATATCTCTCCGTTGACGCAGCCCTGTCCTGTGACCGCTCTGCCGTCAGGAAACACCAATGCCACCGCGCTCACAAACCTTGCCGCCCTGTGCCCGGGGTTTGCGCGCTCAAGCTCGGCAAGCAGCTTTTGGTTGTTTGCGGCATCGGTTGCGTGTGCGCCGCTGTAGCGCGCGCTGTATATGCCGGGTGCGCCGCCAAGCGCGTCTACTTCCAGCCCGCTGTCGTCGGCAAGCGCGGGCAGCCCCAGTGCAGACGCTGCGGCGTGCGCCTTTATCAGCGCGTTCTCCAAAAAGGTTGAGCCCGACTCCTCTATATCCGCGTCAAAGCCAAGCTCGCGCATGGACGCGACCTCTACGCCGCGTAAGATTTCCTTGATTTCCTTCAGCTTGCCGGCGTTTGCCGTTGCCGCAACAATTTTTTTCATGCGCACCTTGCCTTATATAGTCAATTAAATTGGAATACGCACAGCTAATTAGTTTAATTGACTATAGATTAAAAAAAGCGGACAAGCCGCTTTTATGCTGTGCATAAACGCTTGGAAGCGCTTATGCCGAAATTTTATCTATCTCCGCCCATAAATTTGTCCAGGTAAGGCGCGCCCCTCTTTACCAGTCTGAACAGCAGCACGTCATACAGCACAAAAGCGGCGGTTGACAGCGCAGCGGCATACGGATACATCAGATCTCCGAAGTCAATAAAAAACAGCGCGGCAAGCTTGTAGGCCGCAAAAAACACGGCGTTGAAAAACACCAGCTTTACCGCCCACTTTGCCGCCGGATGCAGCTTTGTGCGCTCAAGCAGCATGCTGACAAACGGATGCGGCCCGAAAAACAGCATGTACGGCGCCACGGCAATAGGGTTTCCGCCGCTTATCAGCAGCCCCAACACGCTCACCGCGCACAGCTGGAGCGCGGCAGCGCTCCACATCTTCTTATACAGCAGCGGCAGCAGCATACACCCCGACAGGGCGTAAAATGCCAGCTGCACGGGCGTATGCACGGCAATCGTCAAAAACACCAGCGCAAGAGCGCCCAGCACGCCCGCAAGCGCTATTGAGTAAGACTTTTTCATTGCTGTAACCTTTGGTTGCTAAGTTATTCCGCTGATACAAGGCTTGGCTTTGTTTCTGCCCTGCAGAGGCGGCGCGGTAATTATTAAAATAAGCCTGAAAATTGCAACATAATTTTAAAGAACAAGCAGTGCTTGGCTTATGTTGCAAAGCCGTTTTAATTGCCTGCGCAAGCGGCTAAAACTTTAATGTATGAGCGTGCCTATCTTTTCGCCGAGCACGGCGCGGTATATGCTGTCCTTTTCGTTCAGCCCGAACGCTATTATGGGTATGCCGTTTTCCATGCACATGGATATTGACGTGGTGTCCATTGCCTTGAGACCGCGCTGGATTACGTCCATATAGCGTATGTCGTCGTATTTTTTTGCGTTAGGGTTCTGCTTGGGGTCGCTGTCGTAAATGCCGTCTATGTTCTTGGCAAGCAGCAGCACCTCGGCGTCAATCTCGGCGGCGCGCAGCGCGGCGCCCGTGTCCGTGGAAAAATACGGGTTGCCCGTGCCGCAGGCGAATATAACCACTCTGCCCTTTTCAAGGTGGCGTATTGCGCGGCGCAGGATGTAAGGCTCTGCCACGCGCGTTATAGTGAGCGCCGTCTGCACACGGGTTTGCACCCCGTACTTTTCCAGCGCGTCCTGAAGCGCAAGCGCATTGATTATTGTGGCAAGCATACCCATGTGGTCGGCGGTGGTGCGGTCCATATTTTGACCCTGACGGCCGCGCCAGAAGTTGCCGCCGCCTATGATAATGCCCACCTGCACGCCTATTTCGCACACCTTGCCTATTTGTCCCACAACGTAATCGAGCATGGAGCTGTCTATGCCCATGCCGCCGCTGCCTGCAAGCGCCTCGCCGCTTATCTTGATGATTATCCTCTTATACTTGGCCTTTGACATATGCTTGTAACCGTCCTTGCCGCGGCTTCTGCGGCTGCATAAAAAAGGGAACGCAAAAGCCTTGTTTTTGCGTTCCCCGTAATTGTTATTTTTGCAGCTTATCCAGCTGTGCGTTGATTTCTTCCACAAACGTGTCTTTTTTCTTTTCCAGGCCTTCGCCCATCTCAAAGCGCACAAACCGGCGCACTGACAGCTTTTCGCCTATGGTGCCGGTAGCCTCGCTTACAAGCTGGTTTATTGTAAGGTCGGGGTTCTTGACGAACTTTTGCTCGAGCAGAACAACCTCTTCAAGATACTTCTTTATGCGGCCTTCCACAACCTTCTCTATCACGGCGTCGGGCTTGGGTTTGGGCTCGCTCTTTGCCTGCTCGCGCAGAATCTTTCTCTCCTGCTCGATGCGCTCCTGCGGAATCTCGTCGGCGGACACATACTCGGGCTTTGCAGCCGCTATGTGCAGCGCGATGTCGTGAACCAGCGTCTTAAAGCCCTCGCTGCGCGCGACAAAGTCGGTCTCGCAGTTGACTTCCAGCAGCACGCCAACCTTGCCGCCAAGGTGAATATAGCTGTCTACAATGCCCTCTGCGGCTATGCGGCCGGCACGCTTTGCAGCGCTTGCCATGCCCTTTTCACGCAGAATCTCTATTGCCTTCTCTATGTCGCCGCCAGCCTCTTCAAGTGCCTTTTTGCAGTCGTTTATACCTACGCCGGTGCGCTCCCTGAGTGCCATTATGTCGGAACCTTTAATTGCCATATGCCTTTACCTCCTGCTTAATATGCCGCGGTACATATGCCGCGCATTTAATTTATTCAGCCGCCTCGTCTGCAGCAACCGCCTCAGCCTCAACCTCGGGTTTAACCTCGGGGGCTTCTTCGGGCTTAACTTCGGGTTTAGCCTCGGGGGTCTCCTCAGGCTTAACCTCGGGCGCGGGCGTCTCAACGGCAACAGCGGTTGCCTGACGCGTCTTTTGCTGCCTTTGAATCCTGACCGTCCTTATTGTCTCTTCCAGCTTTTCCTCGGGGGTGGACTGCTCGCCCTGATTGCCCTCGATGACCGCGTCGGCTATCACCGAGGAGATCAGCTTGATGGCGCGGATGGCGTCGTCGTTGCCGGGGATTACATAGTCGGCCTCGTCGGGATCGCAGTTTGTGTCAACTATTGCAACGATGGGAATGTTGAGGTTGCGCGCTTCCCTTATGGCGATTGCCTCTTTCTTGGGGTCAACGACAAACATACAGCCGGGCATTGTGCGCATATCCTTTATTCCGCCGAGGTTTGCCTCCAGCCTGTCGCGCTCGGCGCGCAGCTTGGCAACTTCCTTTTTGGTCAAAAGCTCGAACTCGCCCATCTTTTCCATCTGGTTGAGCTTGCTCAGCCTGTCGATACGCGTGCGTATGGTCTTGTGGTTGGTGAGCGTGCCGCCCAGCCAACGGCTGTTTACAAAATACTGGCCGCAGCGCTCGGCTTCCTGCTGGATTGCCTCCTGCGCCTGCTTTTTGGTGCCCACAAAAAGAACGGGCTTGCCCTCGCGCGCTACCTGTGCCACAAACTTGTAGGCCTCTTCAATCAGCCCTACGGTTATCTGCAGGTCGATAATATAGATATCGTTGCGTGCGGCGTAAATGTAACGCTTCATCTTGGGGTTCCACTTGCGCGTCTGGTGACCGAAGTGAACGCCTGCCTCAAGCAGCTGCTTCATGGTAATTACGGACATAAAAAAACACCTCCTGTTATGCCTCCCCGCGTCCCTTGCAAGGCCGGAAGATAGAGCATTGCTGCCACAGGCGTTCCGGCGGGACATACGGGTGTGTAATTAGAACCGGGTATTAGTATATCACAGTTAAAAAATTTAAGCAATTATTTTTTAGCGTTTGCGCGTTTAATACGAAGCGGCTTTTAAAAGTTTAACAAGGTTCGAGCGGATATTTATGTAAAAAATGACAAAAAGCGCAAAGCTTTTTGAGAGGAATTTGGCAAAACAGACGCCGACTGCCTAAGTGTTTAGAATTTAAAAATATTCAGCCGCGGTTACGCCTTGGCTGCGGCGCGTATGCTTGAGCGGCGGAACAGCATTGTTTGCACAAATTCCACCCGGCTCTCCTTGCCCTCGAAAGAGTCCTCGAACAGCTTGAATAACTTTTCACCGTACTCCGATTTATTGTAGCCTATAGACGACAGCGAGGGGTTGAGGTACTCGGCGTAAAGCACGTTGTCGAACCCCACAACGGAGATTTGGTCTGTCAGTCCGCGGTCGCTCAGCTCCTTCATTGCACCTATTGCCATGAGGTCGTTTGTGGTGAGAACTGCGGTGACCGGCCTGCCGCCGTCCAGCAGCTTTTTGGCGAGGCTACTTCCCGTCTGCAGAGTTGCAACGGGCTCGTCCGCGACGAGAAACACCGCCTTTTTGCCAAATATCTCCTGGTAATATTCCGCAAAAAGCTGCAGGCGCTTGTCGTCGTGGCGCTCTGTATCAAAGCAGGAAAGCATTACTATATCAGAGTGCCCCAGCTGCTTCAGCGTAAGCAGCGTTTCGCGTATTCCCATGCCGAAGTCCGGCTCAAGCTGCATATACTCCTTGCTGATTTCGCCCGCGCTGTGCGTGAGCACCACCTTTATGCCGTTGTCCGAAAGCCGCTTAAAGCCCTTGTCTCCGATGTGCGCCTTGAAATCAAGCACCACCACGCCGTCAACCCTGCGGGCTATAAGTTGGTTTATCATGGAATCATGGTTCTTTTCTTTTGCGCCGAACACAAATATTGAATAGTCCTTTTGATGGGCGGCGTGCTCTATGCCCTCGATTACCTCGGAATAATTAGGGTTGGTCAAATCGCTGCACACCACGCCGAGTGCCATGGTGCGCTTTTGCGAAAGGCCGCGCGCAATCATATCCGGCACATAGTTGAGCTCGGCTATTGCCTGCTCTATGCGTGCGGACAATTTTGGGGAGATTTTTCTGGTGTTGTTGAGATAACAGGATACAGTCTGTTTGCATACTCCTGCGCGCTCCGCCACCATTTCACGCGTTACCTTCATATCGTTTGTTCCTCAATTCCCTTAGCTGAATATGCCGTCTGCAAAACACCGCCCAAACGGCGCATCAATATATAAGGCATATAAAAATTTTATCATAAATACGCCTTTTTATCAACAAACACTATCAAATTATAGTCTTGTACCAAAAAAAAGCCAAGGCGCGCGGCTTAAAGCGCTTTTGTCTTTAACCCTTTAAAAACAATACCGGCACTGTCATCGTCAGCGCGCGCCCCACCACCGACGCCTCAAACACAAACCTGTTGACGCTTTCATGCGCTTCGTCCGTGCTGAGCGTAAACTCCATTTCAACCTCGGGGTTTCCGTATACGTCGCGGGCAAGATAGAGCAGTCCGCCCTCACGGTCTGCCTTAAAGCCGTCCGGCAGGTACCAGCGGAACTCAAGATGCTCTGACACGCGGTGCTTGTTTCTCACAGAAATAACCGCCTTGCCCTCACCGCCCGAGAGATACTGGCCGCGGGGATAGCTTACGGCTATCTCAAAAAACATAAAGTCGAACACTGCCTTGTCGGCAT
Source organism: uncultured Clostridia bacterium (assembly GCA_964587785.1). Classification (GTDB taxonomy): domain Bacteria; phylum Bacillota; class Clostridia; order Christensenellales; family HGM11417; genus CAZPMG01. The sequence continues at coordinate 5,696 of CAZPMG010000037.1, forward strand.
TTTTGAAAAGCCTTTCCGCGCGCTCTTTCCCCACGGGAACGGACAGCCCCGCACCCGTGCCTGCCGCGCCGCTGCTTGATTCACCTATCTCTATATTCAAGCCCCACAGCGCTATGCTCTTTTTTATCAGTTTCATCGTGCGCTCGGTAAGCTCGTCCACCGTTTCGGGAACCATCCTCTCTATCTCGCCGTGGTTGAGGCAGATAGTCTTGATAGCGTTGCCGATGGGCTCTATCCAGCGCTTGGGTATGGAGCTGTAGCCGTGCATTATTCCCAGCAGCGAGCCCAGCGTTGCCGCGGTACAGTCGGTATCCTCGCCGCAGTTTACCGCGTAGCACAGCGTGTTTGTAAAGTCGCCCTCTCCGTAGAGCAGGCCTATGATGATTATGCCGAAGTTGTCCACGGCGTCATAGCCCTTTGCCCCGTCGCAAAAGCCAAGCTCTCTGTCTCTGTCGCTGCAAAGCGCAACTGTCTTTGCGCCGTCGAAGTACTGGAACGGCGCGCCGCGGTATTCTTTGAGCACCTCGTCGCGTGCCTCAAGATAGGTCTTGCCGGCTTTGCGGCAGTCCCTGACAAGCTGCGTAACCTTGTAAATTCCGCTCTCCTCGGGGATATAGCTCATGCCTATATCTATGAGCTTCTCCGCGTCGCTCTCTACAAACGCCGCCGCCTCCATTGCCGCAACCGCTACAGCGGCATACGTTCCCTCGCTGTTTCCGCCGTGGTCTATCGCGGAGTCAGCAAGCATATATTTGACGGCAAGGTCGGGTGTGCCCGCGGCTATGCACGCCCATATTTCGCTGCGTATATAGCTCCCGCAGCTCTCCTTGTAAATGTTATTCTCCAAGCCGCACTGGGGGGAATGTATGCCCAGCTTCATGTTTGCCTTGGCATTGCCGTATTCCGCCCAGTGCGGCGTGACAAATATGCTGAAATAATAGCCGAGCTCACGGGTGCTGAGCCTGAGCTTTTGCTCTTCAAGCGCAATCAGCCAGAGCAGCTGTATGTCGAGGTCGTCGTTGGGGGCGGGGTTTCCCTTTAAATCCTGGGTATAATCCGTCACATTGTTGATTTGCCTGCGCCATTCAAAGGGCGCGCCCAGCGTGCCTCCGATATTTTTGCCGTACCAGCAGCCGAGCACCTTGTCTTTGAGTTTTTGTTCAGTGATAAACATATCGGTCTCCAGTTAATAAATATTGATTGCTGTAAACTCAGCCCTTTACCGCGCCTGCGGCCACTCCCTCAAGAAAATATTTGGAAAGCAGGGAATAGACCGCCACAATAGGTACGGTGAGTATGACCAGCCCCGCAGTCAGCACTCCGTAGTTGGAGTTGTTTTGGGATTGGAAATTGATAAGCCCCAGCGGCAGCGTCTTTGCGTTGTCGTTGGTTGTGATGGTGATAAGCGGCCAAAAGAAGTCGCTCCAGGAAGCCGTGAACGTCTGTATGGCGACAAGCATGAGCATGGGCATCATGAGTATGAAATCTATTTTCAGAAACATATCCAGCAGCGACGCGCCGTCCAGCAGCGCCGCCTCGTGCAGTTCGCGCGGGATTTTTTTGACATATGCCGTGCCGAGCAGCGCGCCCAAGCCCGCGGGGGAAAGCACCCCCGGGATTATCAGCGCCCAGATGGTGTCAAGGCTGTTTACCTGCTTTAGCATGATAAAGGTGGGTATGCCCGTTATCTCGCCGGTAAAAAACATGGTGGAGATTATTACCGCCATTATAATTTTATAGCCCTTAAATCTCAGCACGCCTATGCAAAAGGCTACGACTCCGCTCATAAACACTTTTGAGATAAGCGTTGCGCCCGTGACAATTACAGAGTTTAAAAAATATTTGGAAAAGCGCCCGTCCACCCAAGCGGCCGTATAGTTTTCGGGGTGGGCAAAGGATAATCCGAAGGGGTTGCTTAAAAACTCCGTATAGGTTTTGAAGGATGTCGTGACCACAAACAGCAGGGGATACAATATCAGCACGGTAACCGCCGCCATGATTATAAACAGAGCGGCGTCTGAAAGCAGTTTGAGCCGGTCGTTTTTGTTTTTTGGCAGAATAAGCCTGCCGATGCGCGCCGCTTTGCCGTCAGTCATTTATCCGTCCCTCCTGCCGCTCAAGCAGCGCATTCATTGTCAAGGTTATAAAGGCGATTATGACCGAGAGGACAATGGACATAGTAACCGCGCGGCAGAAGGTCTTGAACCTGTACGCCGTGCGCCAGATATACAGCCCCACCACATAGAGCCCGTTGTCGCCCGTGCCGTTGGTAAACAGATAGAACAGGTCAAAGGACTTGAGCCCGCCCATGACCGAAAGCAGCAGGTTGGTCGCCGTGGAGCTCCATGTCAGCGGCAAGAGTATGCGCCAAAGTACACGCCATTTGCCTGCGCCGTCGATTGTCGCGCTTTCAATCAGGTCCTTTGGAATGGCGTTCATGGCAATAAAATAAATGACCATGGTGACGCCTATATACCGCCATGTATTGACGGCTATCACCGTATACAGCGCGATGTTGCTGTCAACCACCCACAGCGGAAAATCGGTCACGCCCACCTTGGACAGCATGATATCCATAAGCCCGATGTTGGGTTCAAATATGAACGTCCACATCACGCTGACGACAGGCGCGGGCAGCAGCACGGGGATATAGAGCAGTATCTTGTATACATTTTGTGCCGTGCGCCTCATGTTGTACAGCACATATGCGAGCAGAAAGCCCAAAAAGGTCTGGATGGCTGTGGATATAAAGGTAAACTTTATGCTTATCCATGTGGACTGCCAAAACTGCCTGCCCAGAGAGCTGAACAGCCATTTATAGTTGTCAAGCCCCGTAAAGCTGACGTTGACAAACACAAACTTCCAGTTGGTGAAGCTGAGTATGAACGAAAAGACCACGGGATAGACGATAAACAGCAGTATACCGGCAAGCGTGGGAATCATAAGCAGCCAGCCCAGCCTGTCTGCACTTTTCTGCACGGATTTGATGTTGAACATTGTGCCTCCGCAAGCCTTAATTCAGCCAGCTCTTGTCATATTCCTTTGCGGGATTAGCCCGGGGATACCACCCTACGACAGGGTTGTTTATCAGCGGATCCTGCATATCGGCAAGCACGTTTTCGTTGATCAGCTCAATTATACGCGCGGCCGACACGCCCGCCGTTCCCGACAGATATGTGGTGACTATGGATGCGTTGCCGGCAGAGTGAGTGCCTGTGATATAGTCCGTGCCCGTGGAGTATGCGCCCACGTATTTTGCCTCCTCGGCAAAGGCTGCGTATGTGGGGTTGTTGTATACCGTTTCCTTGTGTACGACAATGGATTGCGCGCGGTCTGCCAAAATTTGCTGCGACTCCTTGCCTACAAGATGCCTTATCAGCATTATAGATGCCTTCTTTTGGTTCTCCGACGCGCCGGGATTAAATGACAGCCCGTCATAGCCGCCGTAAACATATTTGACTTCATCGGCTATCGCCTGGGGCGCAGGTATGGCAAACGCGCCTATTTCGTCATCGGTGATGGAGGTTATCTCGCCCACGTTGTTGACGTTGGCAAACACCATTGCAGCATTGCCCGAGGTAAACTCCCTGATTGCGCCTGTCTTTGAAAGAGCTATCGCGCCCTTGCCGAAATAGTCGGCGTCCACCCAGCCCTTGACCTTTTCATATATCTTTACGCCGGTATCGTCACTTACGTTGGGCTCAAGCCTGCCCAGCTTATAGCCGGCTTCGTCCACCGAGCCGTCTAACACAGCGGTAAACAGGCTCATGGCGTTTATAAGATAGATTATCTGGTCTTCCTTGCCTGCCGCGGCAAGCGGAGTGTATGCGCCGTCTGTCTTTATTGCGCTGAGCAGTGCGTTGAACTGCTCAAAGGTTTCCGGCTTTGTCCAGCCCTTTTGCGCGAAAACAGTCTTGTTGTAAAAGACCATCTCCGCGGTCGCCCTGAACGGAACGGAGTAATAGTTGCCGTTTATCTTGCCCATCTCCCATGAGTCGGGCTGTATAAAGTCGCCTGCAATCTCATCATAGAGTTTGTTGAGAGCGCCCGCCATAACCCCGTCGGACGAGGAGACCAGCGGCGTCATGTAGTGCGTGAAAAACACATATACATTGGGCAGTGCGTTGTTGATATACGCCGCCTGAAGCACGTCTTCCATGTGGTTGTAAGGCACGTTGGAAACGTTTACGGTGATATTGGGGTGCTTCTTTGTAAAGGAGCTTATGAGCGTGTTTATGGTGGCTTCATGCTCCGGCCACATGTGCATAAAGGATATCGTAACCTTTGTGTCAGGGTCAAGGTCTTCAAAGTCAAAGTTACCGTTGCCGGATGGGTTGCCGCAGCCGGACGCAAAAGCTCCGACTATTAAAAGCATTGCACTGAGCAAAATAAGCGCTGTTTTTTTCATCCTATCATTCTCCATTTAAAGTTTTGGCGGGCGCAAGCCATGCCACGCCCGCCGTCAAAACGTTTTTACTATGACATCGCAGGCGCGTCGGCGCTGAAAAGCTCAAAGTAATCGGACAGGTTTGCCGCCGTAACCTT
>CAZPMG010000037.1:10340-15911 GCA_964587785.1 uncultured Clostridia bacterium
GTCTTTCCGCCGGTCGCCACAATATGCACCATGCCGCCTGCAAGGTCAAGGTCCCATACGTTGTGATAGTTTATCACGTCGCAATTTTCCATGGTGACATTGGAAATATTGCCGTATGTCGCCAATCCGAGCAGAAGTATCCTTGCTCCGTCGCTCCACAGCACGCTGTTTTTGAAGGTCAAATTGTCCGCGTCGCCGTAGTGGTATGCCACAAACAGGTCGTCGGTGGTGCGTATAAAGCAGCCGGTTGCCACGGCGTTTTTAGAGCCGCTGAAGTGTATGCCGTCGGCGTTTGTGCAATAGCCGAACAGGTTGATTCCGTCCACAAGCAGGTTTTCGCCGAAGTTTACTATCACCATCCACATGGGAGCGTTCATTATGGTTATGCCGCTGATTTCTGCGTCGTCGCAATATTCAAACCTTATGGAGCTGTTGCGCGCCTCGGACAGCTCGTGCGTGGCGGTGACCGTGCTGCTGTCGAGTATGCCTCTGCCCTTTACCGTCACGCCGTCGGCGTCTTTGCCTATCAGCGAGCCGTATACCACAGAGCCCTTTTCCAGATAATAGGTATATCCGGAAAACACGCTGAAGGTCTCCGCCGCGTAATCGTGGCCGTAGTCGCCGGTGTATTCGCTGCCGTCGGTTACAATTGCGTAGTTTGCCCCCGCGCCGTCCACCGCCTTGTTTTGCGCCACGTTGCTGCCGCCGGCGTCAAACAACCTGAACTCGCGGATGTACGATTTCATTATAAACCTATGGTCTCCGATCGGGGTATAGGTAAAGTTTCCGTGCAGCAGCAGCCTGATTCGGCTTGCCGTGACGTTTAACTGCCCGCTTACGGTTGCCTTATTGCTCTCGGCGGCGGCGCCCGTCGATTCGTATACGGTCTGGTAAGCGCCCGACGTATCCTGCGCCTGGATTTCAAAGCATAAGCCGCCCGATAAATTGACAGGCACAACTATTTCAAAGCCTTTGAGCGATACTTGCTTGCCGAGGTCTATATCCGCCCAATAGCCCTCAGACAGTGTGTGCATTCCTCTTTTAAAGTAATAGGTATCTTTGCCTGCGGGCAGCTTTAAGGGTATGTCTTCGCCCTCGTCAACGATATATACGTTGGAAGCGCTCTGGCTCACCGCATTGCTGCCTTCGGGCACGTTGGTCATGATATGCAGCGTGTTTTCCTCCCACTCTCCGGCGGGGCGGAACACCGCTTTGCGCGGGCTTTCCGCGTCTTGCGTCAGCGTAAATGTCACCTCGTTGCCGTCCTGTATGCTCTTGACCGCATATGAATCGGGGCTGATGACGTAGCCGCCTTTTGCAAGCGTGCCGTTGTTGTACGTCACCCTTATGCCCGCGGTGCCGGTAAAGTCAAAGGTCACAAGCGCGGCCTCATAGGGAGTGCCGAAATAGGTGGCGCCCGCCTTTGACATAAGCTTGTCGCCCAGCTGGTGCCCGTTCTTTACATTATAGACCTCAAGCTCCTGCCAAGTCTGTCCGTCGCCCGAGACCTCTACCTTGAAATTGTCGTTCCTGCCCCAGGCCTCGGGGGTGCTCCATGTCTCTATCTGAGCGTTTATTGTGTCCAGCTCTACCGAGTTGTCCGGCCTGTCTCCGCAGCCCGAAAGCAATGCCGCCACAGGCAATATTACGCATAATACAGCTATTAAAAACCGTTTCATTTAAACTCCTTTTTTAAGGGCATGAGGGGGCGGCGTGCTAAGGCCTCTTGTGTCCGCCGGTTTTTCCGCACGCCCCCGCCCATGGATAATCTAAGGTTAATTAACTTGAAATTAAGTGCAGCAGCTTTGAGTGGAAACACCCGGGTAAAGCGGCACAAAAGCGCAGTGTTTTAGCGGAACTAAAAGCGGGCATTTTGTGCTGTTATATACCAAATATACACCCAAGATGCAGTATAAATCAAGTCAATCGGCTATGCTTTAAGTTTACGGAGTAGGCCCACAGCCGCGCCGCAGAGCAGCAGCGTAAACGAGTAGGCAAGCGACGCTGTGTTTGCGTTGCCGCATGAGCGCGGCGGCTTGTCGTCGCCGTTATCGCCGCCCGTTCCTTCGGGAGAATATTTGGCGTAAAACACCTTGTCGCCGGTATTGCCTATCTGTATGGCGGCAATTGCGCTGCCCGTCAATTCGGAATTGTCAAACCAGCCGTCAAACGTGTAGCCCTCTTTTTCGGCAGGCTGTCCCAACGGGATATATGAGTTCATGTTGTAGGTTTTGTCAAGCTCGCCCGACTCTATCTCGGTTTCGCCGTCAAAATATGTTATTGTATAGTTCTTGAGCTTGTATTCGCAGTAAACGGTTATATCGCCGGCAACGTTCGCACCCACCGAAGTGATTGACTGGGACGAGAGGTCGGGAAGCAGCTTCCAGCCGCCAAAGTTATAGCCCGTTCTTTCAATGGGGCCAAGCTGAGCGCCCTCGCCAAAGGTATATTCCTTTGAACCTATCTCCACCTGTCCGGAAATAAAGGTAACGGTATATTTTGCAGCGGAAAGCCCGGTGTCCAGAGTTTTAAACTCAAAATGCCTGTACTGCCCGCGGTAGTTTTTCATGTCTGTGCCTATTGCGGGAACAAAATCCAAGCCGCTTATGTCCGTTGCGGCAAGCAGTTCGCCGTCAATGTAGATGCTCAGCAGTCCCTCATCTACCACGACCGCCATGGTAAATTCTTTGTTAAGCTCAAAAGTTCCCTCATCGGCCTGAGCGGCAAACTTAAACTCATTGAAATCGTACGCCAAATAGACCGCTTGGCTGTCCAGCCCCGCCCATACGACAATGGGCGCATCGTTTTCCATTTTGCCCACCAGCAGGCCCAGTCCGCCCCAGTTGCTCTTTACAACGGGCTTAATCTTGGCGCTGACACGGTATGCGCTTACGGCAGAAACATCCTTGGACGTGCCGAAATATGACACAACGTGCGCGTCAACAATGCGCGGAGCCATATTGTTGTCGGTGAGCGTGTAGCTGCCGTTTACCTTGGCAACTTTTATTCCAAAGTCAGCCGGATAAGGCTGATACGTGGCGGAATCAACCGAGTATGAATCATAAAGGCCTATGCCTTCCGCAAACAGGTTTTCTGCGGAATCAAAGTCCGCTGCGTTTAGCGCTTCGGTTTCAACGACAAGCGAAAAATCTGTGTACTCCGCACGGTAGTTTTTCATGTTTGTACCCACCGCAGGCACTATCTCGAATTCCGAAAGGTCTACGGTTTCAACAAGCGCACCGTTTACGCTGATTTCTGTCGTGCCGTCCGACGACACGGTTACGGAAAAGTCATATGTCACGTCCAATGCAAAAGCCGGCACTTCCGCTTCTTCGGGTACTGCAAAAAAATGAAAGTATTCATTACTCTTTGCGGCTATGCTTATTGCCGTTGCACCCTCGTGCTCTCCCATGAACAGGGCAAGCGGGTCTCCGTCCGCCGTTCCGAACAATATACCGAAACCTCCCCAAGCACTCGTGTGGACGCCCGTTGCCGAAGCCGAAGCGGTATAGCTGACAAAATCGGATGTAGGCTGCACAGAAAGAGGCATATACGACGCAACGTGCGCGTTCAACGCCGTGGCAACGCCGCTGTTGTCAACAAATGTAACTACGTCTCCCACTTTGCCCACTTTCATGCCAAAATTATCGGGATACGGGCGATTCGCTGCGCCGTCTACCTGATAGCTGTCGAGCAACATGCCGGGAGCGGGGGCAAGTTCAAGCACAAGATTGTCTGAGACTTTTGTAGCCACAACCTCTTCCGCAGATGCAACACCGATTGCAAGCATCGAACTTGCGGCAAGCAATACCGATAATGCAAGCACTAATAGTTTCCTCATATTTTCCTCCCGCGGCTTTCACCGCTTTTTATTTCATGCGACCCGTGTCGCATTTGAACGTAAATAAAAACAACCGCTTGGTTTGCACCTTTGGCTCGTGCATTAGCCTTCCGCTTGATATAGTGAAGCTAATTGACATTATTATTGATTAATCACTATTATGATTCCCTCACAGCACGGAGAATATTGATTTTCGTAAATTGTTATTTAAGTTATTGATTGCCGGGCCTATAATAAATGTTTCTAACTGTTTACTGCTGAGTAATGTTGTCACGCCCAAAAATGCGACCCGTGTCGCATTTTGTTGTACTTTTATTATATCATATCAAAATACACTTGTCAATAGGTAGATTTTGCCATTAAATGCAGTAATTTGCGTGCAGGTATTTGGGCTGTGCTCTGCTTTATACTAATCCGCTTCTGAATGTTTAAGTATTTCGGCGTCTATTCTGTTAAAAGCTGCTCAAAATGCTCTCCCATAGTACACATGATGAATAAATCAGAAAAAACAAGGCACCCTACGTCAAATTTGAACGTAGGGTGCCATTTCATGATATTAGATAAATCTTAACTATTTAGTGAGTATAATCTATGTACTTTATATGTTCCGGCAAATCCTTTTGTATAAGCTCTTTCATCTTTTTGGCAAAGGGACATGGATAACCGATGGGATTGCCGCGTTGTATGCAGGATGCAAATGCAATTGTGTCGGCTCCTCTTTTCACAAGTTCGCGTGCTCTTAATACAGCTTTTTTGCCAGGACACCCTCCGCAATTGATGAAACCTACTATTTCGATATCTTCCTCAATGCCCTCAAAGGCTCCTTTCTTTTCGCGGATCATTTTGAAGTCAGTGGTACCGGGACAATAGTCTTCCGTTTGCGCACACCTTATAATTCCGATTTTCATTTTTTATTTTCTCCAAACGGCCTGTGGCAGAATCTTGTTTGTCTGTGTGTTTAATAAATCATATATTCGACAAATTGGAATTTATCAATCGTTAAATATTTTGATGTCCGCAAACATTTTGTGCAGTTTGTGCTCATCAAAGGGAAGATATTCTGCTATTGTGAATCCGACAACGTCGACGTTCCCGGTGATACACTTCAATATGCCGGAAAGCTTCTCCATCGTCATCTTTCCGCTGCCACTGCCGTCTCCAACCAACTCTTTGTTTGCGAAATAGGTAGAGTGAAATAGGCTTGCATCCAATACATCAATGTCAAGATGAATTAATACGTGGTCAAAGCGACGCAAAAAATTCCTGATTTCATTGTCGGATATAAACGCATCTGACTGCACTTTGTAATCCATACCCATATCGTTTAGAAACTTTTCCTGATAACTGTGCAGTTTCTGCAATCCAACATACAAAATCTCATCTGCTCTGAATTTTTTGTTTTTCATCAGATCAGTAAGTGGATTATCCTCATTTCCCATGAGCGAGCCAAGTACCATAGCATGGGCATTGGGGTATCCGTCTTTTACAGTTGATACGTCGGGATGAGCATCAATCCAGATAACTCCAACGTTGTCATAAATTCCATGCAGATAATCAAAAGGAGCTTGTGAAACAATGCAATTGCCACCGATTGTGATAATTCTATCCGGTTTGGCATCTTCAATAACTTCAGCCGCCTTTCGTATGCCTGCAACGACCTCATCCCCGGCATAAACTCCATCTGTCACACTGCGTTCCTTCCCGTCTGGCGGAGCAATTTTTACTTCCAG
>CAZPMG010000038.1:0-15826 GCA_964587785.1 uncultured Clostridia bacterium
ATTCCGGCGATAAAAAAGAAGCCGCACACAACGATTGCGCGCACGACCTTGATTTCTCCGCTTGCCCAAAAACGGCTGATTTCCGACCGTATAATGGCAAAATGGACGTCCGCCCGCCACGCCTGCGCAAACGCGCTCAGCGTATACAAAAAGTGCCCGAATATCATGACGATAACCAGCGCGCCGCGAAAGTAATCCAGCTCCCAAGCGCGCTGCGTATCGGTCTTATATAGAGGACGGTTAAGCGTTATTGCCATATGGCGCAGCTCCTGAAACCTTGCGTTATTTATTTCCACATTGCAAAATTTAATTTATTGCAGCATTTAAGCGGTCTTAAATTGAAGTGCGGTCTATCGAAGTTTTAAGCTGCCCTTAAAGTTTGCATCAAAGCGGCCTTGTGCTCTGTATCTCTCCGCCGCCAAGGCAGACTTCGCCGTCATATAGCACGGCAAACTGTCCGGGCGCAACCGCGCGCTGCGGCTGGTCAAACTCAAGCGTAACGCCTTCGCCGGGCAGCAAGTGCACGGTTACGTCCTGATCGGGCTGACGGTAGCGCACCTTTGCCGTGCATTTAAACGCTTTGTCCGCGACCAGCGGACACGGTATCCAATTGAATGTATCGCAGGTAAGGGCGGTGGACATAAGCTCGTTGCCCTCGTTTTGGCGCACATAGAGCACGTTGTTTTGAACGTCCTTATCCACCACAAACCAGCGCCCCTCGCCGCCACCCGCAACTCCGCCGATGTTAAGGCCCTTTCGCTGCCCGAGCGTGTAATACATCACGCCCTCGTGCCTGCCCACTTTTTTGCCGTCATGAGTGAGTATATCCCCGGGCACGGCGGGCAGATAGTTCTTTAAAAAATTACGGAAGTTGCGTTCGCCGATAAAGCAAAGTCCGGTGCTGTCCTTTTTCTCCGCGGTCAAAAGCCCAAGACCTGCGGCAACCTTTCGCACCTCGGGCTTGAGCATATTGCTGAGCGGAAAAATCACGCGTTCAAGCTGGCTTTGGCCGAGCTGATTCAAAAAATAAGATTGGTCTTTGTTGCGGTCGCGCGCGCGCAGCAGCCTGTGTCCGTCCTCGCCGTGCGAGACGCCGCAGTAGTGGCCGGTGGCTATATAGTCCGCACCCAACTGCTTTGCAAACTCCAAAAAGGGCTTAAACTTAATTTCACGGTTGCACAGCACGTCGGGGTTGGGCGTGCGTCCGGCGGCATATTGCCGCAAAAAGTCAGAGAACACATCCTCCCAATACTGCTTGGAAAAATTCACCGTATAATAGGGGATATCCAAAGCATCGCAAACTGCGCGCACATCGGAAAAATCGCTTTCCGAAGCGCAAACGCCGTTCTCGTCGCTCTCCTCCCAGTTTTTCATGAATAGGCCGATTACGTCATAGCCCTGCTGTTTTAAAAGGTAGGCGGCAACGGAACTGTCCACCCCGCCGCTCATGCCCACCGCAACCTTGGTTCTCATACGGTTATTATAGCATATTTGCGCGCTTTTAACAATAAACTATTAAAGCGGGGAAGGCTTGTCCATAGCTTTATATACCAGGAGCAAAAATATTTGCTTGCAAGGATATTTTTGCGACGCCGTCAAAGGGTATAAAACCCGGCCCTTAGGGCGGAAGGCGCCAAAGGCGCGGGCCTTGGGCTTGCCCTGGGGTTTAATACCCTTTATTTTGGCGCATATACCGCAGGCAGCATAAATGCGGCGTATGCTTGTTACTTGGTCTAAGCGGCCTTGTGTTTAAGACTTTCAAAGCGCGCGCTTTGGGTGGCGCATTTGTTTGACTAAACGCCGCCGAAAGGATATAATAAATTGTGTAAAAAAGCCGCAGAGCCGGGCTCAAACATCCGCGCTTTGAGGGTAAGCGCCGGCGGCGCGGCAGGAGGATTTGATGGAGTACTTTATTGAGAACGACAGGCTTAAGGTGGGCAGCGTCGCCAAGGGTGCCGAGCTTTCCACGGTTATCCGAAAGAGCGACGGGCGCGAGATGCTGTGGCAGGGCGGCGAGCTGTGGTCGCGCAAGAGTCCGCTGCTGTTTCCCGTGGTAGGAAACCTGAAAGGCGGCAAGCTTACTGTTGACGGCAAAGATTATACCATGCCCGCGCACGGCTTTGCGCGCGACAGTGAGTTTGATCTTATAAAGCAGGACAAGACCAGCGTTACCTACCGCCTGCTGAGCAGTGAGCAGACCCAAGAGGTCTATCCCTATGAGTTTGAGCTTTACGTGACATACACGCTTATCGGCAGCTGCCTGGACGTAAATTTTGAGGTGGAAAACCCGTCCGGAAGTCCCATTTATTTTTCCATAGGCGGTCACCCTGCGTTTAACTGCAACAGTGCCGAGGGCAGTTTCGGCGACTGGTACATTGAGTTTGAACAGCCGGAAACAGCGGGGCGCTATTTTAAGCGCGGTCTGCTGTCGGACAAGCCCGGCGAGTTTTTGGACGGGGCAAAGGTGCTCAAGCTGAGCGGCAGCCTGTTTGAAAACGACGCGTTGGTTTTTAAGGACATTAAGTCAGAGTATGTCAGCCTGAAAAACATAGAGGACGACACAGACATACGCGTCTATATAAAAGATTTTCCCGTGCTTGTGCTGTGGAGCAAGGGCGACAGGTTTGTGTGCATAGAGCCTTGCGAGGGCTGCGACGACGCGGAAAGCTTTGACGGCGACATCACCAAAAAGCAGTTTATCGTGCGGCTTGCTCCGGGCGAAACATACGACAAGAGCTACCGCATAAGGATAAAGGGCGGCGAGGCGGAAGTGTCCGAGTGATTGTCCGCACTGTCGGGTTTTTAATGGGAATTAAATCTGCTGCTTTAAAGTAGACATGAATTTTATACACGGGATAGAGAGTAAGCTTGTCTTGCCAAAATAAAAACACGCGCGCGGCGCCGCGAGCAGGCGCCGGAGGTAAAAATGTCAAAGAGACAGTTAAACACGCAGCTTTATGAGCGCATAGAAAATCATGCCGCAGCAATATGGACGCTGCGAATACTCGCGGCGTTTGTGATGGTAATGTTTTTTGTTCCCGTATACAACGTACATATGACGCTCACTGGCTCCAGTCCCATCGCAAAGGTATCGCTATATCACGCGGCAACGGGCACCGGCAACGCATTCAACGTGCTCCGCCTGACAATGCCGTCAGTGCCGCAGTCGTTTCCCGTGCTGTTTTTGTTTTTGCTTCCCCCTGTGGCGGCAATTGCGCTCTCGTTTATACCTCGGCTGAAATTTTGCGCAAAATATATCTATTGTCTTGCGTTTGCGCTGTGCATTGCGGTGATAGTGGGGCTGTTTGCGTTTATGATTGAGCGCATAAACAACGTGCACGTAATCCCTACGGCATGGTGGGGGCTGTGGTTTTTTCTCACGCTCGCCGGCTTTATACTGGCGACCGGAGTAATGCTTGACAACTTTGTAAAAAAAATAAAGGAGATGCCGTAATTATAAAGTTATGCAGCCAAATGCATACGCGCGGTTGATTCTATTAGGCCGTATATAGTTTATAAGCTGCAAAAATTATATAATTGTCATGCGGCAGCAACCGAATACTGGATAACCGGTAATTCTGAACGCAACTTAAAACTTATTATAAATCAAAAACTCTCTTTCCGTTAATTTGGGAAAGAGAGTTTTTTATTTCCGATTTGGCACAGATGAATTGTGCTGATAATGTATTGATTGACTATGTATGTGCCGCTTACTGTTGCGGCATATATGACGCAGCGGCTTGTTTGCTACGACAGTGTATCCACAATTATTTTGCAGTGCTCTTCAAGCTGGCGCGCCACCTCAAGATAAGCCTCGGGCGGCAGGCCGTACGGGTCGGGCACGTCCAGTCCGCCGGTGAACTCCGCAACGGTAAGTACGTTTTTTCCGCCGCCTATTACGCGCTTGTGTGTGGGAGTCATTGTGAGTACAAGATTATAGTCCTCAAGCATTTTTTCGGTGAGCTGCCGCGGCTTTTTGCGCGGCACGCGGTATCCCAGTTGCTTGAGCGCAGAAACAGAATTTTTGGCGATTTCACCGGATTTTTCCGCGTATACGCCCGCAGAGCCAACCTTGAGCTTCAGCCCTTTCTTTTCCGCCAAATCCCGCAAAATAGCTTCGGCCATAGGGGAGCGGCAGGTATTGCCCGAGCATACAAACAATATCTTTTTCATAACCTCTCTCCGAATTTCCTTAATTCTTTCACCGAGTACCGATTACGATTTACCGACTTATCACGACTTATTACGCCTTTTCACGGCTTTATTTTATAAGTAAAGCACTTAAGCAGTTGACAGCTTTTATATTCTGCTCGGCTTATTCCGCCTCAAAGAAAATTCCGGAGCACGCTTTCTGCACGCGGTTGAGCACAGACTGCGCAATACCGCTGCCGCCGGGCGCCTGCAAAAAAAGCACATCGCACTGTTTTTCCGCTTGACGCAGCACGGCAAAGAGCCTGCTTGCCGCGTCGCGGTCGCTTTCTCCAAGGCTGAATGTCTTGACGTATTCAAACCCACTTAGCACCTTATCATACGCCGCCACGCCTACTGCCTGGCCTGCTTGCCGCCTGCGCAAGATTTCACCGCTAAGCAGTTCGGCTTGCTCCTCAAAAAAAGCAACGCACTCGCACGAGGGGGCATAGTGCCTATATTTAATGCCCGGTGAGGAAGGCGGATTGTTGTCAGTCAAATATTGCCCGTCTGCGCCCGATTGCCTGCCCAAATAGCAATCAGCGCTCCCTCCCAGTACGTCGGCTATGCTCTGCGCGGTCACTATGCCCGGGCGAAGTATGGTTACGGCTTGGGCGGTTACGCTCACCACCGTAGATTCAATGCCCACCTCGCAGCTGCCGCCGTCTATTATCAGCGGAATCTTTCCGCCCAAATCTTCAAGTACGTGCGCGGCGCAGGTGGGGCTGGGGCGTTGCGAGGAGTTGGCGGACGGCGCGGCAAGCGGCAGGCCGCAGCGCTGCAAAAGCGCGGCCGCGGCAGGGTGCGAGGGGACGCGCACGGCCACAGTGTCAAGCCCTGCTGTCACGATATCGGGTACTTCCGAGCGTTTTTTAAGCACAAGCGTGAGCGGCCCCGGCATAAATGCGTCCATAAGCGCGCGCGCATTTGGGAGGATTTCCCTTGCAACGCTTGCGATGTCGTCCGTGCTTGCAAGGTGTACAATCAGCGGATTGTCCGAGGGGCGGCCCTTTACGCGGAACACCGATTCTACCGCGCGGCCGTTTAGCGCGTGCGCGCCCAGTCCGTATACGGTTTCTGTAGGGAATGCTACAAGCCCGCCGCCTTGCAGCAGCCGGGACGCCAGCGCCAGCGCGCGGGCGTCGGGAGGAAGTACTTTGGTATGCATAGACATATTTTAACACATTTTGCGTGCAAACGCTATTTTTTTATGCAAAAACACCGCTGACGGCGTTAAAACCTTGCGCAGGGAATAAATAATTGCCGCATTGTTAATAATAATCAAACGGTTTATGCATCCCCGCAAAGCCGCAGTCCGCAAAAAAAACGCGGACGAAGTGTTTATATTTGTTTTTCCTTAAGATATGGCAACAGAAGGACGCAAGAGAGCAAAGGAGAGCAAACGATGGCCAACAAAGTAGTAATCTGCGGGCTGGACACAGCCACCCTGCCCAAGCTTAAAGCTGCGGAAGCGGACGCGCTTTTGCGGCGCATAAAGGCAGGAGACGAGGGCGCACGCGAACAGCTGATAATAGGCAACCTCAGGCTGGTACTGTCCGTGCTGCAGCGTTACTGGGCGCACAAAGGAATAAGCGACGATTTGTTTCAGATAGGCTGCCTGGGACTGATAAAGTCAATTGACAACTTTGATATAACCTTAGGCGTGAGGTTTTCCACCTATGCCGTGCCCATGATAATAGGCGAGATACGGCGTTATTTGCGCGACACAAACTCATTGCGAGTGGCGCGCAGCATACGCGACACCGCCTACAGGGCGCTGCGCACGCGTGAGGAGATGGAAAAAGGCAGCGACCGGGAGGTTCCGCTTGAAGCCGTAGCGCGCGAACTGGATATTCCGCTCAAGGAGGTGGCGTGCGCGCTGGACGCGGTAAGCACGCCCGTATCGCTCTATGAGCCGGTCTACAGCAACAACGGCGACACAATACTTTTGATGGACCAGATAAGCGACAGCAAGAGCACCGACGAACGCTGGACGGAAAACGCCGCGTTAATCTCTGCGATAGAGTCGCTGTGTGACCGCGAGCGCGAGATAGTGTATATGCGCTATTTTGAAGGGCGCACCCAGGTTGAGGTATCGGGCGCAATAGCAATATCCCAGGCGCAGGTATCGCGGCTTGAGAAAAACGCACTGGCGCGCCTGCGCGAAATGATGTAAGCCTGCAATATATAGTCAATTAATTTCATTATCACTACACCTACGGCGTCTATTTGGTGTAAAACGTATACAAACTACTCGCCTTTAGAACCACTAAAGGCTGCGCGTTTGTCCCGTTTTCCTCTCAAATATCCATCCGCATCTGTAGCGAATTTCAAGTTAATTGGCTATAAAATTCCGGACGGCTTTCCGGGTAGTATGAAAAAGAGGGGATGCATTGACCTATTATATCGTGCTTACAAAAACTGTATGTGAGCACTTACTGCTTCGCCGCAGTAACCGGCGGAAAAACCGCCCGGACAATTTGTCCGGGCGGTTTTTGGTTCAATCAAATATTAAAGTGATATGTTAAAAAATCGTCAAACAAAGCAAAGTGCCCGAGGCAACAGCCCGGGCATAACGCTAAAAGTCAACTTATAAAACAAAAGCTTTTAAAGACTGATTTTTGCTCTTGCCGTGGCAGCGGCTATCCGCGGGCGGTCTTTCCCGGCTGTGCGCTTGCTGCCTTGTATTCTATGAGCGCCAATGCCAGTTGGTCGGGGCAGGAGGTCTTGTTCCTGCACTGAATGCCCTTCAGCAGCGATATTACCTCGTCAATATCCCTGCCGGTGACAAGCTTTGCGATTGCCTGAAGGTTGCCGCTGCAGCCCCCCAAAAACTTTACATCGGTAAGCTTGTTGTCCGTTACATAAAAAATGATCTCGCGTGAGCAAGAACCGTTGGTTCTGTATGTAGCCATAAATTCATCTCCTTAAAAAAATTCGCGCGGCCGCATTCTGCCCGCGTTCAATAAGTCTGCCGCCGCACTTTTGCGGCGCACTCATTCACCCTTAAAAATTTTTCCACCGCCGCTCCCAAACGCCGGCACGTCATTATACTGCACCTGATACTGCACCTGAAAAAGGTTTGTGTCCGGTTAAATATATAACCGCAATCAAGGGCAGTCAAACATACCATGACCCCGGATATGTAACCTTTTAATCCACTTAATCCACCAACAGTTCGTACAGCGTGGCGTATACCTGAGGCGCGCGCTCCTCCCACTGCCGGTTTATCCACTTTGCGGTGTGCCGCGACGGAACGGTCATCTTAAGCTCAAGCACGGGCTGCGCCGGCTCGACGATTTTCAGCACCACGGTATAGCTGCCGTCGGCGTTTTTGAAATAATCCGCAAGGTATTCCTGCTTGCGCCTGTACTTCATCCGGTTTGCCTTGACAAACTCAGATATAGCCTCCCGCAGCGAAGAGGGGATGCGTATAAAAAAGTGTGCAAGACACACCCGACCCTCGGGCGTAATGGTATACAGCGTTTCGTTATGCGAGGAGCCTATGTTATAGATAAAATAGGAATCCAGCAGCTGCATGAGCAGCGGCTTGCATTCCATCTGCGGAATCCAATTGTTTGTAAGGCAGCACATATCCACGATGGTGTCCTCGGAAATAGGAACCTCCATCTTATCGAACACGAACAGCAATACCAGTTTATTAAGCGTAGCGTCTCCGCCGGGAGCCATGCGCAAACCCCTTACATAAATTTGAAATAACAACAGTGCGGCAACAAAATTTACGAAAAAGAGTACCGCGGCAAAACGTAGGTAAAAGCAAAAAAACCGCCCGCAATACGCACTGACGTTATTTTGCATATTATATCATATTTAAGCCAAACATTAAAGGGTTTTTACAATTTTTATACAAACTTGTCAAAAGTTTGTGCTACTTGCGCGGCGGAGTGCTTTACAAAAGGTGCCGGATTAAAGTATTCGACACCCTTAAATAAATGTTTTTATGTTTTGTTTGCGCTCTGTTGCTGAATAACGCAGCTTTTAAATAAAAGGCAGAATTTCCGCGCTTGAACTTAAGTTATTCGCCGCTCAGTTTCACCCGGTTGCCGGTTAGTACTGTCGCTCAGCCGCCCAGCACGCGCACGCGTATTACGTTGGGTATTGCGGCTATATCCTTTGTTATCTGCTGACTGTCGCCGGCATTTATGTCAAGCATACAGTAGGCATAGTCGCCCTGGCTGGTGTTTACAAGGTGTTCGATGTTTATATTTTTTGAGCTGACAGCCGCGGTTATCAGGTTTATCATGCCCTTGACGTTGCGGTGTACCACTGTTATGCGAAGGCCCTGCCAGGCGGGCAGCGTGCAGCTGTGAAAGTTTACGCTGTTTACTATGTTTCCGTTTTCAAGGTAATCCTTTAGCTGCGCGGCGGCGGCAAATGCGCAGTTGTCCTCGGCCTCGGGGGTGGATGCGCCCAAATGCGGAATGCATATTACGTTTTCCCTGCCCAAAAGCTCTTCTGCCGGAAAATCTGTGACATAGCGCGACAGCTTGCCGCTCTCAATCGCCTGCAAAATGTCCGCGTTGTTTACAAGCTCGCCGCGCGACATATTTATTATGGCGGCGTCCTGCTTCATCTGCGCTATTGCCGCGGCGTTTATAATCTCCTTGGTCTGCGGCATAAGCGGCACGTGCAGGCTTATATAGTCGCACTCGCTGAATATGCGCTCGATTTCCTTTATGCGCACCACAGAGCGCGACAGCCTCCAGGCGGCGTCCACAGATATAAACGGGTCATAGCCGTAAACTGTCATTCCCAGCGAATCGGCGGCGTTTGCCACCTGCGCGCCTATCGCGCCAAGACCGATTACGCCCAGCGTCTTGCCAAGCAGCTCACGGCCGGCAAAGCTGCCCTTGCCCTTTTCCACCAGCGCGGGCACGTCTGCGCCCTTGCCCTTGAGCGACTGCGCCCACTCGGTGGCCGGCAAAATCTTTCTGGACGCAAGCAGCATGGCGCACAGCACAAGCTCTTTTACGGCGTTTGCGTTTGCGCCCGGCGTATTGAACACCACAATGCCCTTTTCCGTGCACTTGTCTATGGGTATATTGTTTACGCCCGCGCCGCACCGTGCCACCGCAAGCAGTGAGTCGGGCAGCGGATAGTCATGCATTTTAAAGCTGCGCAAAAGTACGGCGTCGGGGCTGTCCTGCTGCGGCAAAACGCTGTAGCCCTGACCCAGCACCTCGTCGATAACCGGGCTGATTTCGTTTAGCTTCAATATATTATAAGCCATAATATTTCTCTCCGTATATTGTTTTAGGCGCAGCATACGCCGCTATGTCTGTTTGGTTTTCGGTATTAACCGCAGCGTTTTGGCATAACCGTTTGTTTTTGGTATAAACCGCTTGCTTTCCATGCAAACCGCCAATATTTATCGTTTGATTTCCAAGCGGATTATTTTTACTTGTTTTCCAGCTGAAACTTTTTCATAAATTCTACAAGCGCCTGCACGCCCTCTACGGGCATTGCGTTGTATATGGATGCGCGCATACCGCCCACCAGCCTGTGTCCCTTGAGCGTAAGCAGCCCGGCCTTTGCCGCGCCCTTTACAAATGCGTCGTCAAGCTCGGGCGAGGGGGTGACAAAGGGCACGTTCATAATCGAGCGGTAACACGGCTGCACGGAGTTTTTATAAAAATTTGAGTTGTCGATAAAGTCATACAACAGTCCGGCCTTATACTCGTTGACCTTTTGAATCTCGGCTATGCCGCCAAAGTTTTTGAGCCACTCCAGCACAAGCATTGCAGCGTATATGGAAAAGCAGGGCGGAGTGTTGTATAGCGAGTTTTCCGCCGCGTGCGTGGAATATTTGAGCATGGTGGGGCAGCGCTCCGGGGTGTTTTCCATCAGCTCTTTGCGCACGATAACGACGGTCAGCCCTGCCGGGCCTATGTTCTTTTGCGCGCCGGCATATACAAGGCCGAACTTATTAAAGTCCATCACCTCAGACAGTATGTTTGAGCTCATGTCCGCAACCAGCGGAGAGGCGCAGTCGGGCAGCTCGCGGTAGCGCGTGCCGTATATGGTGTTGTTGGTGGTTATGTGCACATAGTCGGCATCGGCGCGGAAATCGCTTTTTGACAGCTTTGGAATATAGGTAAAGTTGCTGTCCTTAGAGCTTGCCGCCTGACGCATATCGCCGAACTTCTGCGCCTCTTTAAACGCTTTTTGCGCAAAGCTTCCCGTGACCACATAGTCGGCCTTTCCGGTTTTAAGCAGGTTGAGCGGCACGGCCTCAAACTGAAGCGTTGCGCCGCCCTGAAGCAGCAGCACGCTATAGTCGTCGGAAAGCCCCAATAGCTGCTTGAACAGCGCGATTGTGTTTTCGCTGATTTCCACAAACAGCTTGCTGCGGTGGCTCATCTCGGCAACGCTCATGCCTGAGCCGCGGTAGTTTGTAAACTCTGCGGCAATTTGCTCAAGCACGGGCAGCGGCATCATGGAGGGGCCGGCGGAAAAATTATAAACTCTCATACAAAAACACTCCTCAATGCCGGGCAGATATAAACGACCGCGGCAACTTAAATAATCAAATTAATCTGAGTGCAACCCAAGGCTAATAGGTTGCATATCAAATAATAATTCCTATTATTATACACGCTGCAAAAAAAATATGCAATCAATAAATTAAACAAAACCGCCTTCATGTTAAAAATTTAACGCAAAAAGCTGTCTTTGTGCGGCCTTTTGCGCGCTGAGCCGCCTATAATCACCGCAAACACCTCAAAACAGTTGTATAAAAAGTATAAAAAATGTTACAATGTAAGTGAAAGAAAACATAGGGAAGCGTACATGGTTCAAGGCAATGAGGCCGCAATGCACATTCGCAAGGGGCTATGCGCCAGCAACGCACACTCGAAAGAGTTTTTATAATGCGCTTGCATGGCACTTAAAGAGGCGGATTAATTCGTTGAGCGGGTCATTATGCGGACAGCATCATTTGTCTGCGGCCGCACAGTTATCCGCGGCAAGCTACGGGCATTGGCTTCCTTTAATCAGAAATTTTCCACGCATCTGCGGCAACCGCCGGGAAGCGGGGATTTTTATATATGGACGCGGGCGGACGGAGCCGGGCTTTTATCAGCTCAAGGCGCGCCGCCCGGCAATGCGCACAAAACTTGGTGTGCACTGCAAAAAACGCAAATTTTGCGTAAAGAGTGTGCGGGGTGTTTTATTCCCGCGCTAAAGGTCAGCTTGGCTGCGGCATAGCGCCGCGGCAAGGGAGTGCTTTGCACTCTTGAAGCTAACCTTACGCTGCATTTGCCGGGGAAGCCCGGCAGGCTTTTTGCGTGTCTTTGCGGCGGAACTGCGCTGCCTGCGTCCAAATTTTTGGAGGATTATATTTTGAACAACAACGGACTTAGGGTTATTTTCCTTGGCGGCGTGGGCGAGATAGGCAAAAACATGACCTTACTCGAGAGCAACGGTGAAATTATCGTACTGGACGCCGGCCTTACCTTCCCAAGCGAGGAGATGCCCGGCATAGACGTGGTGATACCCGACGTTAGCTATCTCAGGGACAACTTGTCTAAAGTAAAGGGTATTGTGCTCACTCACGGCCACGAGGACCACATCGGCGCAATGCCCTATGTTTTAAAGAGCATAAAGGCGCCGGTTTTCGGCACAAAGCTCACGCTTACGCTGCTGGAAAACAAGCTGCGCGAGCACAGGCTGAACAATATTGCGCTAAACTGCATAAAAGAGGGAGCAAGCTTCAAGCTGGGCTGCTTTACCATAGAGTTTATTAAGGTAAGCCACTCAATAGCAGGCAGCGTGGCTCTGTCGGTGACCACGCCGGCGGGCACTGTGTTTTTCACGGGCGACTTTAAAATCGACTATACCCCCATAGACAACGAGACCATAAACCTGGCGCGCATAGCCGAAATCGGGCGCAAGGGCGTGCTGCTGCTGATGTGCGACAGCACAAACGTAGAGCGCAAGGGCTATACCATGAGCGAGCGTACGGTTGGCGAGACGCTTGACAGGCTGTTTGCGGAAAATATTGAAAAGCGTCTGATAATCGCCACCTTTGCCTCAAACGTGCACCGCGTGCAGCAGATACTCGATTTGGCGCAAAAATACAAGCGTAAGGTTGCGCTGTCAGGCCGCAGCATGATAAACGTTGCCGAGGCCGCGGTCAAGATAGGCGAGTTAAAGACAGACCCCAATTTGATTGTTGACATCGACAAAATTTCCAAGATACCCGACAAAAACCTTGTGATAGTTTCCACCGGCAGCCAAGGCGAGCCTATGAGCGCGCTTACGCGCATGGCGGCGGGCGACTTCAACAAAGTCACCATAGGAAGCAACGACACAATAATAATATCCGCCTCGCCCATACCCGGCAACGAGCGCATGATATACCGCGTGATAAACAACCTATGCAAAAAGGGCGCAAAGGTAATATACGAGATGCTTGCGGACGTGCACGTATCTGGCCACGCCTGCCAAGAGGAATTAAAACTCATGCACACGCTTGTGCGCCCCAAATACTTTATACCCGTACACGGCGAGACAAGGCATCTGCTTCAGCACAAGGAGCTTGCGGTAAAGCTTGGTATGCGCGAGTCAAACGTAGTTGTTCCCGAGCTTGGCATGTCGGTAGAGTTTGACCGCCGCGGAATGCGCAGGGGCAACTCAGTGCAGGCAGGCGCGGTGCTTGTGGACGGGCTGGAGTTTGGCGATACAAACTCCGTTGTGCTGCGCGACCGCCGCCACTTGGCAGAGGACGGCATGGTAGTAGTGGTGGTGGGCATAGAACACGCCAGCGGCCAAGTAAACTCCGGGCCTGACATAATAAGCCGCGGCTTTACCTATTCCGCCAAAGAGAACGAGGAGTTCACCCGCTCGGCAAAGGAAGTGGTGCTTGCGTCGCTTGCCAAGTGCGACCTAAAGGAGATGAGCGGCTACGGCGAGGCAAAGCGCGCGCTCAGCCGCGACCTGCGCAACCACCTGCAAAAAAAGACAAAGCGTTCACCTATGATACTGCCAATATTTATAGATTGACGGCAGACGTCAAATTTCAACATGGTTCTCTGCGTGCGTTTCAGCTCAAGCTGGGCATAAACGCAGTAACATTAACCGCCACAAGCCGTAAAGAAAACTCCCCGACTGCGTTTCAGCTCAAGCTGTATTTAAACGCAGTAACCGTGGTAAGGTTTCGGTGCGTAATTACAATAAACAGCCAGCCTGCTTTGTATATATTATGCTGCAACCTTGGCATATTGACTATGTTGCCATATTGGCTTTATAATTAGAAGATTAGTTTATTATGTACTGCCGCATATCATTTTACAATGTAAAAATAGTCAGCAGAAATAGCTTGGGCGTAGCCACGTTTTGAGGCGGCAAGCCCGGGCAGGAAAAATTACGGAGAGGGAATGTCAGGCAAAAGAAAGGACAAGCAAAAGAGCCTGCGCACGCTCAAGGAACTGCTCACCGTGCTGCGCGAATACGCCGCCGTAAGGGAAATCCCCATCATAGGCGAGGACGCAGAGCGCGTGCTTTCCGCTGTGGCGAGCGTAAAACGCCCAAAGAAGATACTGGAAATCGGCACGGCAATCGGCTATTCGGGCGCGTTTATACTTGCGCACGCCGACCAAGACGCGCACCTTTATACCATGGACAAGGACGAGGAAGCCGTTGCCACCGCGCGCGAGACCTTCCGCGAGCTAAAGCTCACCGACCGCGTGACGGTATATTCGGGCGATGCCGGCGACATACTCAAAAACCTGACCGGAATGTACGATTTTATTTTTCTGGACGGGCCAAAGGGTCAATACCTAAGCTATTTTCCGCATCTATACGAGCATCTTGAGCCGGGCGGGGTGCTGTTTTGCGACAATGTATACTTCCACGGCATGACAAATGCCGACCCCGGCCACAAAAACAGGACCATACACACCAATCTGCGCGAGTTTTTAAATGTGCTGCAAACGCATCAAGGGCTTACAACAGAGGTGCTTTCCTGCGGCGACGGCATAGCAGTGTCGGTAAAAAACTTTTAAGCTGCGGCGGCTTTTTTGTTTGCTGTGTTGCATTGCGATTAGGAAATATTGTATAAAGTGCAGCTTTGCTTGTGTTACTATTGCCGCGCATATTGCGCGCATAATCCTCGCACCGCCTGCGCGCATAAATCATAGCCGTGCGCATAAATCAAATAGCCGCATATTGCGCGCTCGAATTATTTATACAGACGATTAATTATTATGTATGATTCCATTGACAAAATCAAAGTCGAGCTTTTAGCTCCGGCGGGCGATCTGTCCCGGCTGCAAACCGCGCTGCACTTCGGCGCGGACGCGGTGTATTTCGGCGGCGGATTTTCGCTGCGCTCATCGGCAGAGGGCTTTGACAGCGGCAGTCTGCGCCAAGGCATTGACCTCTTGCACGCGGCGGGCAAAAAGGCATATGCCACATTGAATATATTTGCCAAAAATTCTGACTTTCCCCAAATTATTGACTATGCAAATGAGCTTTATGTGGCCGGTGCGGATGCGCTCATAGTTACGGATTTAGGCGTAGCCTCCCAGCTTAAAAAAGCGCTGCCTGCGTTTGAGCTTCACCTGTCCACACAGGCGAACACGCTCAACAAATATGCCGCCCGCGCGGCGCACGAATTGGGCTTTGAGCGCATTGTGCTTGCGCGCGAGCTTTCCCTAAGCGAAATCCGCGAAATCCGCGATTTTTTGCCGGACAGCTGCAAACTTGAGGCGTTTGTTCACGGCGCAATGTGCATATCCTACAGCGGCAGATGCCTGCTGTCAAACTATCTCAGCGGCCGCGATGCAAACCGAGGCAGATGCGTTCAGGCCTGCCGCTGGCAGTTTGAAATCCGCGAAAAGAACCGCGGCGGCGAGTTTCTGCCCATAGAGCAGGACGGGCGCGGCACATATATTTTAAACAGCCGCGACTTGAATATGATTGCGCATATCCGCGCGCTCATAGATGCCGGAGTGTACAGCTTTAAAATCGAAGGGCGCATGAAGACGGAATACTATGTGGGCACGGTGGTAAACGCTTACCGCCGCGCGCTTGATTTGGCGCTTGCGGGGCATCCCGTCACAAAGGAAATTGAGGAGGAGCTGCTTGCCGCAGGACACCGCAGCTACACCACGGCGTACTATCTGGGCGAGAACAACAGCGCGCAGAACCTTGAAAGCTCCAAGGCGCAGCAGACGCACGACTTTGCCGCGCTTGTGCTGTCAAACCGCGACGGCTTTCTGGAGGTAGAACAGCGCAACCGCTTTAAAAAGGGGGACGTGCTGGAGGCTGTGAGCGCGGGCGAGCACCACGGCGCGCATATAAAGATAGAGTATATGGAGGACGCGGACGGCGCAGAGGTAGAGGACGCAAAGCTTGTTCAGCAGCGGCTGCTTATCAAAACGCCGCTTGCGCTTGCTCCGCGGGATATGCTGAGGCTGCGCAGAAACAGGGAAATGTAAACGGCATTGATTTGCTTAATGCCGTAAAATACGGATACTATGCGAATCCGTGCCATTTCAATTTAATGACTAAAATCGACTATAACTTTACCTCCCCGTCATAATGGTGCGGCGAAAATATAGTCAATTAAATTTAGTGCAGCAGCTTTGATTGGTATCTTTCGGATAGAATGACA
>CAZPMG010000039.1:0-15633 GCA_964587785.1 uncultured Clostridia bacterium
AACCTCGCATCTGCCTGCAAACTCACTTAAGCTTAGCTTGGCGGCATCCTCTCCGCCGTATATGTAATGCAGCGGAGCGTCCGCGTGCGTGCCGGTGTGTACGCAGGCAGTGAGCACCGTAAGGTTCAGCCCGTCTGCGTCCAGCGTCTTTATGCGGCTGAGCATGGGCTCAGGGTCGCCGGGGTATACCTCTGCCTGCGGCAGAGAGCGGGTAATGTCTATAATCATATGACCTCTATACGCAAACAAGCTTTACTTAAGCCAAAAGAAAGCTTGAGCTTATATACATTTAATATTGTTCAGTGCAATATTGCGCTTATACCGCTTTCTCCATAGCTATTGCAGCTGCTGCGTATGCATTGCCAATACGTCAGCCGCCGATTTCCGGAGTGCCTTTCTCTTTGGCATCGCCGCTTGCCGCTGCTTTATCTTTATTTTGAAAATACGAAATTATATTGCCTGCAAGCACATTGCTTATGCCCTCTGCCTTGCATAGCTGCTGCAATGTGGCGCGGCGCACGCTGTCTAAGCTTTTAAACTCTTTGAGCAGTGCCGCACGCTTCTTTGCGCCTATGCCGGGAATCTTGCTAAGCTCGGACTCCAGCCTGCCGCTCCTGAGCGTGCGGTGGTATGTCACCGCAAACCTGTGAGCCTCGTCGCGTATGCGCTGTAGCAGGCGCAGCGCAAGATTGGCTCTCGGCAGCCGCAGCGGCTGCGCGGATGTCAGCGTAAAAATCTCCTCGTCGCGCTCGGCAAGCGACACAACCGGAATATGCGCATAGCCGCTCTCGGCAAGTGCGGCCGCCGCCGCGGAGAGCTGACCCTTTCCGCCGTCTATAACTACCAAATCGGGCAGCGTGGAAAACGACGGGTCGGCAGCGGACGCGCGAGCAAACCTGCGCAGCAGCACCTCTTTCATGCTGGCAAAGTCGTCCGCGCCCTCCACCGTGCGTATGCGGAACCGGCGGTACTGCTGCCTGTCTGCCTCGCCGTCGGTGGTGACCGCCATGGACGCAACCTTATCCGTGCCGCTGATGTTGGATATATCATAGCACTCCATGCGCCGGGGCAGCACGCTAAGCCCAAGGTATTCCTTGAGCAGTTCCACCGCGCCCGCGGTCATCTCCTCTCTGCGGCGCATACGCTCGAGCGACTTACCAAGGTATTCCTCGGCGTTTGCAATTGCCATGTTTGCAAGGCCGCGTTTTGTCCCCTGTCTGGGACGGTATACGCGCACCTTTCGCCCGGCAAGCCCGCTTAAATATTGTGAAATTTCCCCGCTGTCCTCAAGCTCCAGCCCCAGCACCACCTCGGGCGGAACCGAGGGTTTGTCGGTATAAAACTGCATGAGAAAGCTGCGGAATGTATCCTCTTGGTGTAAAGATGCGTCCGACAGCGCAAAGCTGCGCGCGCCCGTCATTTTGCCGTCGCGCACGTACAGCAGCGAAACCGCCGCCTGCGTACCGTTTGAGGCTATGGCAAACACGTCCGCGCTGACAAACCTGTCCAGCGCAGTCAGCTTTCTCTGCCTCAGCTTGCGCAGCACCTCCAGCCTGTCGCGGTACATGATTGCGCTTTCATACTCTTCCTTTTCCGCGCTCGCCTGCATCTTTTCAGTAAGCACGCGCTCGGTGTCCTCGTCCTGCCCGCTCAAAAACGCAATCGCGCCGTCAAGCAGCGTGCGGTATTCCTCCTCGGAAATCAGGTATTCACAGGGCGCGCGGCACCTGCCGAGGTGATAGTCAAGGCAGGCGCGGCCGCGGTTTTTGCCCGGCGCAAAGTTTCTTGCGCAGGTGCGCAGCGGGTATGCCGAGTGCACCAAATCCAAAAGCTCTTTTACGCTCATACCCATGTACGGCCCGAAATAGCGCGCGCCGTCATTTTTAAGCCTGCGCACCACCGTAAAGCGCGGAAAGCTGTCTTTCAGCTGCAGGCGCAGATACGGATAGTTTTTGTCGTCTTTGAGCAGTACGTTGTATTGCGGACGATAGCGCTTGATGAGGTTTGCCTCAAGCATAAGCGCGTCAATCTCGGAGTTTGTAAGTATATATTCAAAGTCGGCGATGCGTGCAACCATTGCGGAAACCTTGTCTGACGCCGTGCGCGAATATTGAAAATATTGGCGCACGCGGTTCTTCAGCACCTTTGCCTTGCCC
Organism: uncultured Clostridia bacterium; assembly: GCA_964587785.1. Taxonomy (GTDB): domain Bacteria; phylum Bacillota; class Clostridia; order Christensenellales; family HGM11417; genus CAZPMG01. Next base: position 2,157 of record CAZPMG010000039.1, read on the forward strand.
ACATAAATGACGGTGCCGGCATCGTTTTTCATCACATACACACCGGGCAGCGCGGGCAAATCCTTAAGTTTTTGCTGAATCGTAGGTTTTTCCATGGATATATTATAGCACAAGCGCCGGCCTTGTAAAGCGTTAACAGTCTAAATATGTAAAAAGTCCGCACGCCAAATGACGTGCGGACTTTGTTGCTCACTCGGTTAGTAAACGGTGCTTAAACACCATATATGCCGCGATTGCCTCGATTGCTGCCGAGGGCAAACACTGCCCGGCAAAGCGGCAAGCATGATAAACAAAACTCATGCAAATGCTGTTGCCTCTCTGCCTTTTAACGCTCTTTGTCGCCGCCGGCAGTTTTGCCGCCGTCGGGGCCGCATGAGGCGCGGTTTCCGCACCCTGAACAGCCTGAACAGCCGCCGCCGGACCTGCGCCTGCGCAAGTTAAAAATCACCGTAAATACAATCAGCGCGGCTGCCAGCACTCCGGCTATTATTCCGCCGGCGTCTGCCGCAAGCAATGTGTTTTTTATCAGTGCCGTCATATCTCTTTCCTTATAAACAGTATAAAACTGTTTACCTTTCAATACAATTTTGTTTGCGTTTTATTATTCCTGCAGTATCAGCCTTTTCCGCCGGCTTTTTTTGCGCCCTGTCCGCCCAGCTTTTTTACCGCAAGCACAGCGACAACCGCAACGGCAATTGCTCCTGCGAGTATTGCGCCAATCCACCAATATGTGCCTATCCAATATATCAGCGCGGACACTATGTAGGCCGTGCCCATCCAGTAGCCAATGGCGCCCCAAAGCTTTTTGCGGCTCTGCAATTCGCTGCGCGCCGCAGCCACCGCCGCCATGCACGGCACGGACAGCAGGTTAAACGCCATAAACGCAAGCGCCGCAGGAAGTCCGCCCGCCATGCCCGATATAAACGTGCCGAGCATAGTGCCCGATACCTCGCCGGGATCAAGGTCTAAAACCTCTTCGCCGTCCTCCATGCCGGAATACGTGCCCAGCGTGGCTACAACCATCTCTTTTGCGATAAGTCCGGTTATCGCCGCCACAACAAACTTCCAGCCGTTTTCGCCCATGCCGAAGCCCAGCGGCACAAACAGCCAGCTTACTCCGCGGCTGATTATGCCTATTATGCTTTGGTCGGTGTCAACCATGCCGTTCCAGAACGCAAAGCCGAAATTGGACAGGAACCAGATTACCACTATTGCCCCGGCGATTACCGTTGCCGCGCGGAAAATATAATGCTTGAGCTTGTCCCACAGATTGCGCAGCGTGTTTGCGGCACGCGGAGCGCGGTATGCGGGCAGTTCAAGTATAAACGGAGCTAATTCGCCGCGTATAAATGTGCGCTTGAGCAGCACTGCCGATAAGATTGCCACCACAAGCCCCAGCAAATACATACTGAAAACTATGAGGTCGCCGTGCGCACCGCCCATGAGTATCGCGCCGAACACGCCCCATATAGGAAGCTTGGCGCCGCAGGACATAAACGGCGCAAGCATGATGGTCATGCGGCGTTCCTTTTCGTTCTCCAGCGTTCTGGTTGCCATTACGCCGGGCACCGCGCAGCCAAAGCACATCAACAGAGGCACAAACGACTTGCCGGACAGCCCGAAACGCCTGAACGCCCTGTCAAGTATAAATGCAATACGCGCCATGTATCCTGTGTCCTCAAGCAGCGACAGGAACAGAAACAGCAGCAGTATCTGCGGTATAAACGACAGCACGGCAAACAGTCCGCCCAATATTGCGTCGCTTACCAGCGCGGTGTACCACGTGCCCTCGGGCAGCAGCCCTGCTATGGCATCGCCCAGCGCGGACGTGCCCGACTCCATGAGGTTAAACAAGATTACGCCGGGAGAATTAACCGCGCCGTCACCGAATATATCATGAAAAAACGTGGGGTTCTCCGCCTCGGAGAGCAGTCCGCCGAGGTACAGCAGGTTTTCGCTGAACGTAAGGTGAAACACCGCGAACATCACCAGCAAAAATATGGGCAGCCCCCAAATCCTGTGCGTGAGCACCCTGTCGATTTTGTCGCTGCGCGTGCGCTCGCTGAGTTTTCTTGCGCCCGTGAGCACCTTCGATATAAAGCTCTCTATGTATTTATATCTGAGGTCTGCGACCATTCCCTCAAAGTCGCCCTCAAACTCATTTTTAATGCCGGCCTTCAACCCCTTGAGCGCGGCGGCTATTTCAGGATATTTTTCCGCCTCCAAGGCGTCGTTCTCTATTGCCTTTACCGCGTGGAACAGCGGCATGGCCACGCCGCTGCCCTTATAAGCTTTGTTTGCAGCGTCTAACAGCGGCTGAAGATAAGTGCCGCTAAGTGCGGAAAAAGCCGCGCGCCTGCCCTGATTCGCCGCGCGCACCGCCTGCGACATCAGCTCGGAAACACCCTTGTTTTTAAGCGCGCTTATCGAGGTAACCGGCACTCCGCCCATGGCCTCGCTCAGCTTTTGCGTATCAATCTTGATGCCCGCCTTGTCTGCCGCGTCGCTCATATTGAGCGCGATTACCATAGGGATATCGGTCTCAAGCAGCTGCGTGGTCAGATATAAATTGCGTTCAAGGTTGGTGGCGTCAACTATATTTATTACCGCGTCGGGCGCCCCGTCCAAAAGCTCGTTGCGCGCGATTACTTCCTCGGGCGAATACGGCGAAATCGAATATATGCCTGGAAGGTCTATAATATCAATTTTTTTGCCGCCTGCCTTGTGCGTGCCCGTGCGCTTTTCCACCGTCACGCCGGGATAGTTTCCAACGTGCGCCGAGCTGCCGGTGAGCAGGTTAAAAAGCGTGGTTTTTCCGCTGTTGGGATTGCCCGCAAGTGCTATTTTCATGTCAGTTTACCTCCACAACCACATACGCCGCCTCGCTCTTGCGCAAGGTGAGTTCATAGCCGCGCACGGTGATCTCCAGCGGATCGCCCAGCGGTGCCGTCTTGCGCAGATACACTTGCGCGCCTTGAGTAATGCCCATGTCAAACAGCCTTCGTCTGAGCGGGCCCTGCGCGCTGAGTGACTTGACCCGTCCGGTCTGTCCCACAGCAAGCTTGTCCAGCGTTTTTTCCTGCATTTGTATAAAACCTCCGTATGTATGGAAATTGATATCCGCATAAAATTTGCCGCAAAAAGCGGCAGCATATGTAACCTCGTCAGATATAGTCAATTATAAATAAAATCAAAATAATTTAAGTTGCAAGGCCGCAAACTTATAAGCTGATTGTGCCGCAGTAATAATCAGGCGCCCGTCCAATGACAAAAAAATTAATGCCGGTTAAAACAAGCATCAATTTACTACGATTTTCATGGCAAGCGCCTTGTTTATTGCCACCCGGCATTGTCTGCAGCTTATTATGCAGTTGCCGCCGGACGCGTCCAAAAGCGTAACCCTGCTGCCCACGGCAAGCCCCATGCTGACAAGACGCCTGTTGGTGTTTTCGTCCGCGTTTATACGCACAATTTCCAGCTCGCGCTCACAGGGCGCAAACGGCAGCATCATATGCCCGTTCTCCTTTGCAATATTTTAGCATATACTAACAAACCCCTGCGATACACGCCCAAAAATGTTAGCCTTTGCTAATATTATACTACAAGTTTTTTCAAAGTCAAACATTTTTACTCTAAAGTTTGACAAAGTTTTAACTATTTTGAGCAAAGCGCAACGCCGGGCAAAATATAGCCAATTTATGCTTAATTTATGCACAAGGTTGCCGGTAAGTAAGCGCAGTATATTTCAAGCGAAAAGCACGGCAAACCGCGCATAAAAGCGTTGAAAACCACAAAAAGCGCAATCCGATACTTGGATTGCGCTTTTATGAGTACGCTTTTAATGCGGCAGTTTTTGAGTTTCTGCGATAATATCAATCGGCGCGGTAGCGCCCATGTTTTGGATTTCGCCGATAATATCAATCGGCGCGGCGGCCCATGCACACGGATACCGCATAGCTTTTTTCGTGTGATATGGAAAGCTCCATGCCGGAAAGCTGCTTTTCCTCCATCTTTTGCTGTGCCTTGCGGTATAACACGGCATAAGGCTTGCCCAGCGAATCGTGCATAATCTCTATATCCTGCGTGCCTATGCCCTCGGCTATGCCTGTGCCGAGCGCCTTTGCAACGGCTTCTTTTGCCGCATACATTCCCGCCACCGTCTGCACGGAAAAGCCGCGGCCGCGCAAATATTCGCGCTCATTTTCTGTAAACAGCTTGGTCAAAAAGCCTTGGTACTTCATGGCCTTTTCTATGCGCTTTACCTCTACGATATCAATCCCTATCATAATGCCTCCGCCGAAAATTCTCCGGCAATTATATTTGTGTTATGTATATTCTTCTCTATTATTCCTCGCCGTCACGGCTTACCGTCCACACATCGCCGCTTATTACGCGCTCCTCGCCCTCCGCGGTTACCACCCGCAAAAAGCCGTCGTCGTCCACGCCCGATGCTATGCCTGCCAGCTCCTTGCCGCCTTCGGTGACCTTTACATTTCTGCCCACGGTTATGCAGCGGCTGCGGTATTCTTGCAGCACCGCGGAAAACTCTCCCGCACACAGCAGCTTTAGCCTTTGGCGCAACTGCACAACATAGTCCGCAAGCAACGCGGACGGCTGCACGTCGCAGCCCAGCTGCTCAAGGCTTGCGGCAATTTCGCTCAGGTTCTGCGGAAGCTTGTTGGAAACGTTTATGCCCGTGCCCAGCACCAGCTTTTCCACGCGGTCGGAGCTGCTGACCATCTCGCACAGTATGCCGCTGACCTTTTTGCCGCCTATTAAAACGTCGTTGGGCCACTTAAGCCCCACGCCGTCCGCTCCGGCATTTTCCAGCGCCGCCGCAACCGCGCACCCTGCCGCAAGCACCGCTTTTATGCCGTCATAGGGGCTAAGCTCGGACGGAACACATACATAGCTTGAGTATAACCCGCCTGCCGCCGATTCAAACGCACGGTTTTTTCTGCCCCTGCCGCCGGTCTGCTCTCGCGCAACCACCAAGAACTCCGGTGCAGGCACGGCCGTTTGCTTTGCGTAGGTGTTGGTAGACGCGGTGTTTTCCAAAAAAAGAACGGGAATTTTTACGCCCGCGCGCTCTAATGCGCGCCGCACGGTGTAGCCGTTGTATATGTCTTTATCGCCTGTCAGCATATGCCCGCTGCGCGGCGACGAGCTTATGTCAAAGCCCATATCTTTGAGCCGCTGTATATGCTTGCCGACCGCCGCACGTGAAATGCCCAGTCTCTCGCCCATGGCCTCGCCCGATACATAGCCGGGCCTTAAGCTGAGCATCAAATAAATCTCATATGTAAGGTCAAGCTTGTCCATGTAATACCCCTGATTTTTTCCGCATAACCTCGGCTGCACGCCGGAGCGGAAAACTATTACTCGCCGTCCTGTCCGCTGTAATCACGTACTATTTGGCTTATAAGCGAATAATCGTAGCCGCGCGATGCAAGGTAGCGGTACAGCGACTGTATATCCTTTTGCGTGCGCTGTTTGCGCGCCATATATTTTTGCGCCAGGCGGCGGGCGTTTGCCTCAAGCTCGTCGTCGTCAATGCCGCCTATTGCGCTCTGTATGTGCTCGTCAGATACGCCCTTTGCCCTAAGCTCGTGCCTTATCTTTGTCTTGCCGCCGCTTGAAACCTTTGAGCGCGCAAATGCCTTGGCAAACTCGCCGTCGCTGACAAAGCCGTATTCTTTGAGCTTTCCAACCGCGTAATCCTGCGCGTCCTCCGAGTAGCCCTTGCGCCCGAGGTTTTTGCGAACCTCAAATTCGCTGCACAGCCTGCTGCCCGCATACGTAGCGGCGCTTGCCGCAGCGCGCAGCTTGTCGCTGTGAAGTATCAGCCGCTCAAGCTCCTCACCGCTCAACACGTCGCCCTTTCGCACGCCGAGCAGCGCCACGCTCTCATAGAGCAGCACGTGTTCGCTGCCGTCGTCCAGCGTAAGCACGCACAGGGTATTGCTTTTGCCCTTGCGGGCTATGCCGGAAACAGTCATGCCGCAAACCTCCGAAAAACTGTGTTTGTCTATAGTCAATTAAATAAATATAATTAATTGACTATATTATATCCTTTACCCAGCCGAACGGGTCGGGCAGCCGCTTTTTTTGTATGCCGGTGAGGTTTTGATATAGCCACTGCGTAACCTTGCCCATGCTGCCGCCGCCGACCACTCTCTCTATGCCGCAATCGTGCAGCCAGCCCACGGGCGACACCACCGCCGCCGTGCCCGTGCCAAAACACTCTGTAAGGCGGCCGCTGTCTATGCCGCCCAGCACCTCATCAACGGTTATCCTGCGCTCCTGCACTGCCATACCGTTTGCGGCAAACAGCTTTATTGCGCTGTCACGGGTTATGCCGGGGAGTATGCTGCCGGAAAGCTCAGGCGTAACAACAACGCCGTCAATTACAAAAAATATGTTCATTGAACCGACTTCTTCCACATATCTGCGTTCGGCCGCATCCAGCCAAAGCACCTGGTCAAACCCCTTTTGCGCGGCCTCCTCAGACGCCTTAAGCGCGATTGCGTAGTTTGCGCCGCACTTGGCTTCGCCCGTGCCGCCCACCGCCGCTCGGACATACTTGTGCTCCACAAATATCTTTACCGGCTGCATTCCGTGCGCATAGTACGGCCCTACCGGCGACAGCACAATAAAAAACTTGTAGCTCTTGCTTGAACTCAGGCCGATTTGAACGTCGGTTCCGATTATTGTGGGGCGGATATACAGCGCGGTATCGTCGCCCTCGGGTACCCAGCTCAAATCACGCCTCAGCAAAGAAAGCATTCCCTCTAAGGCAAGCGCCTCGTCAAAGCGCGGTATGCACAGCCTGTCACACGAGCGGTTGAGCCGTGCAAAGTTGTCTGACGGCCGGAACAGCGAAAACCCGTCCTCCGTCTTATAAGCCTTCAGTCCCTCGAACACGCTCTGCGAATAGTGAAAAACCGTGGTTGCGGGGTCAAGCTGCAGGTTGCCGTATGGAGTGATGCGCGCGTTGTGCCAGCCCGCCTCTTGGCTGTAATCCATGACAAACATATAGTCCGTAAAGTGTCTGCCGAACGCAAGGTTTGCAAAGTCCGGCTTTTTTTTGAGCGTTGACGCTTGTTCAAAATTAATCATATATCCACCTCAGGCCGCGCCTTAATCATATATCAACTTCGCCTTAATTATATATACACATTAATGCCGCGCTGAAATGCACGCGGCGGGTTATATTCAAAAAGCATGCCTATCAGCACACTTATATAGTCATTAAATTGAATTTTGCCACAGATTAATGATATCAATTGACTATGGCTAAAAAAATTTACAGCGGCAGATACTTTTGACCGAGCATACAAATTTGCGCCTTGCCGAGCGTGGCGTCCGCCGCGGCGTCCGCAAGTGCCTGCGCCTGCTCCTCGGCAACATATACCGAAAACTTTGCAAGCGTACCGTACTCTTTGCGTAAATCCGCCGTATTAAACCTTGCCAGCGCACGCTCAGTTGCCAGTATAAGCGAATAGTCCACCGTCACGGTTACGCCGCGGCACAAGAAATATTCCGCCTGACCCGCCTCGTCAAGCGCGGAAAGCGCGGCCGACCGGTAAGCCCGCACCAAGCCTCCCGCGCCCAGCTTTATGCCGCCGAAATAGCGGGTGACCACAACCGCAGCGCGCCTGAGCCCTCTGCCGCGTATTGCGTCGAGTATGGGCATACCTGCGGTGCCGGACGGCTCTCCGTCGTCAGAAAAGCGCATTAGCGTGCCTGTCATATCGGCGATGTAGCCATAGCAATTGTGCGTGGCCGCAGTATGCCGCTTTTTTATGCGCGTAATCAGCGCCTCGGCCGCAGCCTCGTCCTCTGCAGGCGCGGCAACGGCTATAAAGCGCGAGCGCTCGATTACCGTTTCACGCTCTGCGATGCTTGCCACGGACAGGTAAGATTTCACTTCAGCGTTATTTTAAGGTGCGTCTTTTTGCCCTTGTGCAGCACAAACTCGCTGCGCCCCTCAAGCGAAAGCATGGGGTCTGACACCTTTTCCTCGTCAATTTTTACGCCGCCGCCCTCTATCAGCCTGCGCGCCGCGCCGTTGCTGGGCGCAAGCTTTGCCGCAACCAAAAGCTCGGTGATGTTTGCAATACCGCTTAGCTCAAGCGCGGGCATATTCTCGCTGTCGCCGGAGAACGCCGCACGCGCCTGCGTGAGCGCTCGGGACGCTTCTTCCTCGCCGTGCACAAGCTTTGTCACCTCAAACGCCAGCACTTCCTTTGCCGTGTTGATGTTTTTGCCCTCGGAAGTAAGCTGCTTAATCTGCTCTACGGGTAAAAACGTCAGGAGATTCAGGCAGCTTTGCACGTCGGGGTCTGCCACGTTTCGAAAGTATTGGAAAAAATCGTAAGGCGGGGTCTTTTGCCCGTCCAGCCACAGCGCGCCCTTTGCCGTCTTGCCCATCTTAGTGCCCTCGGACGTGGTGAGCAGCGCAAACGTCATTGCGTACGCCTCTTTCTGTTCCTTGCGGCGTATCAAATCCGCGCCCGCCAAAATGTTGCTCCACTGGTCGTCGCCGCCCATCTGCAGCTTGCAATCGTACTTGTTATGCAGCACCAAAAAGTCATATGCCTGCATGAGCATATAGCTGAACTCTAAAAAGGTAAGCCCCTTTTCCAGACGGGAACGAAAGCATTCGGCAGTAAGCATACGGTTTACTGAAAAATGCGCGCCTATATCGCGCATGAACCCAAGGTAGTTGAGCGGAAGCAGCCAGTCGGCATTGTCCACTATTATCGCTGCGTTATCGCCCTCAAAGCTGATGAACTTTGCCATCTGCGCGCGGAATGCCTCGACGTTCCGTTTTATGGTGCCGTCGGTCATCATAGAGCGCATATCCGTCCTGCCTGACGGGTCGCCAATCATCGCCGTACCGCCGCCTATGAGCACAATGGGTTTGTGCCCGGCAAGCTGCATATGCCGCATCGCCATGAGCTGCACAAAGTGCCCCACGTGCAGACTGTCCGCCGTAGGGTCAAAGCCTATATAAAATGTCACGCTCTGCGTTTCAAGCAGCTTTCTCAGTTCGTCCTCAAATACCACCTGACGCAAAAAACCGCGCTCGCTCAAAGTGTCCATTATGTTTTTCATATAATTACCTCTATGCATAAGCCTTGCAAATGCTTGATTGTAACATGTGTATAATTGTTTATGTGCGCAAAGTTCAGCCGTGCAATAAATCCGTCCGGCATTTGCTGCTTTGTTTCGGCCTTACTGCTTTAAGCCAGCACCTTTGCCAAGCGCTTTATTCCCTCGTCTATCTGCTCGTGCGTGGCGTTTGAAAAGTTCAGCCTGAGCCTGTCCGCGCCGCTTCCGTCCGCATAAAACTCAGAGCCCCAGACGTAGGCAACGCCCTGCTCCACTGCGGTTGCAAACAGCTGCTTGCAGTCCTTGCCCGGAGTTTCCCCCCATATAAACAGGCCGCCCTCAGGGTCGGAAAAGCTGTAGCTTTCCGGCATATACCGGGCAATTGCCTGCGTCATTGCCTGCTTTTTGGACTCATAGACAGGTACGCTTGCCGCAATGTGGCGGTCAAGCTCTCCGCTTGTTATGAACCGCTGCGCAACCGCCTGCATGAGCGTAACCGTCTGAACGTCCACCGCCTGCTTGCCTATGGTGAGCTTGCGCACCACCTCTGCCGCGCCAACCGCCGCGCCCACGCGCATACCCGGCGAGATTGTCTTGGAAAAGCTGGTGACGTACAGCACGTGTCCGGACTCGTCAAAACTCTTGATTGAGGGCAGGTGGCTGCCGGAGTACCTGAGCTCGCGGTAGGGGTCGTCCTCCAATATCAGCACGCCGTATTTTTCGCCCAGCTTTGCAACCGCCTGCCGCTTTTGCACAGGCAGCGTTCTGCCGGTGGGATTGGAAAAGTTGGGCACGATATAAAAGATTTTGGGCTTTAACTCGATTATCTTTTGTTCGAGGTCATTAAGGTCAATGCCGTCTGCGTCAGACCTCACGCCGCGCACGTCAGCCTGATATGTCTTGGCTATGTGCAGCACCGCAAGGTATGTGGGGTCCTCCACCAAGATTATGTCGTCCTTGTTGATAAACGCCTTGAACGTAAGGTCCAGCCCCTGCTGTCCGCCGCTGATAATGAGCACATTGTCTGTGCTTACATTCTCAATGCCGCAGCGGGAAACAAAACCTGCCATGCACTCGCGGAAAGGATAGTATCCTTCGGTGGCGCCGTATTGCAGCATTGCCGCGCCGTTTTCCTGCAGCAGCTGCTGGGAGTATTCCTTAAACTTGTCTACGGGCAGGCAGGCGGTCGCCGGCAGTCCGCCGGCAAAGGAGATCACGCCCGGCTTTGATATGACTTTAAAAATCTCGCGTATCGCGTTTCCCGTAAGGTTTTTTATCCTGTCGCTGTACTGCAATTTTATTCCTCCCGCGCAGATAATGCCGTAAATTTGTCTGCTGAATATATGTGAAAACCAAGCACTTTCTTAAGGAGCAATGTGCTTTGTGTTAAATTATAACACCGCACCGCCTATTTTGCAAATGCTTGAGAGCAAAAAGCCGTTGTTTTAAATGCAAAATGCCGTCCGTGCCGCGTTTAACCGCAGTAAATACACGTGCGGCAGAGACCGCAGGCAGTAAAAAAGGCCGCCCGCTTTAAACGGACAGCCTTATACAGCTTTGCCTCAATGCCGAGATACTATCGCGGCATTGAGGCAAACTTATTATCTTTATAGCCACGCGGGGCTTACAACTTGCAGCCTGACTCTATCCATTCACTTTGTGTCAAGCCGTTAGCTCCTGTCAAGTACAGCTTGATCGCCACACAATCCTACACCGTTAGACTATAAGTAGTATTTACTGCTCCTGCTCGGCAAGCGCCGCATCGGCCTCCAGCATGACTGCGTATTCCTCGCCGTTTTGATCCCATATGTATACGTGCCAGTAGAGCTTTGTCTCTTCGTTGCGCGTGTCTTTGATAAGCTTAACATGGATTTCACACAGGAATTTGCCGTTTTCCTCGGTGCTGTCTATTGAGCTTTTGAGCAGCTCTATACCCTTTTTAAACGCCGCGTCAGAGTCCATCATGCCCTCGGTCAACAGTGACAACACGGGCACGTCCTCGTCAAACTCACGCGCGGTGACGTTTACTATGACGTTCTCGCCGCTTACCACAGAGTCGGCAAAGTCGGCGGCATAGCTGCCGTTGTAGGGATGCTGCGCAAGGGTTTTTGTATATTTCTTTTCGCCGATGCGCACGGTGGCGGTCACTGTGTCGCCATACTCAAGCTCGACCTTGGGAAAGGCCATGACCAAAAAATAGTCTTTGAGCGGGTTTGCCACGCCGTCAAGCTTGTAAGGACTCTCGCGCTTGCCGGTATAGACCATGACCTCGAAATGCTGGCTTTCGCCGCCCAGTATATTGCTGCGCACCTCGCTTACGTTGCCCCGATATTTGGCGGTTTCATCAGTGCCGGCCCACGCCCACGCAAACACCGCCGCACAGGCCAATAATACTAAGGCCGCCGCAGCCACCCATTTAAATGCTTTCATTAAAAAAACCCTCCGCTTTTGCGCCTTAATTCACTATATGACGTGCGGGCGGGCTTTATTCCAATGTGCGGAGCATTTTTTGCGGCGTTTTTTCAATTTTTCAGTTGCAAACGGCTCTATGTATATCTATGAGGAAAACCTGGCGGCTATTGACCTGAACAGTCCGTAGAGCAGCAATATCATACTTGCGCCCACATACACCAGCCACCAGCTGTTAAATGGCGGAACCTCCAGCTCAAGCATGGCAAAATAGCGCCTGTTGGCAACAATCAGCGCGCCCACCATAAACAGATTGAGCAAACAAAAAAGGTGCGATCCGCCCGTTCCCCTGCGGAACAGTCGGGGCACAAGCGCACGCAGTGCAAAGTATGCAAGCCCCATAAAGTTGAGCACGCACACAAAATACACCAGCACGCTGATTATGGGCGCGCCGGTGTAAAGAGCTGCTTCAAACGCGCTGAGCTTTTCCGACGCGTCCTGCCTGAACGGCAGCAGCCACGCCGCGCAGATTGAAACGCTTAGCAGTGCCGCCGTATAAAAATAAAGCCGCTCACCCGTCTTCATGCTCACCTAAGCTGCGTCTGCCGCTGCGCCTTTTGAGCGCTATGCAGGCGCCTGCGGCAGCAAGCCCTGCGGCAAACAGCCCCGCCCCCAGATAATACGGCAGGCGGTCACTACTCTCGCTCCCGTTTAAGCTCGAATCAGGATAAGTAATTGTACTGCCCGTGCCGCCGCCATGCTCGGCATCCGGGTTCTGAGCGCTGTCGTTGTCATCCTGCCACTTTGAGTCGCCCGGTGCGGCGGAGTCCATGTTGGGACTGCCGCCTATCCCCGTCAATATCTCTGCCATGGGCAGCACAGCCGCCATGAGCATTAGCACGGCGGCAAGCACGCCTGCCGCGGCAGCAAGCCGCCTGCGGTGCGGCTTTGCCGCGGCCGAGACTGTTTTGACAAAGGCTGACCCTCCGCCCGGCTGCGCGGCCGGCTGCAGCAAAAATTCTCTATTTAATTTTTCCAGTCCGCCGTGCGGCAGGCTTACCGACTCTGTTTGAGCCATAAGCAACTCGCGCACGGTTTTTTCAGTTTTCCTCATACCTTCAGCCGATTTTCAATTATACCTTATATTACTTTGCTTTATTTTTGGTTGCTCAATTTGAGTTACCCGGCTTGCCTGGGGCGCATAATGCGCAGAACAGGCGCAAAACCGGATAATTGTTTATATCGCCTATGCGTTCTGCAATTTAACAGTACTGATTTGCTCTGTAGATTTGCCCTTTAATTCACTCTCTAATCTATAAACAATCCACAGCAGCAAAAAGCACGCTTAATTTGACAATATTTTTTTGAGCTGCAGCAGCGCGCGCCGCAGCCTGCGCTTTAATACGTGTGCGGCGTCGCCGGTGATGATTGAAATCTCTTTGAACGTAAAACCGCACAGCACCTTTAGATGCACAAGCTGCCGCTCATGCGGCTCAAGCTGTGACAGCAGCATATCTGCGTGCACACCGTCAAACTGGCCGTCCGCCGCGTCCTCCGTCCGGGGCAGGCCGGGCTGCTCAAAGCGCATACGCGCAGTGGAGTTATAGCACAAATTTTTGGCTATCTGGTACATCCACGCCCGCCCGTTTCCCGCGCTGAAGCTCTGGACGCCCTGCATTGCCCTTATAAACGCATCGTGTACGGTATCCCACGCGTGCTCAGGATTTGCGGACATAGGCAGCACAAAGCAGTACAGCTCTCTCGCCATACCCTCATAGAGCTCGCCTACCGCCTGCTTGTCGCCGCCTTTCAGCCTTTCAAGCAGAGCGTTAACCGCACGTGTTTCCATCGCCACCCCCGCGAAGATTCGGATAATTTTCCCGCCCCGCGCTTTGTTATATAGTCAATTAACTTGAAAACTGCACCAGCAGTTTTCAAACAGCAAGCAAGC
>CAZPMG010000040.1:0-3856 GCA_964587785.1 uncultured Clostridia bacterium
CCGTAATTTTCGTTTAAATGCACAACAGGCGGCCGTGCGGCCGCCTGCTATGCATTATGATAAGGGGGAAAATGATGAGCTAATTAGGTTGTAAACATTTCAAATGTGTTTACGTTTATTATTATAACCCCGCCGCAAAAAAAAGTAAAGCGTTTTTAGCGGGCTTTTTGCAAGTAAATTTTACCAATATCTAAATCTTATTTTAACGTCTGCGCAAAGTTGCCCAAGCGTCAAAGCAATACCGCCCGGCACAAAAGCTCATGCGGGGCGGTATGCAAGTAAGGACAGCAATGTGAGGTTTTTTACACCTTTGAGCCGTAATCGCCCGTTCTGTTATAGTCCCTGTGGTCATGCGCAGTCCTGCGGTGAAAGCTCTCGTGCCTGTCGGCGCGGAGGGCAAGCGTGATAAGATAATACAGCAACCACAGCCCGGCCAGTCCGACAATTACGTAAACTATGTTTGTGACGGTGGTGGCGGCGCCGAATATAGCGGCCACAACGTCAAAGGAAAAGGCGCCAATCAGCAGCCAGTTCAACGCTCCGATAATGGTTATTACCGCAGCGATGACAGTGATGATCATCATACTAAAAAACTCCTTGTCATTAATTTTATGCGCGACTCGCGCGGCACAGTTATATTTTGCACAATAGCGCGGCAATTAATACATTTGAAGCTTAGTAAATAATTCCATTAAACATCCGGCAAGATTTAACGACAAACCTATGTCACGGAATGTTTTCCAGCACAAACAAGTCACAGTATACCGTTTCAACAAAGTCTGACGGGCGGAACTTGGCGACGTTAAATTCAGTAAAATGCCGATAGTGCGAGGACAGAACCACTGGCGCGGGCATATCAAACTCCGAGCATATATGGCAAATCCATTCAAAAAACATGTCCGGGTTTATCGGCTCAAAAAATTCAAATACTTGGTTTAGGGCAATTTTTTCATCCAGCATGGTCTTTGCCCAAATTTTAGTCATCGGCCTGTTCTCCGTAAATATTTAAGTGAAAACTAAAAGTCAAGCCCCAAATTGCGCTTGATTATTAGCCCTCCAATCAGCATTATAGCATTATTATAGGCCGCCGTCCAAATAATTATTGACATTCGCGGCCGTTTTAATTAGAATATAGGGTAACAAAAAACTTCCCTGCGGCGGGCTAAAGCCGCAAAGAAATCAATTTTAACGAGAATTAAGCGGCACAGGTTTTCTGCCGCGCGGCCTTGCGCAAGGTCTATAGGAGGAAGGGAATGAAAAAGCGCGAAAAGATATCAGAGGCGGTCATCCGCAGGCTTCCGCGCTATTACCATTGCCTCAAGGAGCTGGAAAAAGACGGGATTACGCGCGTATCGTCCACCGTGATTTCCGGTATGCTCAACATTACCGCGTCGCAGGTGCGGCAGGATTTCAGCAACTTTGGCGAGTTCGGACAGCAGGGCTACGGCTATGACGTGGATTTTTTAAAGACTAAAATTTCCTCGCTGCTCGGGCTGGACAGCGCTTACAATGTAATTGTAGTGGGCGGCGGGAACATAGGCCGCGCGCTGGCAAACTACCGCGGTTTCTTAAACGAGGGCTTCAACGTGCTTGCGGTGTTCGACAACAGGCAGTTTGATTTAGAGCTGCGTGACGGCATTCCGCTGCTTTCCATGGAAAAATTAAAGAAGTTTATACGCGAAAACAACGTGGACATCTGCTTTATCGCCACCAACGCCGAGTCCGCCAAGGAAGTCGCCGCGCTGGTGATAAAGAGCGGAATCAAGGCGGTGTGGAACTTTGCGCCCGTTGACCTCTATCTGGGTGAAAACGTCGCGGTAGAGAACATAAACATGAGCGAAAGCCTGTTTATGCTGTCATACAAGCTAAAAAACCTTACGCCGCAGGATTGACCGCACTCGCTTGCGGGGCGGCACTTAAATTCGGGTCAGTCTAATTGTGTTTGTCAGGTAACGGGAGTGTAAAAGCCTTTTTGTCTGCTGTACGCCGCAGGGTGTTTCAGAAATTTTTCTGCGAAAAACGGTTTGCTGCACTGCTGCGGCGCTTAGTCAAGGTGCGGCAGCGGCCGCAATTATAATCATTTAAGTTCAAAATTACTACGCGATTTTTAAGCAAGCTTGTGGCAATGCAATAAGCCTGCAGCTTGAAAAGCTGTTTAAATTAATTGCCTATAACAGATAACAGGAGCTTATGTTATGGAAAAACTGCACAGGGATTTGCTCAAACTGCTCAGCGAGGACGCACGCGCGCCGCATTCGCGGCTGGCTGTCATGCTGGGAACAACCGAAAAACAAGTGAACGAAGCGGTCGCCGAACTTGAGGCGGCGGGCATTATTGTCAAGTATACCGCGGTGGTAAACGCCGAGCGCGCGGGCTATGACTATGTTGACGCGCTCATCGAGGTGCGCGTCACTCCGCAAAAGAGCCGGGGCTTTGATGTAATAGCCGAGCAGATTTACAAGCTGGACGAGGTAAAGAGCGTCTATCTCATGAGCGGCGGCTATGACCTTGCTGTGTTTGTAGAGGGCAGGACGCTCAGGGAGGTTGCAAACTTTGTGTCAGAGCGGCTGTCCGCGCTTGACACCGTGATAAGCACCGCCACCCACTTTATACTCAAAAAATACAAGGTGGAGGGCGTTATACTCGCCGGCGACGAGGGCAGCGACAGGATAGCGGTACACCCATGATTGATTACTCAAAGTATTTAAGCAGGCGGGCGCGGGCCATCCCGCCCTCCGGAATACGTAAATTTTTTGATTTGGTGTCCGAAATGAAGGATGCCATTTCTTTAGGCGTGGGCGAACCCGACTTTGTCACGCCGTGGTCGGTGCGCGACGCGGCTATAAAGAGCATACAGCAGGGCCGCACGCAATACACCTCAAACAGCGGATTGCCGGCGCTCAGGCAGGCGATATCCGATTACCTGTCGCAGCGTTTCGGGCTGGATTACTGCGCCAAGGACGAAATTGTGGTTACCGTAGGCGCCAGCGAGGCAATCGACGTCGCCCTGCGCGCGCTGATTGACGAGGGCGACGAGGTGCTCATTCCCCAGCCCTCATATGTGTCCTATGCGCCCTGCGTAAGCCTTGCCGGCGGAAGGGCGGTTGCCGTGCCCTGCTCGGCCGAGCACGATTTTAAGCTCACACCAAAGGCTCTGTCAGGCGCGCTCACGCCAAAGAGCAAGGTGCTGATTTTGCCCTATCCCAACAATCCCACCGGCGCGGTAATGGAGGAGGAATACCTCAAAGAGCTTGAGCCGCTGATAGAAAAGCACGACCTGATAGTGGTCTCTGACGAAATTTATGCCGAGCTGACATACGGCGGCAGGCACGTGTCAGTTGCCTCCGTGGGCGCGCTGCGCTCGCGCACCGTGCTGATAAACGGGTTTTCCAAGGCGTTTGCCATGACCGGCTGGCGCATAGGCTATATAGCCGCGCCTGCCGCGCTGTGTTCGGTTATGCTCAAAATTCACCAGTACGTTATAATGTGCGCGCCCACCGCCGGCCAGCACGCCGCGCTCCATGCGCTCAGCCAGAGCTTTACCGACGGGTTTGCGTCAGTGGAGGAGATGCGCGCGCAATACGATATGCGCCGCAGGTTCATGGTAAGCTCGTTAAACGACATAGGGCTCAGCTGCTTTGAGCCGCGGGGCGCATTTTATGTATTCCCCTGCGTGCAGGCAACCGGCATGGACGGACGGGAGTTTGCCGAGGCGCTGCTGAGGAGCAAAAAGGTGGCGGTTGTACCCGGCGAGGCGTTCGGCGAAGGCGGCAATATGCACGTTAGGATGTCGTATGCCTCCTCCATGAAAAATTTGACCACAGCCATAGAGCGCATAGCAGAGTTTGTAAAGCAG
>CAZPMG010000040.1:3956-15466 GCA_964587785.1 uncultured Clostridia bacterium
TGCTGTAAAATCAACTCCTGCATAAATTATTTCAGTCAAAAATAATTATTGCAAATACAATTGCAGCACGCAATGATTTAAAAACCTATAGATTATACCAAACGGCTTGCGCCGCGGCAGTTGATTTGCTGTCCGTAAACCGTTTGTGTTAAATATCCGGGCAGGTGTCGGCTACCCTGCAAAAAAAACCGAGGTAATTGAATATGAAATTTAGCACACGTTCCCTTGCGCTCACGGCGGTAATTGCCGCGCTCTACGTCGCGCTCACCGTGCCGCTGGGCGAGCTTGCCTCATCACAGACGGTAAACATAAGGCCGGCCGAGGCGCTCACGCTGCTGCCGCTGCTGTTTGTTGAGGCAATCCCCGGCGTGGCCATTGGCTGCCTGCTCACCAACTATCTTACGGGCGCGGTTCCCGCAGACGTGCTGCTGGGCGCTCTGATTACTCTTGCCGCGGCGGTGCTTACAAGGCTGGCAAAAAAACCGCTGCCGGGCGCGGTTCCGCCCATACTGCTAAACGCGTTGCTGTTGCCCGTAATCTGGGCGGTGTTTGCAGGCTCGGCAGAGTTTTATCCCATTGCCGCCGCAAAGGTGCTTGCCACGCAGGCCGTGTGGGTGCTGGGGCTTGGGTTGCCGCTGCTTTATACGCTAAAGCGGCTGCGCGTAGACGAAAGATTTTTGCGGTAACCGGTTGCGACAGTTAGCTTAATTGACAATTAGAACGCATTATCCGGCTTTGTGTCCATAAACGAGGAAGAATCAACTGCAAATAAACCCTTAGCGCCCTGCGGCATATCTTTGCCGCGGGGCGCTAAGGGTTATAAGGGGGAAAATGATGAGTGATATAATTATTGACCGCACTAAATTATTTATACATACTATGCAAAATTTTTTATTTGAAATCATTAAGTTCAAAAGTGCGCATTTTTAACCGGCAGATAAAGCGGCATAAACCTGAGGGATTAAAAGCCGTTTAATAATTTCTGCGCAGCCAACTGCCGCGGTTTGCCCGCCGCCGCGCCGCAGTTTAACGCACGGCTAAGCATATTAAACAAAAAAAGCCGCCGGTATTTAAATAAATTGCCCTATAATGTACGCGTATTTAAAATTACTATTGAAATTCCCGCGATTATGTATTATAATTATAAAGGATGTTTTTACACTGCCCCCGCGCGCTGTGCGTGGGGGCGTAAGTGTGATGATAGTTACCACGATATGTTAGGATAGGAGGATGAACGGCCATATGGGCAATTTCGACACAAAGTCAATCAGGAACGTAGCCGTGCTGGGACACGGCGGCGAGGGAAAAACAACGCTTTGCGAGGCAATTTTGTACAACGCAAAAGCCATTGACCGTCAGGGCAAGGTGCCCGAGGGAAATACGGTAATGGACTTTGACGAGCAGGAGATAGCGCGCCAGATATCCATGTCGCTGTCCTGCGCGTATGCCGTTTGGCAGGGCGCAAAGATAAACCTGATAGACATTCCCGGCTTTTTTGATTTTGAGGGTGAGGCCGTTCAGGCGCTTTCGGCGGCGGATTGCGGGGTTATAGTGGTTTCCGCGGGCGGAGTTGTGCCCGTGGGCTGCGAAAAGGCGGTCAAGCGCTGCACGGACAGCGGCCTGCCCATGATGATATTTATCAACCAGATGGACAAGGAAAACGCCGACTATATAGGCACAGTCCACGCGCTGCAGGAAAAGTATCCCAACAAGATAGCGCCCATATCCATACCCGTTATGGAAGGCTCAAAAATGAAGGGCTTTATCAACGTACTGGAGAAAAAGGCATACGAGTTCGGCCCGCAGGGGCTTTCGGAAATACCCGTGCCCGCAAACCTTGAAGGCGAGCTTTCGGAAATTTTGGAAAAAATGGTGGAGACCGCCGCGGAAAACGACGATGAGCTGCTGGAAAAATTCTTCTCGGGCGAAACGCTTACGCAGGAAGAGATTCAGCGCGGCATACGCGCGGGCATCAGCGCGGAAAAGGTCATACCGCTGCTTGCGGGCAGCGCTTTCCAAAACCGCGGCGTATTCAACCTCATGGACGCAATTATAGGGATGCTGCCCGCACCTGACTTTAAGGGCAAGGTCACCGGCAAAAACTCAAAGGGAGAGCCCGTTGAGGTAAAGATTTCCGCAGACGCTCCGTTCTCGGCGCAGATATTCAAGACAATCGCCGACCCGTTTGTGGGCAAGCTTAACCTGTTCAAGGTAATCTCAGGCAGCATAAGGTCAGGCGCTACGGTGAGCAACACCACGCGCGAAAAGTCAGAGCGCATCAACTCGATTTTGCTTGTGCGCGGCAAAAAGCAGGAGTCGGTAGACGAGATAAGCTGCGGCGACATTGGCGCATTTGCCAAGCTGCAAAACACCGGTACAGGCGATACGCTGTGCGACCCGTCGCTGGACGTACGCTTTGCCGACTTTGATTTCCCGCAGCCCGTGCTCTCCATGTCAATCACCAGCGTAAAGACCGGCGACGAGGACAAGGTGTTTACCGGTCTTAGGCGTCTTGCCGAAGAGGACCCTACATTTACCGTGGCAAAAAATGCCGATACCAACGAGACACTTATCAGCGGCATGGGCGAAACGCATCTTGAAACCATATGCAAAAAGCTCAAGAGCAAGTTCAACACCGAGGCCATGCTCAAGACGCCCAAGGTGCCCTACCGCGAGACCATACGCAAGACCGTACAGGCAGAGGGCAAACACAAAAAGCAATCGGGCGGCCACGGTCAATACGGCCACTGCAAGATAAGGTTTGAATATTTCCCCGACGGAGTGTTTGAGTTTGCCGAGGAGGTTGTGGGCGGCACCGTTCCCAAGCAGTATATCCCCGCGGTGGAAAAGGGCCTGCGCGAATGCCTGCACAAGGGCGTGCTTGCCGGCTGCCCGGTGGTCAACCTGCGCGCCGTTCTGTATGACGGCAGCTACCACGACGTGGACAGCTCGGAGGAATCCTTTAAGGTTGCCTCGCACTTGGCTTTCCGCGACGGGCTAAAAAATGCAAACCCCGTGCTGCTTGAGCCGATTTATGCGCTCAACATCAAGGTTCCGGAAAACTATATCGGCGACATAATGGGCGACCTCAACAAGCGCCGCGGCAGAATCCTCGGCATGGACGCACAGGATGGATATCAAATTATATCCGCCGAAGCTCCGCTCGCCGAGATATTCCGCTATGCGACCGACCTTCGCAGCATGACGCAGGGCAGGGGCGCGTTCTCCATGCAGGAGGCGCGGTATGAGGAAGTTCCTGCCGCACTGCAGCAAAAGGTTGTTGCCGAACTGGGCGCGGAAAAAAACTGACATCAAATAATATAATTACTTAAAAGTTTTTATACAGGAGCAAAATTTTTTGCTTGCAAGGATATTTTTGCGACGGTATAAAACCCCGCCCCTTGGGGCGTAAGACGCCAAAGGCGCGGAGCCGGGGCTCGCCCCGGGGTTTAATATCTTTTATTTGTATTAGTGTATTAAGCGGCTTTCAGTATGCCGGCGGCAGGCTTTGCCGCAAAAATTATTAAAAACTTGCGGGGCGGCTGCGTTTATCACCGTCCCGCAATTTTATGGCGCGGTTGCAGGAGTAACCGCGCCCGCAGAGAATTGCAGAGGTTTATATGAACAAAAAAATGTTAGAAAAATACGCGCAGCTAATTGTAAAAATGGGCGTAAACGTCGCGCCCGGCGACGAGGTGGTCATTGCCGCGGACGCGTCGGCATATGAGTTTGCCGAGGCCGTTTCGCTTGCGGCGTATCAAAGCGGCGCAAAAAAGGTGACGCCGCTGCTGGGCAGCGAGCGCATGATGGCACATAGGTTCAAGTTTGAAAGTGACGAGGTTCTCTCGGATATTCCCGACTGGGTGGTAAAGTCAAGAGAGTACGCGGCAGAAAAAAATGCCTGCTACATCTCCATAATCAACAACGACCCCGACGCATACGCCGGGCTGGACGCGCAAAAGATTGCCGCCTATATGCGCAGCTACCGCGGCAAGCTCAAAAAGTTTTTTGACGCCACCATGAGCAACCAAATCCGCTGGACAATAGCCGGCTATCCCGGCGCGCAGTGGGCGGAAAAGGTGTTCCCCGGCGACCCCGATGCCGTGGAAAAGCTGGGCAACCTGATAGCAAAGACCATGCGTTTAGACACCGCCGACCCCGAAAAAGCGTGGGAGGAGCACCAGCAGACGCTCAGCCGCAGGGTGGAGTATATGAACAAGGCAAACTTTAAATCCTTGCATTACAAAAACTCGATCGGCACAGATTTTTATGTTGAGCTTCCCAAAGATTATGTGTTTTTGGGCGGTCAGGAGGTTTCAAGCGGCAGGGTGTTCATGGCAAACCTTCCCACGGAAGAAGTTTTTTCCGCGCCCTCAAAGCTGAGCGCGCGCGGTAAGCTGGTTTCCTCAATGCCGCTTGTGAGAAACGGCAGCCGCATAGATAAATTCTTTTTTACATTTGAAAACGGCAAGGTGACCGATTACGGCGCAGAGCAGGGCTATGATGTGTTAAAGGGCATTATCCAGACGGACGAGGGCGCCTCGTATCTGGGCGAAGTTGCAATAGTTCCCTTTGACTCGCCCATTCAAAAGCTGGGCACGGTGTTTTATAACACGCTGTTTGACGAGAACGCAAGCTGCCACTTTGCGCTGGGCAAGGCGTATCCCTGCCTGAAAGACGCGGAAAACCTCACGCCCGGCGAGCTTGCCGAGGCCGGGCTGAACGACTCGCTTGAGCACGTAGACTTTATGATAGGCACGGCAGACCTTGAGATAACCGGAGTTACGCAAGACGGTAAGGAAATAAAGTTCTTCCAAAACGGTAATTTCGCAATTCCCGAGCTTAAATAGCAGCGGCGGCAACATTACAATTTAATTAAATACGCGATAATGCGCTATAGCAAAACGTCCGGCACTTGAGCCGGACGTTTTGCTATAGCTGCGTAACTAAGCTTTGAGCTTAAAAATTCAATCATTATTAAAGCTAAAAGCCATTATAACCAGTTTGCGTTCAAAAAAGCAGGATAAATTTTGTATTGCAAAGCTTGGCGCTGAGTTTTGCAGTGCCTACTTGATGCCGCCAATGCTTTCATACTCCGCCGCTAAAACGCTTGCAACTTAAACCGTGGAAGTTGTTATGTTGTTGGGACACAGCGTATCCTCGTCGATTGTGGAGAATAGGGCAAGCGTGAGCAGCAGCTGCGTCGTGTCAAAGGTGTCGCCGCCCGTAAATATAAACAGCAATATAAGTGGCAAAACCATGTTGTTGCAGCCGGAAAACAAGCTCATGTTCCCTCCCCGTCAAAAAAGAGCAAAATTCGGCACAGCCCGCCAAAAAACTGCCCTGCACCTATGCTAATATCATTATATGTGCAGGTATTGCGGTGTATGCCCCGTATAGGCGTTCAAATATAATGTCAGCATCACGCAAGACAAGTACCGCTGTATTGCCAAAACAAAATGGCGGCATAGGGTAAATTAAAGTGCCGCAGAAATGCGCAAAGGCACATTGCCGCGCTTAAACCGTATGTTTTTGCTTTCAATAAGCTCAATGATAAGGGAGGGTGTTTTTTATGGCCGTACAGGAAATGCTGCTGCTTGACAGGCGCATACAGGGCATGGTAAGCAGCTATCTGCCCAAGGGCAAGGCGCTTGAGGATTTGGTGGACTTTTTCAGTATTTTTTCAGACTCCACGCGCCTGCGTATGCTGTCTGCGCTGTCAATCAGCCCCATGTGCGTGACCGACCTTGCTCGCATACTCCAGCTCAACCAGACCACGGTTTCCCACCAGCTGCGGCTGCTGCGCCGCGGCGGCGCTGTTACAAGCTCGCGTCAGGGGAAAATCGTTTTTTATTCCATAGCCGACCAAAAAATCAACGAGATTATGCTTTGGGGAGTGGAGTATCTGGGTTATTGAGCGTATTAGTTTTTATGCAGCAAACCTGATTGAATTTTTCCGCATTGGTTTTTTTTTCGCGCGCCTGCCGCAAATTACGCACGCAGATTAAACCTTGTTACTTATATTGCATAGACACCCATATGCCTGCTTACAAACAGTGAGCAGGCCTTTTTTGGCGTGACTGCCGTTTTGAGTTGACAAACAAAGGGTTTTGTCGTAAAACTATGATATGTAAAAGCGGCAAATAATTGTCAATTATATTAAAGACGCTTTTTGTCTCCGCTACTATTTAAATAGCATTCATCAAGGAGGAGAGCATATGCCTGTTTTGGATATGCCCGTTGCACAGCTAAAGCAATACATGGGAACCAATCCCATACCCGCAGACTTTGACGACTATTGGAAGCGCGGTCTGGACGAGGTATATTCCACGCCCGTAAACACACAGATTACGCCGGCGGATTTAAATTCCCGCAGCTGCGATGTCTATGACCTGTATTTTGACTCGGTAAAGGGCGCAAGAATCTATGCAAAGTATATCAGGCGTAAGGATTTGACGGAAAAAGCGCCCGTCGTATTGCTGTTCCACGGCTATTCGGGCAGCAGCGGCGATTACTTTGACAAGATTGCCTACGCCAGCGAGGGCTATATAGTGCTTGCAATGGATTGCCGCGGGCAGGGCGGGCGCAGCCGTGACAGCGTGAGCA
This sequence comes from uncultured Clostridia bacterium, assembly GCA_964587785.1. Lineage (GTDB taxonomy): Bacteria > Bacillota > Clostridia > Christensenellales > HGM11417 > CAZPMG01. The sequence goes on from CAZPMG010000040.1 coordinate 10,563, forward strand.
TAGAGGGCACCACCCACGGCGGCCAGATAATACGGGGCGTGGACGATCCCGATCCCGACAAGCTATACTTTCGCAATGTATATTTGGATACCGTTCAGCTCATGCGCGTTGCCAAGACGCTGCCGCTCTGCGACCCCGACAAAATCTATGCGGCAGGCGGCTCACAGGGCGGCGGACTTACCGTGGCCTGTGCCGCGCTGTGCGGAAACGACATAAAAAAAGCGGCACCGACGTTTCCGTTTTTAAGCGACTACAAGCGCGTGTTCGAGATGGATTTGCTCAAGGACGCATACGGCGAACTTACTTACTATATAAAACTTTTTGCATATACCGAGGAAATGCAGGTAAAGTTTTGGCAGAGGCTGGGCTACATAGACATACAGCACCTTGCCGGCAGAATCACTGCAGCTACGCTTTGGGGCACAGGCCTTTTGGATTCCGTATGCCCGCCATCCACGCAGTTTGCCGCATACAACAAGATCAGCGCTGACAAAGAAATGATTATATACACAAACCACGGACATGAGTGGCTGCCCGGCTTTGGAGATAAGACTCTATCATTTTTTAACGGCTAAGCGTATAGTCAATCCACTTGATTTACCTTGCATCTTCGGCGTCTATTTGGTCTATAACGGTATAATGAGTTGTTAGCCTTCCTCACTCGGCAATACAAGTGTAAACACTTGTGCCGCTCTCTTTCGTCGGCTAATAAAATGCTCGCCTTTAGCACCACTAAAGGTTGCGCTTTTATACCATTCTATCCTCAAATATCCACTCGAATCTGCTACTCTGAATTTCAAGTGGATTGACTAAAATCGCTTGTTTTGCTAAAGGGCAGGCCAAGGAGAACATTGATATGCAGCAAAGCGGCAAGTATAAAAAGGGTGTAAAAAACTCCGCGACCGATAGAGGCGCACAGTCGGCTATGTCAAAGGCAAAGAAGGGCTTTTTGCTCGCGCTTGTGGCCGTGTTGGTTGTCGGCGTGGCGTTCTATGCCATGTGGAGCTCTCGCATTGAGTTTGAAAACACCGAACAGCCCGGCCTTCCTACGATAGTTTATCTGGGCGCGGACTGGTGCGCATACTGCAAGGATTTGGCGCCGGTAATGGAAAAGGTGCGCGACGACTTTGAGTCGGCACTGAACGTGCAGTATTACAACGTAGACTACGGCAAGGGCAGGGATCTGTCAAAGGAACACAGCTCGCGCGGCGTGCCCATGCTGTTGTTTTTTGACGCACAGGGCAACAAGCTTCAGACCGAGCTTTACGGTATGCGCTCTTACGACAGCATTAAGCAGACGCTCATATCGCTGGGATGGACGGAGGGCTGACCCAAACGTCAAGATTCGGTATTGCGCCTCGCGGCAGGCTTTGCGCAGTAAAGACAAAAATCAGATAATAAAACACAAAGCGCCCATTATGCCTATGGGCGCTTTTAATGTGCGAAATTGACTGTTTTTTGTGAGATTGCTAAAAATAATTCCATTGCGGTTACTTTAGCATATCAGTTTTTTGCCGCACCGCTTGCGTTACGGCTTTTTCGCGGTATACAAAAGGATTGCCAAAATCCGCGTTTTGGTTTAAAATTATAGTATGGAAATTTATGCGATAAGCGACCTGCACCTCTCCGCGGGCGCTGACAAGCCTATGGACATATTCGGCGGAGAGTGGCACAATTATTTGGAAAAGATAGAGAGCGACTGGCGGGCGCGCGTACAGGATAATGACGTGGTGCTCATTGCCGGTGATTTAAGCTGGGCAATGACGCTTGGGCAAGCCGCTCCCGACTTTGAGTATTTGGGCGCTCTGCCCGGCAAAAAGGTAATAATACGCGGCAACCACGACTATTGGTGGAACAGCGTAAGCCGCGTACGCGCTGCGCTGCCTGCCGGTATATTTGCCGTGCAAAACGATGTATTGCGCCTTGATAACCTGCTTGTATTCGGTTCGCGCGGCTGGACGGTGAAGGAGAACGCGCCGCTTTCGGCCGAGGATCAAAAGATTTATCTGCGCGAAACCGAGCGGCTCAAGCTCTCTGTTTCCGCGCTGGAAAAGGTGCGAAAAGAGGGCGATGTCGTTGTGGGCATGATGCATTATCCGCCCTTTAACACCAGGCGCGACGGCAACGAGCTTACCGAGCTGTTCAGCCGCGCCCGCCCCCATGCGGTGGTATACGGGCATCTGCACGGCAAGGAATGCAAATCCGAGCTCCGCACGGTAAAGGACGGCATACCCTATTATCTCACGTCCTGCGACCAGCTTAAAAACAAGCTTGCGCACATATTAACCGTATAAAGATATATGGTTTTGCTGTACAGAACGCAGCGGCTTTTTTTGCAGAACCATGGAAACTACCGGCAAAATCCCGTGTAATTAACCGCAGAATTTTGAGCATATGTTTAAAATCGCTAAAAAGGTGTATATATATTGAGAGCGTCCGCACGCATAAAGCTGTCTTGGCATTGGCTTTGCAGTGCGGGTGCCGGCTTTTAACAATGCAAGTGCGGCGGGCACGTAGGCCTGTTCAGGCGCTTGCGTGCCGCGGACGTTGCGGCCGCGCACATTTTATAGGAGGAGGCCATGCGAAAAATCAAGCTGAAAATAAAGAAAATGCGCTGTCTGGACTGCTCGTTAAGGATGGAGCAGGCCATGGAGGCACTGAGCTTTATAAGGTCGGTGCAGACGGACTTTGCGCTCAGTACATGCGAAATGGAGTACGAGGGCGAGCTTCCCCGCAGGAAACTGGAGGCCGCGATACGTGCGGCCGGCTTTAAGATTGATCAGGAACTGCCCGTGTGACGCGGCAGTATATTAGCGGCTGTGTGAAGCTTTGCCTTTGTTTATGCAAAGCCGCGCCGCATACCGCAATAAACAATATTGATTAGAAACCGCCGATTGCTTGCGATATTGCAGCGCAAACAGCGGTTTTTTGCAATATTGTGTATTTTGCGGCAAAATAACACGGCGTTTTTCTGCCGCTCTTTTTTTTTGTCTGCAAGTTGATTGACTATAATATGTGATTAAACAGCGCAATTTTTAATATACAAAAAACATGTTTTGTTATTGCATGATTTCCTGAGATGACGTATACTATTTGTGAGAAAACAATCAGGGGGTATACGCGCGTGAAATTTGCGTTGCAGCTGTACACTCTGCGCGAGCAGTTTGAAAGATACAGTTTTGAGGAAGTTTTAAAAAAAGTGGCCGGCGCGGGCTTTGACGGGGTGGAGTTTGCGGGAGTATTTGGGGATAGTCCGGACTTTGCCGCCAAGGTAATAGAGCGCCAAAAGCTTTTGCCTATGGGCGCGCATATCGGGCTTGACGACGCGGCGGGCGGCGCAATTGAAAAACTGCACAAAAGCCTGGGGCTGTTGAGTGCGGCTATTCCCGGCATCGGCATTGACGACCTTAAGAGCAATTTTGATGCCGTCGCCGCAAAGCTAAGCATTGCCGCGCAAACCGCAGCCGAGCTAAACCTGCCGTTTTATTACCACAATCATGCGCATGAGTTTGAGGGGGCGGACTACCTTCTCAAGCTTACAGACGCGGTGCCCGGACTAAAGCTTGAGGCCGATATATTTTGGATAAAGGCCGCAGGCTATTCACCCGCGGAATATTTCAGGCGGCACGGCAGCCGCATAGGCGTGCTGCACGTAAAAGAACTTAGTTTAGGCGGCGAGCGGCAGCCCAACCCCGTCGTGGGCCAGGGCGCGTCCGAGAGCGCAGAGGTGCTGCGTATGGCCAAAGATGCCGGTCATAAATGGGCTGTGCTTGAGGCGGAAAATATTGAGGGCTGCCCGTTTGAGTACGCAGCAAAGAGCCTTGAGGCAATGCGCGGGTTTGTAAAATAAAAAGGTATTAAACTTACGAAACACGGGTCAGGTTATGTTTTCCGAAGCGCTTTGCACATACTCGCCGGGTGTCATGTTAAAATGAGTTTTAAAGCATCGGAAAAATGTGGGCATGGCGTTAAAGCCGCAGCTGTGCGCAACGTCAGCCAGCTTGACGCTTGGGTTTTCCAGCAGTTTGCCGGCCGCTTTTCTCATGCGCACGCTGTTTATATAGTCGGAAAGCGTGCACTTTAAATACTTTGCCGTCATGCGCGAAAAATAAAATCTGCTGTATCCGAACCTGGCGGAAAGCTCCTCAAGCGTAAGCGAGTTAAAATAATTTTCCTCAATATATATCAGCAGCCTGCGCATGGGCTCAAGGTCGGCGTTGCCGGCGTTGTCCACAAAGTCAAGCGCCTCGGTTACCAGCCCCAGCAGCGCGTTTACCAGGCCGCTCACCAGCAGTTCGTTGCCGTTTTGCCGCTGTGCAATCGACTGCATGAACAAAAAAATTTCTTCCGCGGCTTTAATGTCGGTGACAAAGTTTCCCGCCAGCACCCTGCTTCTCTTTAAGGTCTGAAAGGCGCCGATATAGCGGTGCGGCAGCAGCAGCACGGCAGACGCGTTTTCCGTGGGCTCGCTGTAGCTGTGTATGTCAAAGCTGTCAGCCACGGCAAGCTGTCCGCTGCGAAGCTCGGCTGTGCGGTTGTTTATCGTCACAATCTTGCGCCCGTCCTGCACATACAGCAGCTCTATCTGCTGGTGAAAATGCGGCTGGCATACGTTTTGTGTGTCAGCCCAATACTCAATATCAGGGTGGGTATCGCGGGTTATTTCATAAAAAGCTTGCATATATTGACCTCACAGAGCAATTTTTGATAGTGACTTACCAGTATTATACCACTGCCGGCCGCTGTTTGCAAGCGCAGGTGCCAAGCCGCGCGTACGGCCGCCTAAAGGAATAAGCTTAACGTCGGCGGAAATTCGGCAAATAAACGGCATCAATTCAGACGATAATATATTATACTTAATTAACTTCAAAAGTTGCTCACAACTTTTGAAACGGCTTGCTTTT
>CAZPMG010000041.1:0-14889 GCA_964587785.1 uncultured Clostridia bacterium
ACGGGCACTGCTATGCCATGCTGGCTTGGTACTATGCCGGCCGCGCGGCAAACTAAAAGCACAAATTAATTCTGCGTCTCCGGCCCCGGTTCGTCCGCGGCCGGAACGCGGCAATTAAGCGGCAAAATTCCGGCAGCAACTTAACTTACCTTTGACTTTTCATAAAAACCCCTGATACCTCTGGCCTTGCCGCGGGAAGCGTTGCAAAATTATGCGCGCCCGCGTAAAAAGTGCGCTCAAATTGTTGACATACTGCGGTAAAGCTGTATAATATTGTATATAGCATTTTTTAAAAGTTTGCGCTAGAGAAGGAGGGTTGTGGGTGTCTACCATCAGAGTCGGCGAGAACGAGTCGCTTGACAGCGCCATTCGCCGCTTTAAACGTAAGTGTGCGAGAGACGGTATAATCAGCGACCTGAGAAAGAGAGAGCATTACGAAAAACCCAGTGTCAAACGTAAGAAAAAGTCTGAAGCTGCAAGAAAGCGCAGCTACAAGTCATAGGAAAAGAACCAACGGTTGCAAGAGGAAAACTTAAGCAGCCGTTTTCTTTAGTCCGTCTGTAAAGACAGGGAAGAGCTGCTTGATTTCTGCAATAAGCAAAGTACTGCCGCCGGTTTTAGGTTGCGCTGATGCCGCAAGGCAAATCTTTGTTCGTTCATGAGAACAGCTTTGCCCGGATTAGGCGTAGCCTTCGGCGGCGTACGGGCTTAATGATTCAGCAGCCGCACAAAGTTTGGGAAGGGTAAAACAATATGAATGGGGAGAAGACGTTGAAACAAGCTGCCCGCGAGGCCAAAAAAAGGCTGAAGTCGGGTTACTGGAGCCGCGTGCGCGACGAGCACTCAAGCATCACTGCAGGCAACGCGGCGGATGTGGAAAAATACATCGGCAATAAAGTTCTGCGCGAGTTAAAGGAGAGTTCCCAGCATGAGCAGGACAGGCTCTTTTACAAAAAGGTAGAGGAAATCATTGACAACGAGTGCAGCATAATAAACCCGCTGCGTTTGCTTACCGACGATACGGTTATGGAAACGCTTGATTATCCCGGACGTCAGCGCTACATACTGAAGATTTCCGAAAAATACCTTCAGACGCGCCGCCAGATATTGGACGAGCGCGCGCTTAAAAACAATCTCAACAAACAACCTACCGAGGTTTGATGCGCGCGCTTTATAAGCGTGAACGTATGAGATTTTCAGCGGATTTGAGGAGGGCATTTTATGCTTTCCTCTTTTGCTGTACTTTAGCCGTTTAAAGTGGTACAATGATACAGTTGGGCGCTTAATCATTGACGTATACGGTGACTCTTTTTGTTTTATAAATGTATAACACCGCATTCACACCGTCAGATTCTGCGTTTCTTTTTCAATTTTTATTAGATAATATCCGGGTATGTGTGTTTCCCCGGGCCAGGAGGTAAGTATGCAAAACCAAAAGATAAGGAGCCGCGCCGCCGACGCGCTTTTTGACGCCGTGTTAAAGCTTAAAGACCGTGACGAGTGCTACAGCTTTTTTGAGGACCTGTGCACTGTGGCAGAGATTCGCTCGCTTGCGCAGCGGCTGGAAGTGGCAAAATATCTGCGGACAAGCAAAACTTACAGTGAAATCGCCGCGCTTACCGGCGCTTCGACTGCCACAATAAGCCGTGTAAACCGCGCGCTTGAATACGGCGCGGACGGCTACAAAACCATACTTGACAGACTTGACGGTGAAAGGACGGAATGAGTGATTTTTTAAAGGAACTTAACAACGAACAGCGCAAGGCGGCGGAGTGCACGGAGGGTGCGGTCTTGCTTCTTGCGGGCGCGGGCAGCGGAAAGACTCGTGTGCTTACCCACCGCATTGCCCATATAATCAGCAGCGGCCTTGCATATCCTTCGCAGATTTTGGCAATAACATTTACCAACAAGGCTGCAAACGAGATGAAGCACAGGCTGGACCGCATGACGGGCGAGGTGTCGTCTATGTGGGTGTGCACAATACATGGTATGTGCGTACGCATATTGCGCTCAAATGCCGAACTTTTGGGCGGCTCTTACAATAAAAACTTTTCCATATATTCAACAGTTGACAGCGACCGCGTTTTAAAGCGCGTAATAATAGGGCTTGGCCACGACCCGGAAAAAGAGCTCAAATCCGCGCGTTGGCACATAAGCAACGCAAAAAACAACAATCATACTCCCGACAGCTATGCGCAGGCGGCGCCGCACAATATAGACCGGCTGCTTGAGATATTCCGCGCATATGAGAGCGAGCTTGCGCGCAGCAATGCAATGGACTTTGACGACCTTCTAATGAGCGCATACAGGCTGCTTAAAAATAATCCTGAGGCGGCGGAGCGCTATCAAAAAAAATTCAAGTACATTCACATAGACGAGTTTCAGGACACTAACGCAATACAATATGAATTGATAAAGATACTTGCGGGCGGCTATGGCAATATATTTGCCGTGGGCGACGACGACCAGAGCATTTACTCGTTCCGGGGCGCCGTGGTGGAAAACATATTCCGTTTCCAAAAGCAGTATCCCGACGTAACCGTGCTTAAGTTAGAGCAAAATTACCGCTCCACAAAAAACATACTCGATGCCGCAAACCTTGTCATTGCAAAAAACACCTCGCGTATGCCCAAGACACTGTGGACGGAAAATGACAGCGGCGTGCGCGTAGAATGCGTATCCCAGCGCGACGAGCAGTCCGAGGCGGCTTACGTTGCCGCGCAAATTTATGCGCTCAAAAGCAGCGGTTATTCATACGGCGACTTTGCCGTGCTCATACGCATCAACGCGCTGTCGCGTTCCTTTGAGCAGGAGTTTTTAAAGTACAACATCCCATCAAAGGTATACGGCGGCTTCAAGTTTTTTGAGCGCAAAGAGGTCAAGGATATTATTTCTTATCTCCGCGTAATAACTAACCCGTACGACTCGGAGTCACTGCTGCGCATTATAAACACGCCCCGCCGCGGCTTGGGTGACACCGCGGTTGCCCGGCTGAGAGAGTATGCCGAGCAGCAGGACATAACGCTGTTTGACGCGGTAATGGACGCCGAACAGCTTGGACTGCGCGCGCAGGCCACGTCCGGGCTGCTGCGGTTTAAAGACGTGCTCATGCAGCTTATCACGGATGCGCAGCTGCTGCCGCTTGAAGAGTTTGCCGCCCGAGCGGTGGAAATCACCGGCATACGCGGTATGTACGCTTCGGGCAGTGATGAGGACAGAGATAAAAACCTAAACATAGACGAGTTTATCGCTGCGTTAAAGCTGTTTGCAGAGGATAATCCCGGCGCGCAGGTTACGGATTTTGTACAGGCGGTCACGCTGCAGTCCGCTGACGACGAGGACAGCGGCGACAGCGTAACCATAGCAACCGTCCACGCGGTAAAGGGCTTGGAATTTAAGGTGGTGTTTGTGTGCGGCCTTGAGGAAAAAATCTTTCCCATACTTCGCAACGACAGCACCGATACCGACATGGAAGAGGAGCGGCGGCTGATGTATGTTGCCATGACACGGGCAAAAAAGCGGCTTTACCTCACGCACGCTCACAGCAGGTTTATGTACGGCGATCGCGCAGTTATGTTGCAATCCACTTTTTTCAGTGAAGTAAAGAAGCATGTAACCCCCGAAGAGGTGGTGCTGTCAGGGTTTGACGAGGCCGGGCCCGCATCGCCCACACGCGTAAGGCCGGCGTCCGCGCGGTTCGGGGGCGCTCCCGTCCAGCGTCCGGCGCGAAAATCCACCGTCGACCTCTCCGCATTTGTTCCGGGCGCAAAGGTTTCTCATCCCAAGTTCGGCGAGGGCGTTATTATGGATGTGACGGGCAGCGGCCTTTCAAGGTATGCGGAGGTGGCTTTCCGCGGAATAGGAATAATGAAATTCTCCCTGCAGTTTGCGCCGCTTACGGTAAAGGACTGAAAAACTCAAGGCAGTCAAGAAAATATCGGCTTAACACCGCAAATAGCAGTAAGCTTGCATAACCGTTGAGATTATCCCGCAAAATAACTGTACTGCTAAATGATGTAAACATATTAATTTACATAACGCGATTAATAAAAACATACCGCCGCCAAATTGTTGCGGGCGGCAAGGAGCTGCCGTATGGAAAAGCGTATGCGCAAGCTTATAGATGAGCTGAACGAACACAACTACAATTACTATGTACTTGACAATCCCACGGTCTCCGATGCCGAATACGACAAGCTGTATGACGAGCTTGTCGAGCTTGAGCAGCAGGCAGGATATGCGAATAATGATTCGCCCACACGCCGCGTGGGCGCAGAGCCGGCAAAGGGATTCAGCACGGTGACCCACGGCATAAGGCTGTACAGCTTAGACAAGGCAAAGAGTCTTGGCGAGCTTACGGCATGGCAAAACCGCGCGCAAAAGTTTTCCAACGTCACTGAGTACAGCGTGGAATACAAGTTTGACGGACTTACGCTGGTACTGCGATATGAGGGCGGTAAGTTTGTGCGCGCCGCCACACGCGGCGACGGCACGACGGGCGAGGACGTGACCAAGCAGGTGCTCACAATTAAAAGTGTGCCGCTTGCCATACCTTTCAAGGGTGATTTGGAGGTGCAGGGCGAGGGCATAATGCGACTTTCCGTGCTGGATGCCTACAATAAAACTGCTGTTGAGCCGCTCAAAAACGCACGCAACGCAGCGGCGGGCGCAATCAGAAACCTTGACCCAAAGGTGACCGCCTCGCGCGGGCTTGAGGTGATATTTTATGCCGTGCTGAGCGCCGAGGGTGCAGACATACGCACGCAGGAGCAGAGCATAGAGTTTTTAAAGAAAAACAAGTTTCACACAAGTCCGTACTTTAAGGTATGCAAAAGTCTTGAGGATGCATGGTTACAGGTACAAAAGATTGAGAGCAGCCGCGGCGGCTTGGACTTTTTAATAGACGGCGCGGTAATAAAGATAAACGATTTTTCCGAGCGCGAGGAGCTTGGCTACACAGAAAAATTTCCGCGTTACGCCGTGGCATACAAGTTCCCCGCAGAGGAAGTGACCACCATGCTCAAGAGCGTAAGCTGGCAGGTGGGGCGTTCGGGCAAGGTCACCCCTTTGGCGCACCTTGACCCCGTAGAGCTTGCAGGCGCGACTGTGAGGCGCGCGACGCTCAACAATTACGGAGATATAACGCGCAAAAAGGTTATGTTGGGCTCTCGCGTGCTGGTGCGCCGCTCCAACGATGTCATACCGGAAATACTCGGCGTATACGAGGTGTACCCAAGCAGCAAACCCATACCCATGCCCGAGGTCTGCCCGGCCTGCCAAAGTGTGCTTGAGGAAACGGGCGCACACCTGTTTTGCAAAAACTATGCCGATTGCCCGCCGCAGATAGTTTCAAGGCTGCAGCACTTTGGCAGCCGCGCGGCTATGGACATAGAGGGCTTTTCGGAAAAGACGGCGCAGCTGCTGCTTGACAGTTTAAATGTAAGACACGCATATCAGCTGTACTCGCTCACCGCAGAGCAGCTTGAGGGCTTAGAGGGCTTCAAACAGAAAAAGGCAGCCAACCTGATTGCGGCAATACAGTCGTCGAAAAACTGCACGCTGGCAAAGTTTATTTACGCAATAGGCATTCCCAACGTCGGGGAAAAGACCGCCCGTGATTTAGCGGAGAGCTTTAAAAGCCTCGATGCGCTGCGGGCGGCGACGCGCGACAGCCTTTTGAATGTTGACGAGGTGGGCGATGTGATTGCCGACAGCATAACCGAGTTTTTCTCGGACGACGTTGGCAGGCGCGAAGTAGACGGGCTGCTTGAAGCGGGCATAGCCATAGAGCAGCCGCGTCAGATATCGGGCGTGCTGTCAGGCGTAAAGGCAGTGATTACGGGCGCGCTCAGTTCCATGAAGCGTTTACAGGCGCAGCAGATAATCGAATCGTTGGGCGGCGAGGTACAGTCCTCAGTAAACGCAAAGACAACAATTGTAATCTGCGGAGAGGATGCCGGCAGCAAACTGGAAAAAGCAAAAAAGCTGGGAATTGAGATAATATACGAACCGGAGTTTTTAAAACTGATAAAAAGCAATGGCATCAATATCTAAATTGCTTGAAATATAATAGCAGGTATTCACACTTACATTCATTTGCTTGAAAAACATGCAAAAAAATGGTATAATTATTTGATAGCGTTCGCGCAAGTTTGCGGGTTTGCCTGCAAGCGTAAGTCTTTGTCTGTTTTACGGGCGCATAAGGAGCAACATGAAGATTACCCTTACCGAAGTCGACCGCATAGCCGCACTTTCCAAGCTAAGGCTCAGCGAGGAGGAAAAGCAGCTTTTCTTGCCGCAGTTTCAAAAAATCTTGGATCATGTCAACGCCATCCGCGACGTAGACACAGAGGGAATAGCCCCTTGCTCCAACGTGTTTGAGCTGGTAAATGTGCTGCGCGAGGACGAGGTTGTTCCCTCCTTTGACACAGAGCTTTTACTTCGTACCGCCCCGGACGTTGAAGACGGGTCATATCTTGTACCTAAAGTGGTTGAATAAATGCGCATGGATAACTCGGGAAAAAGTATTGTTGAAATCTCCGCGCTGCTGCAGAGCGGCGGTGAAAGTTCAGAGCAAATTACACAGCATACGCTGGAAAATATAGCAAACAGTCCGCTTAACGCATTCAATCATGTGTGCAGAGCCCAAGCTCTTGAGCAGGCAAAGCAGGCGGACGTACGGCTTTCACGCGGCGAAAAAGGCGCGCTGCTTGGCGTGCCGGTTGCAGTAAAGGATAATATTTGCACAGAGGGCGTGCCCACAACCTGCTCTTCGCATATGCTTGAGGGTTATATACCGCCGTATGACGCACACGCGGTTACAAGGCTGAAGAAAGCCGGCGCGGTGATAGTGGGCAAGACAAATATGGACGAATTTGCCATGGGCTCCTCCAACGAGACCAGCGTGTACGGTGCGGTAAAAAACCCTGTTGATCATAACCGGGTTTCCGGTGGTTCAAGCGGCGGCAGCGCGGCGGCGGTGAGCGGCGGGCTTTGCTTTGCCGCGCTCGGCTCCGACACCGGCGGCTCAATCCGTCAGCCCGCATCATTTTGCGGCTGCGTGGGATTCAAGCCCACATACGGGCGCATATCGCGCTATGGTCTGATTGCATTTGCCTCAAGTTTGGATCAAATAGGCGTGCTTACGCGAGGCGTAGAGGATTGTGCGCACGTATATTCCGCACTGGCCGGCCACGACCCGCGCGACACCACATCGCAACCTTTGCCCGAACAGACGCCGGACGAGCTTTTATCTCGCGGAATAGAGGGCCTAAAAATAGGAATAGCTCCTGAGCATTTTGCCGGTGGCATAAATGAAGAGGTGCGGCAAAGCGTTCTTGCGGCAATCAATACATTTGAAAAAATGGGTGCAAAGACCGTGGAGGTGCAGCTGAGCGCCACCCCCGTCGCGCTCTCGGCTTACTATATAATATCCTGCGCGGAGGCCGCGTCAAACCTTGCGCGCTTTGACGGCATAAAATACGGTCGGCGCACGGAAAACTTCCAAAATCTCGCCGAGCTTTACGAAAATTCGCGCACAGAGGCGCTGGGCGACGAGGTAAAGCGCCGCATAATGCTTGGAAACTATGTTTTAAGTTCGGGTTACTATGATGCCTACTATCTCAAGGCGCTCAAGGTGCGTACGCTGATAAAGCGCGACTATGCGCGCGCGTTTGAAAAGTGCGACCTCATTTTAACGCCTACCGTGCCGGTGACCGCGTTTAAGCTTGGCGAAAAGATGCGCAATCCGCTGGAGATGTATATGACTGACGTATACACTGTAGGCGTAAACATAGCAGGGCTACCCGCCGCAAGCGTGCCCTGCGGAAAAGATTCAGACGGTATGCCCATAGGCCTGCAGCTAATCGGCCGCCCGTTTGACGAGAGCGGCGTGCTGTCGGCGGCATACGCGTTTGAGACCGGGGAGGGCGGCAAATGGATTACGAAGTAGTCATAGGTCTTGAGGTTCACGCAGAGCTTGCCACCCGTACAAAGATATTCTGCGGCTGCATAAACCGTTTTGGCGGCGCGCCAAACAGCCAGTGCTGTCCGGTTTGCTCTGGCCATCCGGGCACGTTGCCCGTGCTCAACAAGCAGGCGGTTGATTACTCCGTGCGTGCGGGGCTGGCGCTTAACTGCGAGATTTCCCGCTTCTCTAAGTTCGACCGCAAAAACTATTATTACCCCGACAATCCCAAGGCTTTCCAAACCTCGCAGTTTGACCTTCCGCTGTGCAAAAACGGCGTACTTGAGGTTGAAGCAGAGGGCGGCGGAGTAAGGCGCGTGCGCATAAACCGCATACACCTTGAAGAGGACGCAGGCAAACTTGTCCACAGTGCGTCCGGCAGCGGCACTCTTGCCGACTTCAACCGCTGCGGCGTTCCGCTCATAGAGATTGTTACCGAGCCGGATATGCGCTCTCCCGCCGAGGCGTTAGAGTTTTTAGAGAGCCTAAAGAGCATTTTAAAATACAGCGGCGTGTCCGAGTGCCGCATGGAGCAGGGGCATCTGCGCTGCGACGTAAACCTTTCACTTCGTAAAAAGGGCAGCGATGTCTACGGCACACGTGCGGAGATAAAAAACGTAAACTCCTTCAGCGCGGCGGTGCGCGCCATGCACTATGAAATAGAGCGTCAAACCGATATTTTAAACTCGGGCGGCACGGTAGAGCAGGAAACGCGCCGTTGGGACGAGGCATCGGGTCGCAGCTATGTAATGCGCACAAAAGAGGATGCCCACGATTACCGTTATTTCCCCGAGCCCGATTTGGTGCCGGTGGTGCTCACAGAAAAGCAGATAGAGGACGCGCGCGATACGCTGCCCATGCTGCCCAGAGCGCGCGCCCAGCGGTACGTGCAGGAATATGGCCTGCCCGAATATGACGCAAAACTTTTGACCGCCGACCGGGAAGTATCCGATTTTTTTGACAGTTGCGCTGCGATATTTGCCGACAAGAAGATGCTTTCAAACTGGATAATGAGCGAAGTGCTGAAAAAGCTCAAGGAACAGCCGGAAGGCGAAATAACCGTTCCGCTCAGTCCGCCGGAGTTTTGCTCGCTGCTAAAAATGTACAGCGCCCAAGAGATAAGCCAAGCAGCGGCACGCGAGGTGTTCGAGCAGCTTTGGCACAGCGGCGGCAGCGCGCGCGCAATTGTGGAAGAGCGCGGCCTATTGCAGCAGAGCGACCGCGGAGAGCTGCTTGAGCTTGTGAAAAAGTTGATTGCGGATAACCCTAAGCCCGCGGCGGACTATCGCGCCGGCAACCAAAAGGCAATGGCGTTTTTTGTGGGACAGGCAATGAAGGCAACCGGCGGCCGCGCAAACCACAGCATAGTATCTCAGCTTGTGCAGCAGCTTTTGAGCGAGTAAACACGTTTGTAACTTTCAGCTTTATAAATTTTCAGCTGAAATAGATTTTAAAGGTTAAAGGCATTATATGAAGAGCATGACCGGTTTTGGCAAATCTGCCGTTGAGGCGGACGGGCGCACACTTGTCACCGAGATTAAGTCGGTGAACAACCGTTTTTTGGACATAAACAGCAAGATGCCCCGCGCACTCAGCTTTTTAGAGGACGCGCTGCGCAAAAAAATTCAGCGCTATGTGTCGCGCGGCAGGGTGGACGTGTATCTGACATACACCGACAACAGCCAGAGCCAGCGGGAGGTCAGCATAGACTCGGGGCTTGCTGCGGGCTATGTCAGCGCCGCAAGAATGCTGAGCGAGCGGTTCAATCTGACAAATGACTTTGGAGTAACGGCATTGATTAAGCAGCCCGATGTAATAAAGGCTGCTGTCCCCGCAGACGACGAGGATGCTTTGGCAAAGCTGCTTGACAGCGGCCTGCAAGAGGCGCTTGAGCGGCTTGATACCATGCGCATGCGCGAGGGCGAGGCGCTGAGGGCAGACGTTGAGCAGCGCGCAGACGAGATTGAGCGTGTGCTTGAGCTTGTGGCCGTGCGTGCGCCCGAGGTTTCCCGCGAGCTCGGTCAAAAGCTCGAAGCGCGGGTAAAGGAGCTGTTGTCCGGCGTGGCGGTGGACGAATCAAAGCTTTTAAACGAGGTGGCGTTTATTGCCGACCGCGTGAGCATCGATGAGGAGCTCTCACGGCTGAAGTCGCATATTTCCCAGCTTCGCGGAATGCTAAAGGAGAACGGACAGGGACGCAAGCTTGACTTTATTATTCAGGAATTCAACCGTGAGGCAAACACCATATGCAGCAAGTCCAACGATGCGCTGGTCACGCAATACGGGCTGGTTCTAAAGTCCGAGATAGAAAAAATCAGAGAGCAGGTTCAAAACATTGAATAGGTTTGTAAACATCGGTTTTTCCAATCTTATCAACAGCGACAGGGTGCTTGCCGTGCTTTCACCCGACACACTGCCTTGTAAGCGGCTCATTGCCGAATCGCGCGAGACAAAAAAGCTGATTGACTGCTCGTTTGGCAGGAAGACGCGGGCGGTAATAGCGCTCGACAACGGCATAGTCGTGCTGTGCGGACTGAGCACAGACACAATATCCGGCAGGCTTAACGGCAAAGAGGAGGCCGGCGGATTATGAGCATGAAACAAGGCCTTTTGGTGGTGCTGTCCGGGCCGTCCGGCGTGGGCAAGGGCACGGTTGCAGACGAGGCGTTAAAGACCGGGAAAGGGCTGATAAAGTCAATTTCCGCCACCACGCGCGCCATGCGCCCGGGCGAGCGCGAGGGCGACAGCTATTACTTTGTAACCAAAGAGCAGTTTGAAAAAATGTTTGCCGCCGGCGAGTTTTTGGAAAGCTTTGAGATATACGGCAACCGCTACGGCACGCCCAAGGGCGCGGTAGAGCGCAGCCTTGATGCGGGCACGGACGTGCTGCTGGAAATTGACGTTCAGGGCGGGCTTGCGGTAAAAGCCGCTTACCCTAATTCCGTGCTTATCTTTCTTGTACCGCCCTCACTTGCGCAGCTTGAGTGCAGACTGCGCGGCAGGAACACCGAGGACGCAGAGTCACTAAGGCGCAGGCTTTCTGCGGCGTCCTCAGAGATAACGAAGGCGGCATATTATGACTATATAGTGGAAAACGCCGACGTTCGCCGCGCGGCCGCCGACGTGCTTGGCATTATCGCCGCGGAAAAAATGCGTTCTAAGCGGTATGATTTAGCCGCGCTGATAGGCAGCGGAGAGAACGGAGAATAGCCGCGTCTTGCTTAGGAATACATACTGTCGGTTTTAACACGCCGTATAATGTTTATAATAATTAGACGGCAAGTTTAGTCAAGTGATATAACGGCATAAAAAGTTTTATAAGCTAATAGGATAAAAACATCGACAGTATATATTTCGCGCGGTTTTGATAGGCAGCTGTCAAATTATGCGGTATCAAATTTAAGAGCGTAATAACACTTGTTTGCAAATGGTATATTACATATTGCAGGCGCAAACATATAAATAAACCGAACCGGCGCAGTTTTGCGGCAGTGTTGCCGCCCGGCGGCCGGGTATATAAAGGAGCTATAGATATGATTCACGAACCACCCATTGACAAGCTTGTAGAAAAGGTCGGCTGCAGGTATGTGCTTGCCTGCCTCGTGTCAAAGCGTGCCCGTCAGATACTTACCCAAAACACCTTTGGCGAACAGCCTACCGCGCAAAAGCCTATTTCACAGGCGGCAAACGAGATACAGGAAGGCAAGCTTACTTTTATCAACGATTGAACGTAAGTGACAGGGCAGTGCCGCGGCTGCGGCGGCGTTTACATTGGAACATAAAATTCTTTAATCTAAGTGTAAGCTTTGATTTGAGAAAGGTTTTCATGTAAAGCGGGTTTTCGTGTGCCGGCAAAGCAAACAAGCAGGGGTGCGAGGCGGACGCTGCGTATGCGTTTTGCCCGTGCCCTTTTTAGCATTTTATCACACCAATATAGCTGAATGAAAAGATTTGGTGATAATTGATAAATAAACGTTTCCACATTGACAGGTTGATGAAAGACTTCCGCAGTTTTTATAACGCAGAGAAATATACACGGAGGGCAATAATATGTTGCAGGGCAAGACGATTTTAGTGGGCGTAACCGGCGGCATTGCCGCCTACAAGACGTGCGAGCTTGTCAGCCGCCTCAAAAAACAGGGGGCTGCCGTGCACGTGCTGATGACCAAGAGCGCGCAGGAATTTGTTTCTCCGCTTACGTTTGCCACGCTTTCGCAAAACCGGGTGGTTACAGATATGTTCTCAACGGACTTTGACTATTCTGTGCAGCACATCTCCCTTGCAAAGGCCGCTGACTTCATAGTAATTGCCCCCGGCACGGCAAACACCTTGGCAAAGCTGGCGCTGGGGCTTGCTGACGATATGCTCACCACAACCGCATTGGCTTCGTCCGCGCGGCTTTTAGTGTGCCCGGCGATGAACACGGGTATGTACAACAATCCGGCGTTCTTGCAAAATTTAAATACGCTTATATCGCGCGGCGCAGCTGTGCTTGAGCCTGACGACGGGCTGCTTGCCTGCGGCGACGTAGGCAAGGGGCGCATGGCCGAGCCCGAGCGCATCGAGCGCGAGATAATCTCGCTGCTTTCCGGCAAGCGCGATCTTGAAGGCAAGACCGTGCTTATAACCGCAGGCGCAACCGAAGAGCCTATAGATCCTGTGCGCAGCATAACCAACCGCAGCAGCGGCAAGATGGGTGCTGCGCTGTGCACACGCGCCATGCAGCGCGGCGCAAACGTAATTTTGGTTGCGGGCGTAACAACTGTGCCAATGCCTAACTGCGAGACCGTGCGCGTAAAGACCACGCAGCAGATGCTTGAGGCCACGCTTAAAGCTCTTCCGCGTGCCGACATAATCATAAAGGCCGCAGCTCCCGCGGATTACCGTGTAAAATCCCGTGCAGAGCAAAAGCTCAAGGACAGCGCGCTTAAGCTGGAGCTTGTCAAAAACCCCGATATAGCAAAGGAATGCGGAAAGATAAAGGAAAGCCGCAAGCTCGTTATATTTTCTGCCGAGACGGAAAATCTCATTAAAAACGCAAAGGAAAAGCTGGAGAGCAAAAACGCAGACCTTGCAGTGGCAAACGACGTCACGCAGCCGGGCGCGGGCTTTGAAAGCGACACCAACGCCGTGACGGTAATCGACCGCCAAGGTCACATAATTCAAAGCGGAATCAGAAGCAAGCTTGACATTGCGGACTTCATATTCGACCGCATTGCAGGGCTATGAGCGCGTTGCGGCTAAGGCGGGCAGCATGGTAGCAGAGGTAATAGTAGACGTACTCAGCGCGAGCGTGGACCGCGTATTTGATTATGCGGTGCCGGATGGCTTTGACGCAAAACCCGGGCTCAGGGTGTCCGTGCCGTTCGGCGGCAGAAAGCTTGAGGGCTTTATCGTAAGCCTCAAGGAGCAAAGTGAATTTTCCGGCAATTTAAAGCCGATTGTCGGTGAGCTTGACGATTTACCCGCTCTCACCGAGGAGACGCTGGCACTTGCGCGCTATATGTCAAAGCAGTGCAACATACTGTTTGCCGAGAGCCTCAGGCTGTTTATCCCCGCAGAGATGCGCGGCGGCCGCGTGTCGGAAAAGACCGAGCATATATTGGAGCTGAGCACCGCGCTCACCGCGCAGGAGATGCTTGGCTCACTTCGCAAAGGCGCGGTGCGGCAGCAAGAGCTTATTACCCATATGTCAAACGCTACGCCGCAAAAGCAATCGGAACTGTCGGCAAAATTCGGCTCGTCTGCGGTGCGTGCGCTGCTGGAAAAAGGCTATCTCACCGTGCGTGAGCAGACCGTGCGCAGAAAACCTTATGACGGGCTTTCCTGCCGCGCCAAAGAGATAGAGCTTACCTATGCCCAGCGCATGTGCGCCGAGCACATAGAAAAAAATTCAGGGAAAGCGTTTTTGCTGCACGGCGTGACAGGCAGCGGCAAGACCGAGGTATATATAAGGCTGGTGCGCCGCGCACTAAGCGAGGGCAAAACGGCAATCATGCTTGTGCCCGAGATAGGCCTTACTCCGCAGATGCTCATGCGCTTTCGGGCAGAATTCGGCGGCAGGGTTGCGCTCATGCACAGCGGACTGTCCGCAGGCGAGCGCTATGACGAGTGGTGGCGGCTTAGGCGCGGCGAGGCGGTAGTGGCGGTAGGCGCACGCAGCGCGATTTTTGTGCCCTTACAAAATCTCGGCGTAATTATTATCGACGAGGAGCACGACCAAAGCTATGTCAGCGAAACCTCCCCGAGATACAGCACGATTACAGCGGCAAAGTTTCGTCAGGTTTACAACGGCGCGTCGCTGGTACTTGGAAGCGCCACTCCGCAGATAGAGAGCTATTACCTTGCAAAAAACGGAGACTACGGGCTGTTAGAACTTACCGAGCGCGTAAACGGAGCGCAGATGCCCGGCCTGTCCGTGGTGGATATGCGCACCGAGATAATGCGCGGCAACAATTCTCCGTTCTCACAGGAGCTAATTGAGAGGCTGGAAGATGCGCTCTCTAAGGGTGAGCAGTGTATGCTGTTCATAAACAGGCGGGGCTTCTCGCCGGTGGTGGTATGCAGCGAATGTGGCTACACCGCAAACTGCCGCGACTGCGACGTAACTTTAAATTATCACCGCGAGGAGGAGTCGCTCAAGTGCCACTATTGCGGTTCGCGCTACAAGATGCTAACCGAGTGCCCGTCCTGCGGCAGCGGTTACATACGCCAGAGCGGCACGGGCACACAAAAGGTGGCATACGAGCTTTCCAAGCTGTTTCCGTCGGCACGCGTGCTGCGCATGGATATCGACACCACGCAGAACAAGGAGGCTCATCTTCAGATAACCTCAAAGTTTGCCGCGGGCGGTGCGGATATATTGGTAGGCACACAGATGATAGCAAAGGGGCACGACTTTCCAAACGTAACCTTAGTGGGCA
>CAZPMG010000042.1:0-2989 GCA_964587785.1 uncultured Clostridia bacterium
TTTTAGGCGCAGGCCATACCATACCAACAGGCACAGGCTGCCCGGCCTTTGCTTTTTCTCACTACATAGCCCGAGCCGCAGGCTATCATTGCCCGCGGCTCGAGGTTTTATTTTAGTCGATTATTGCAACTTATCGCAAAAAACAAGCCATGCTTGTTTTTGAAAAATTGTGTATCAATTTCAATTTCATTGACTATATCGGGCGTCTGTGCGCAGGGTTTGCCGCGTAAGTTTAATACCTTTTTATCTTGCCGCTGCGCCTTTGCCATGATTTTTTACCGTATAGCTTAAAAAACCTGCCAAACTAATGACTTTTTGCTTTTTTTTTGGTATAATAACTAAGATTAAGCTGAGTACAACTTGCAACAGCCAATTGCCGCCCGCAGCCTCAAGCGGTGCACGCGGCATGTTTATAGTCAATTAAATTGGCCATATTACAGGAAGGTGTTATCAAGCCGTACGCATACAGGCAGCGCGCCTGCATTATCCACGGAGGTAAAGATGGAATATATAAGCACCCGCAACAGTTCTGAGACCGTAAGCCCCTGCACCGCAATCGTGCGCGGACTGGCTGCGGACGGGGGGCTTTATGTTCCTGCAAGTATACCTGAGCTCACCCAGGACGAGCTATTTTCGCTGTGCGACCGCGACTATCCGCAGCGCGCCGCGTATATAATGCAAAAATTTTTGACAGACCTCAGCTATGACGAGCTTTTGAACGCCGCAACCGCCGCGTATTCGCGGTTTGACGGCGACCCCGCGCCGCTTGTAAAGGTGGATGACGGCATATATATGCTTGAGCTTTGGCACGGCCCTACGCTTGCGTTCAAGGACGTGGCGCTCACGCTGTTGCCGCACCTGCTTGCGCTCGCCAAGCAAAAGCTGGGCATTGAACGCACCACACACATATTGGTTGCTACCAGCGGCGACACCGGCAAGGCGGCGCTTGAGGGATTCAAGGACGTACCCGGCACAAAGGTCACTGTCTACTATCCGTCCGAGGGCGTGTCGCAGATGCAAAAGCTGCAGATGGTCACCCAGCAGGGCAAAAATCTTGAGGTTTACGGCGTAAAGGGCAACTTTGACGACTGCCAAACCGCGGTAAAATCCATATTTGCCGACCAAGAATTGCGCCAAACCCTGCTGAATCGCAGCGTTGCGCTATCCTCTGCAAACTCCATAAACTGGGGCAGGCTGCTGCCGCAGATTGTGTACTACGTGTCCGCATATGTGGACTTGCTGGGCGAAAATCAGATAAAAATGGGAAGTCCGGTAAATTTTTGCGTGCCCACGGGTAACTTCGGCAACATACTTGCCGGCTGGTATGCGTGGCGCATGGGCGTGCCCATGGGCAAACTGATATGCGCGTCCAACTCAAACAACGTGCTGACCGACTTTTTTGCGCGCGGCGAATACAACACAAACCGCGACTTTTACAAGACCATGTCGCCGTCTATGGACATACTTGTGTCCAGCAACTTAGAGCGCCTGCTGTTTGAAACGGGCGGCAGGAACGGCGCTGTGATATCTAAGTATATGAAACAGCTTGCCGATACGGGCAGCTACCGCATCACCGCAGACGAGCATAAAACGCTCGTCGAGGAATTTTATGCCGGCTATGCAACCGAGGACCAGACAATAGAGGCAATAGAGGATTTTTTTGAGGAATACAACTATCCGCTTGACCCTCACACCGCGGTTGCCGTGCACGTGGGCGGCGTATACCGCAGCCGCACTGACGATTTTGCGCCGCAGGTTGTGCTGTCCACGGCAAACCCCTACAAGTTCCCGCAGGATGTGCTGTTTGCGCTCACCGGCGACGACGTGCGCGATTCTTTCCGCGCCTGCAAAAAGCTGCTTGCCGAGACGGCAATGGAAGTCCCCCCCGGCATACAGGCGTTAAAGATACTTCCCAAGCTGCATTCAAAGGTAATACTGCCCTCTGAAATAAAAGAAACCGTGCTTTAAAAGCTTAAACTTTTGTGCGTAAAGTGGTTTTTAGGCTGCAACTGTATATATAAAACAGCTTAATAATCGATTATAAAACCTCTAAGGCGCGCCAAGTGAGTGCGCGGCAAAACGGAGTTACCTAATAATATGAACAGTCAGACCGCGCCCGACAATGCGCAGCAAAAGCAGATAATATTTTCCGGCATACAGCCTACGGGCATCATCACCGTGGGCAACTATATAGGTGCGCTAAAAAACTGGGTGGAGCTGCAACACAGCTATGACTGCCTGTTCTGCGCGGTAGATTTGCACGCGGTAACCGTGCGCCAAGAGCCTGCGCAGCTGCGCAAAAAGACGCTTGAGCTTGTCGCGCTTTACATTGCCTGCGGCATAGACCCCGAGGTGAGCACAATATTTGTGCAGTCGCACGTGCCCGCGCACGCAGAGCTTTGCTGGATACTCAACTGCATGACCTACACCGGCGAGCTGTCGCGCATGACACAGTTTAAGGATAAATCCAAAAAACACGCGGATAATATCAACATGGGTCTGATGGATTACCCCGTGCTCATGGCCGCCGACGTGCTGCTGTATCAGGCGGCGCTTGTGCCGGTGGGTGCCGACCAAAAACAGCACCTTGAGCTTTGCCGCGACGTGGCCATACGCTTCAACAACCGCTACTCGCCCACATTCACCGTGCCCGAGCCCTACATTCCCAAGCAGGGCGCGCGCATAATGAGCCTGTTAGACCCGTCGGCAAAGATGAGCAAGTCCGACGAGAACCCCGGCGCATATATATCCATGGCGGACACGCCCGAGCTTATTGCAAGCAAGTTAAGACGCGCGGTGACCGACAGCGAGGGCAGCGTAAAGGCGGCGGCAGACAAGCCCGGCGTCAGCAACCTGCTTGCCATATACTGCGCGTTTGCGGAAAAGACGCTAAAGTCCGCCGAGGCGGAGTTTGAGGGCAAAAACTACGGAGAGTTCAAGCAGGCGGTGGCAGATGCGGTGATTGCAAAGCTTGAGCCCGTTCAGGCCG
>CAZPMG010000042.1:3089-9549 GCA_964587785.1 uncultured Clostridia bacterium
TTTTAAGGAACGCCATGTTCGGATACGTACTGCCGGAAAAAAATCTTTTATACTTAAAGGACTATGTCTTATATCAAGGCATTTACTGCGGAATATGCAAGAGCACCAAGCAGGTGCTTGGCAACGTTGCGCGCGCGGCGACAAACTATGATTCGGTGTTTTTGTCGGTGCTGCTGCACAACCTGTCCGGTCAGGACTTTACGGTAAAGCGTCAAAACTGCATACTTCACCCCTTTCGCAAGCGGGGAGTGTGCCTGCCCACCGCGCTCAACAAGGACATCGCCGTGCTCAACGTGCTGCTGCTCTATCACAAGCTAAACGACGATGTTATAGACGGCGGCAAAAAGCTGCGGCGGCTGATGCGCACAGGTTTTTCGCGCGCTTACAACAAGGCAAAAAAGCTGCGCCCCGACTTTGATGAAATAATCATCGTTCAGTACAAAAAACTGCGTGAACTTGAAGGCCAGCGCTGCGAGAGCATCGACCGCGTGAGCGACTGTTTCGGCACTATGATGCAGCAGGTGTGCGCCAAGCTATACGGCGGCGGCGAACACTTTGAGCGGCTGTGCTACAACGTGGGACGCTGGATTTTTTTAATCGACGCGCTTGACGACCTCGACAGCGACCACGCCCGCGGCAATTACAACGTACTGATAAGCTATTACGGCGGTTACAATAACCGCAAGGAATTTTTAGAGCGCCACGGCTCGGACATAAAGCAGTCGCTGTTTGCCAGCGTAAACACTATCAAAGAGTGCGCCGCTCAGCTGGACTTTAAGTTTAATACCGATCTTATAACCAACATAACCCACCGCGGCCTTGCGGCCAGAACGGAAAAACTCATGGAGAACGAGGGCAAATGTCAAAGAAAAATTCGTATTTAATACTGGGTGTTTCAGAGAGCGCTTCGGAGATAGAGATTCAGGAGGCCTACAGCCGCCTGCGCGCAAAGTACAGCGAACGCCGCTACAAGCCCGGCGAAGTGGGCGCGGAGGCCGCGCACAAGCTCACCGAGCTTGACGCCGCGTATGAGGACATAAAGCAGGATATGCAGACGCGCTCTGCAAAGACCGGCGGCGGCTTTGAGCAGATTGAGCAGCTGATAAAGCGCGGCAGCTTAGAGGAGGCGCAGGCGCAGCTTGACTACATGACCGAGCGCAGCGCGGAGTGGCACTATCTGCAATCAATTATTTTCTATAAAAAAAGCTGGTACAGCGACAGCAAGACGCAGTTGGAGTTTGCCGTTAAGCTTGACCCCAAAAACACCAAGTACAGCAACGCTCTGCTCAGGCTCAACAACCTGATGAGCACGGGCGGCCCAACGCAGGGCGGACAGACATACGGCCCGGGCGGCGGGGGAGCGCAGGGCAACCCTCAGGGCAGTCCTCCTCCTGGCGGCGGCCAGCCGCAGATGGGCGGATGCGGCACAGAGCTGAACTGCTGCGCCAATTTGATATGCCTTGACTGCTGCTGCGAGGCAATGGGCGGCGACCTTATTGCCTGCTGCTGATTATTGGGTTTGTAATTTAACAGGTTATATATCAGGCAATGCGGCTTGGCGCAAAACAAGCGCGGCTTGCTTTCAAGCGCTTGAGTGCAAAGGCAATAGGTTGTATTAACCGCCGGGGCAAGCCCAAGTCCCTCGCCCGGCTGCGAGGTTTTAAGCACTTTTTACGGCGGCGCAAAAACACCCTTGCCGGCAAGCATTTTATTTACAGTGCAGGGATTGACTGTATTTCCTGCATAAAGGGGCGTGCAAGTTCATGCCCCTTTAATGATTAATAGTGCATAGCTATTGCGCATAAGTCCGCACATTGCGCATTGCCGGTAAATAACGCCGCATTTGAGTTGTCTATCATTGTCAACCGCTTGAATTTTTTGCGGTTTTGTATTACAATGTAAAGGTATTGGCAATAACTTAAGTTACCGCAACCATGCCGCAGTTTGGCGTGCGCGGATATTTTTAACGTCCGCGGCTTGCGGGCGGTAATAACAGGGAGGACGATATGGGTATTCATGACAACACTGCCGTCAGCGCTATCTTTGAGGGCTTTGAGGGCAAGGCCGCAAAGACAATTTCCGTGATGAAGGGCGAATTTGCCGCCATGCGCGCAGGCCGCGCAAACCCGCATGTGCTCGACAGGGTGAGCGTAGACTATTACGGCACGGTTACGCCGCTTGCGCAGATGTCCAACATCAGCGTGCCCGACGCGCGCACGCTCGCCATATCGCTGTGGGATGCGTCCATGCTAAAGGCAGTGGAAAAGGCAATACTTGAGGCAAACATAGGCATTACGCCCAGCAACGACGGCAAGGTAATCCGTCTGGTGTTCCCCGAGCTTACCGAGGAGCGCCGCCGCGATTTGGTCAAACAGGTCAAAAAATTGGGAGAGGACTCCAAGGTAGCGCTGCGCAACATCCGCCGCGACTCTATGGATGCGCTCAAAAAACTGAAGGGCGACAAGCAAATTTCCGAGGACGAGCACGCCGTATATGAAAAAGACGTCGATAAGCTGCTGCAAAAGAGCGTAGACCAAGTCGATACGGCGGTAAAGGACAAGGAAAAGGAGCTGATGTCAGTTTGACAAAAAGCTATGCGGGTATGCCGCTTATTAAAGCCGTGCAAGAGCTTGAAGGCCTGGGTTATACCGTGTCAGCAGAGGACATCACCGGCAAACACGTCGACAGGCGCGACATAGAGCTTGTGCTGGGCGTGCGTATTTCCGGCAATAACGCAGCGTTAAAGGTGAGTGCATTCCGCACCCGCCCGGACGGCGCGGAGTAATCTGCCGCTCAATATGCGCAGTAAATCCGGTTGCTAAATAGCCGCGCAATAGAATTTTTTCTAAGTAGAGCGTGCATAAGTCCGTGATTATCTGCACAGAACACAGACAGCAACATACAGCCGTGCATAACAGGCGTTTAGCCGGCGGCAAAGACGCTGCGTTTACGCTTAATGCTAAACTTTTTGCGCGGGCGGCGGCAATGCCGTTGCAGGCGCACGGCTGTAAATTTATAAAGAGGCTTGGTTAATTTGTCAAATACCCAAACCAATGCCGGTGCGCCTACCGCGCCCGGCCACATCGCAATAATCATGGACGGCAACGGGCGCTGGGCAAAAAAGCGCAGGCTTCCGCGCGCGGAGGGGCACAGGCGGGGCGTCGAGGCGCTTGCCGAGGTGGTAAGCGAATGCCTCAAGCTGGGGGTGGGGTACCTGACGGTGTTCGCCTTTTCCACGGAAAACTGGAACCGCCCCAAAGATGAGATAGACAAGCTTCTTGAGATTTTCCGCTCCCACCTGCAAAAGCACTCGGGCGACTACCGCAGCCGCAACGTGCGGCTTTTGGTGCTGGGCGACATCGCTCCCTTTCCCGAGGATTTGCGTCAGGCGTGCGAAAAGGCGCAGAGAGAAACCAAGGACTGCACCGCGCTTACGCTGAGCATTGCGCTGGGCTACGGCTCGCGCGCCGAGCTTCTGCGCGCGGCACAGGCCATAGCGCGCGAGGGCAAGGGCTTTACCGAGGAAAACCTGCGCGCCAATCTCTATACCTCCGGCCTGCCCGACCCCGACCTTGTGATACGCACGAGCGGCGAGCGCAGGCTGTCCAACTTTTTGCTGTTTCAATGCGCGTACAGCGAGCTGTACTTTACTGACGTGCTGTGGCCGGACTTTGACGGCAAGCAGCTGCGCATTGCCATAGACGACTACAAGGGCAGGCAGAGAAGGTACGGCGCGCTGTAATTTCAAAAATATAAGCACAAAGCCATAATCCGTATAAATCCGTATAAACTCAAACAAAGACGAAATTTGGCCGCGGCATAACATATCCGTAAACCGGGCAGTTGCAACAAACAAAACCAAGCCGTATAGTAATCCGGCTGTTTTTTTACAATAGAAGCGCGGCAGGCAAGCCTGCCCCTCGGACGGCGTGATGATTTTGCACTGTATTCGGCGGGCGGAGAGGTTTTTTTCCGTTTGCCGTGCGCGCGAGGTAGCTATGTTAAAACGTTTTACAACAGCATTTATACTCATTGCGTTGGGGGTTGCGCTGCTTGCGCTGCGCTCGGTTTCCCCGATTATATTGGACGCCGCCATTGCCGTTGTGCTGCTTGCCGCGCTGTATGAGATGCTGCGCGCGTTCAAAGAGGATATACCCAAAAGCCTTGCCGTTGCCATAATGGTCACGGGCGCGCTTACCTTTCCGCTCAGCTTTGCGGGCGACCACACGGCAATATATGCGCTTGCGCTCGGTTCGTTTGTTGCGGCGATGATCGTGCAGCTGTTTGACCGCGCGGTCACGCTCAAAAGCCTTGGGCTTTACGCGCTGATGCTGTTTTATCCGCTGCTGCTGATTTCGCTGTTTTACCGTATGAACGACTATGAGCACGGGCTGTTTTTAATCGTGGCGACGCTTGCCGTTGCCTGCCTGTGCGATACATTTGCCTTCTTTGTGGGTTCGGCGTTAAAGGGCCCCAAGCTGGCACCGGAAATAAGCCCCAAAAAGACAATCTCCGGCGCAATAGGCGGACTGTTCGGCGGAACGGGCGGTATATTTGCTACGTACTATTTCTTTACGCTGGTGCTGGGCGAGACACTGCCCTTTTCCTGGATTACGCTGGCGGTTGCCGGGCTTATCGGCTCGGTGTTTACCGTGATAGGCGACCTTGCTGAGAGCGCGCTCAAGCGGCAGATAGGCATCAAGGACTTCGGCGCGCTGCTGCCCGGACACGGCGGTGTAATGGACAGGCTGGACAGCACGCTGTTGTGCGGATTCTTTATGTATGTGTTCTTTGTGGTGGCTTTTCCCGCGGGGTTTTAATAGGTTAAAGCCGCTTTAGGCAGACAAACAGCCGCGGCAACGCGCAAAGCAACTTACACAGGGGCGCTAACCGGACACTTAAAACGCTGCTAAAGTCAAGTTTTGACCGTATACTTTTAGCCAAGACGTTCGTTGTCCTCAGCCGCCCCCTTGTCATATAACGGAGCAATATGAAAAAAATCGCCGTTTTAGGCAGCACGGGCAGCGTGGGAAGGCAGGCGCTTGAGGTGGCTGCGCGCCGCAGTGATATTTTAAAGGTAGAGATGCTGTCATGCGGCAGCAACATACATTTGCTCTGCGAGCAGATTGAGCGTTTCCGCCCTGCGGCGGCGTGCATAGCGGACGATAGCGCACGCGCGCGCATAAATACAGAAAAATATGCCGGCACCCGCTTTTATTTCGGTCAGCAGGCGCAGGCGGACTATCTGCGTCAAGGCGACTATGACACTGTGCTGGCGGCGTCCTCAGGCCTTAGCGCGGTTCGCGCGGTGCACTGTGCGCTTGCCCGCAAAAAGACTGTGGCTCTCGCCGCAAAGGAAGTTCTCTCGCTTGCCGGCAAGCTTACCATGGAGCTTGCAAGGCATACGGGCGCAGAGATTATCCCCGTAGACAGCGAGCATTCCGCGCTCTGGCAGTGTATAAAGACAGGCGGCCGCGGCGAGCTTAAAAACGCGGTTATTACCGCAAGCGGCGGCGCATTCCGCGACTTGCCCGCAGGCGCTTTGAGCGCGGTAACGCCCGAGCAGGCGCTTGCGCACCCCACATGGTCAATGGGCAAAAAGATAACCGTAGACAGCGCCACGCTGGTAAACAAGGGGCTGGAGGTAATCGAGGCCTGCCACCTGTTCGGCCTGGATGAAAAAAACGTAATCACCGTGCTGCATCCGCAGAGCGTCGTGCACGCAATGGCAGAGTTTTCAGACGGAAGCTTTTTAGCGCACTTAGGCCCGGCATCCATGGAGCTTCCCATTCAATACGCGCTGCTGGGCGGCGAGCGCAGGCCCTGCGCCGCGCAGCCGCTTGACATAGCCGCGCTTGGCAGCCTTAACTTTTCCGAGATAGACCATGCAAGGTTTCCCGGGCTGCAACTGTGCCGGAGCGCGTACCGTGCGGGCGACTCGCACTGCGCGGCGCTGACTGCGGCGGACGACGTGCTTGTGGACGCGTTCTTAAAGGGCAGTATAAAGTTTACCGATATACCATATTATATTGAAAGGGTGCTGAGCGGCTGGAGCCGCCCGAACCAAAAGAGCGTTGAGGAAGCCGAGCAGCTTTACAAAGAGGCGGAGGCAATTACGCACGCGCTTATAAATAAGTAAGGCGGCAGAAACAGCGCACGGGCTTATAAGTAAGTCAGTAAGTCAGAATAAATGTCGCACGCGCTTATAGTTAGGAAAAACCGTCGCGCTCACTTATAAGTCAGTAAGTTAGGAAAAACCGTCGCGCTCAATTATAAATCATTAAGTTGGAGAAACGTCGCACTCATTTATAAATCAGTGCGCCGGCCGCAACAAACGCAGCGATTAATGCCGGAAACCAGCCATATCCTGCGCACCAAGCCCAGTTTCAAGCTGCAAATCCATGCCGCCGCGTCACTTTTTTGTGAGCGCGGCAACCCGAGGTAATATGAATTTTTTATC
>CAZPMG010000042.1:9649-14509 GCA_964587785.1 uncultured Clostridia bacterium
CGCCGCGTCACTTTTTTGTGAGCGCGGCAACCCGAGGTAATATGAATTTTTTATCAAATCTCCCGTATATAGGCGCAGCACTTTTAGGGCTGCTGTTCATGGTGACCGTGCACGAATTCGGCCACTATCTTGCAGGCAAGGCGCTTGGCTTTAAGATAAATGAGTTTGCCGTGGGGTTCGGGCCCAAGCTGCTTTGGCGGCGCAGAAAAAACGGCGAGATATTCTCTCTGCGCGCAATTCCGCTGGGCGGGTTCTGCGCGTTCGAGGACGAGGACGAGGAGGCGGCCTCGCCGGATTCCTTTAACGCAAAGCCGCCGTGGAAGCGCATAATAGTGCTGCTCTCGGGCGTTACCATGAACTTTTTGGCGTCCATGCTCATTGTGATATTGGTGTTTGCGTTCACCGGCATGACCTTTCCGCGCGTGACGCACGTGCTGCCCGACTCAAATCAGGCGCAGACGTCCGCAGACAGCAGCTTAATGCTTCAAGAGGGCGACATAATTTTAGAGGCAAACGGCAGGTTTTTGTACGCCTATTTAAACGGCGACATGACAAAGGCGCTAAGCGGACTGCCCGAGGGGCGCGTGGTTACGCTCAAGGTGCTGCGCGGCGGCAGCGTGGTTGAAACCGAGGTTGTAATGCGCAACAGCGCCGTGCCCGTGCGCGGCGAGGACGGCAAGATAATTTACAATGAGGACGGCTCTCCGCAGGTAAAACTTGACGAACACTATCTGGGGCTGGGCATACTAAACGAGCCGGTCAACCAAAAACTGCCTTTTTTCGAGATGCTTTGGCGGGGCGTGGTGTATACTTTTTATCTCGGGTTTATGATACTCGAGATGCTTGGGCGGCTGATAACCTCTACGCTTGGGCTGGAGGCCGTGGGCGGGCCGATAACCACAATCGGCGCTATCTCCGAGGTGGCGCGCCACGGGTTGCGCGAGTTTATGGTGGTAATCGCGCTTGTGGGCGTTAACTTTGCGGTGTTCAACCTGCTGCCCATACCCGCGCTTGACGGCTCGCGCGTGGTGTTCACCGCCATAGAATGGGTGCGCGGAAAGCCCGTTTCCCGAAGGATTGAGGGCACGCTTCATCTTGTGGGGCTGCTGCTGCTGTTCGGCCTGATAATAGTCGCCGACGTATACCAGCAGCTGATAATACCGCGGCTGCAGTGAGTTATCGCTGCAACAACTATTGCGATATTGAGTCGTTTTTATAAACGTTATTATTATTGTAATCAATATTATTGCACTAAGTTTTCTCCGCAATGAGTTGCCGCATAATACCGCTGCAATCATTTGTAATAAGCTTGCCGCATATGCCGTTGCAATCATTCTGCAGCAAGTTATCATATTACGGCCAAAGCGCCGCAAAATTATATGAAAAAAACCGTTCGAGTAAAAAACGTAATTATAGGTGAGGGCGCGCCCAAGATTCAGTCTATGCTGAGCGTAAAGACAACGGACGTATCCGCAGCGCTCTCCCAGATAGAGCGTCTTGCCGCCGCCGGCTGCCATATTGTGCGCCTCGGTGTGCCGGACAAGCCGTCCGCGCTTGCGCTCAGGGAAATTGCGGAAAAGAGTCCGCTTCCCGTGGTGGCGGACATACACTTTGACTACAACCTTGCGCTGCTATCCGTAGAGAGCGGCGCGCACAAGCTGCGCATAAACCCCGGCAACATGGGGCAAAACGGACTCAAAAAGGTGACGGACGCGGCAAAGGCCGCCGGCATACCCATCCGGGTAGGCTCAAACTCCGGTTCATTAGAGCGCGAAGCCGAGCAAAAATACGGCCGCGGCGCGCGCGCGCTTGCCGAGAGCGCGCTGTCCTGCGCGGCAATGCTTGAGCGCGGCGGGTTTGACGATATAGTGCTTTCGGTAAAGTCCTCGTCCGTGCGTGAGACGGTGGAGGCCTGCCGCATTATCCATCAAGTGAGCGGCTATCCCCAGCACATAGGCATAACCGAGGCAGGCGGCGGCGAGCTTGCAGAGATAAAGTCCGCCGCAGGCATAGGCGCGCTGCTACTCGACGGCATAGGCGATACGCTGCGGGTGTCGCTTACGGGCGACCCTGTGCGCGAGATAGAGGTTGCAAGGCTGCTGCTGCGAGCGCTCAGGCTGGACCGCGCGTTTGCAGAGGTGATATCCTGTCCCACGTGCGCGCGCGCGGACTTTGACGTCGAGGGCACTGCCGCAAGGGTGCGCGAGCTGACTGCGCATATCACCCGCCCCATGGTAATTGCCGTAATGGGCTGTGTGGTAAACGGAGTGGGCGAGGGCAGGCACGCCGACATAGGCATAGCCGGCGGCGCGGGCAAATCCGTGCTGTTTTTGCGCGGCCGCACTGTGCGCACCGTAGATAATGAAGATTTAATGCCAAGCTTTGAAAAGCTGCTTGATGAGTTTTTAAATGAGCAGGAACAGGGGCAGGAGCAAGAGCAGGAGTAAGAATAAGAGCAAGAGCAGTAATCCGGCGGCATGACCAAACAACCAAGTTTGCGCATTTAAAATACGCTGTTAATCTACGTGAATTTAGCGGGCAGTAATCGTACTTATAGCCAAAGCTTGCCGTGCATTTTAGGTTAATTGAAATAAACATTTGACAAAAGCAGATAGTTGCTTGCAGCACAGGGCTTTTTACAGGAAAACATATGCTTATACATACGCCGAAAATATGTGAAATATTAAATGACCGACTGGGCGCGGAGTTTTATCTTGCCGGCGCAAGGTTTTTGAGCGCGCGCGGCGAGCTTAAGATTACGCTTGCGGTAAAGGGCGTAGTGAGCGCCAAGCTCAAGCAGGACACAGAGGACGCGCTTACAGACATACTTCCCGATTACATAAAGAAAATTTATCTCACGCTGTACCGCGCGTATGCGGACGCAGACACGCTCAAGGAAAAGACAGAGGAATACATATCCGCGCATCATTCCATGGTGGCCGCGCTTGTGCGCTGCGCCGAGGTGGAAAATGCGGACGGAAAATACACACTCAAGCTGTGCGTGGACGAGCTGGTCAGGGGCTACGCCGAGGCCAACAGGCTGGCAGGCTGGCTGGAAGAGCGTTTTGCGCGCGAGCTCTTTGAGGACGTGGGCGTATACATAGAGTACGGCGAGGTGGCAAAGGAGCGCGAGCTTCCCGAGGCCGCGCCCGTGTTTGTGCCCATGGCGCCCGCGCGGCGCATACGGCCAAGTCTTAGCAGCCGCAAGGCGCTTGCCGGCAGCCTGATAGAGGACGACGCGCTGTATGCCGAGGACGCAGCGCCCGCAGAGAGTGCTGTGTTTTGCGGAAGGGTGCAAAATCTGCTCAAGCGCGTGACAAAAAACCAAAGGCTTATGTACCGCTTCGGCGTACAGGACTTTACCGGCAGCATAAGCGCGCTGTACTTTGCAAAGCCCGGCGGCCCCGCAGAAAAAAAGATGGACCTTTTAACGGACGGCGAGGAGGTTCTGGTGCGCGGGCGGCTGGAGCAGGAGGACGGCAGCGACAGCGTGCTCATAGTGCGCGCGGTCACATTGTGCGAACTTCCCAAGGACTTCAAACCCGCGCCGCTGCCCGAGGTTCCTCCGTCGGAGAGCTACACAAAGATTTTTCCGCAAAAGCTGGAGCTTGCCGTGCAGCAGGATCTGTTTGCCGCACCCGAGCGCAGCCCGTCAAAGTTTTTTGAGGGCCGGGAGTTCGTTGCGTTTGACCTTGAGACCACGGGCACAAACTATGACCTTGACGCCATCGTAGAGATTGCCGCCGTGCGCATAGTGGACGGAAAACCGCAGGAGAGCTTTCACACGCTGGTCAACCCCGGCCGCCCCATTCCTGCCGCCGCCACAAACGTAAACAACATAACCGACGACATGGTTGCTGACGCCCCGGCGTTTTCCGAGGTGGTGTCCGACTTTTACAAGTTTGCGCACGGCACTGAGCTTGTGGCGCACAACATAGATTTTGACATAAAGTTCATGCGCTTTGCCGCCAAGCCCTACGGCTATACGTTTGAAAACCGGCTGCACGACACGCTTTCGCTGGCGCGCCAAAAGTTAAAGGGGCTTTCCAACTATAAGCTGGAAACGGTGGCGGCGCACTTTGGCGTAGACCCCGGCGATAAGCACCGCGCGCTGTCCGACACACTTACCTGCGCGGAAGTGTTTATGCGAATACATAATGAGTATACTGATTAAAAGTGAATATGATATTGTGTCTACGCAGCACATAACGAGCCTGCCGATTAAAATAAGCAGTGTCTACGCAGCACATAATGAGTGTACCGATCAAAAAGTGTAAAGTGTCTTTAGGTTTTATACTTAAAGTTAACTTCAAAAGCTACACGCAGCTTTTTTGTTGCTGTCGCATATCATTTTACAATGTTGCAATTGACTATATTGACCTAAATTTTGTTCTAAGGCAAGGGAATTGACCCTGCTTTATAAATATTAAAGCAGATTGCTGTGCGTATTTCAATCGGGATTATACCGCCCCGTCACCAGACGCAATCTCACAATCTGCACAAGCGCATTTTATTGCAAAATTATTTTGACAACAGCAAATAATTATGTTATTATATTATGCACGGTAAAACAAACGCAAAAAAATCCGCGCCGCTTTTTTTCGCAAGCTGCAAAGCAAGCGCCATTAAGATGCGCAGAACCCTGCTGTAAGCCGGGACATTGCTCCGCAATAGATAAGGGAGCATAGCGGTAAAAAACCAAAACTGCCTGCCAAAATTCAGATTTAAGCGAAAAAGTTTTAGCGTGCACACAAATTTAATACTGTACGGAGTGATACCCAAGAGGCCGAAGGGGCTCCCCTGCTAAGGGAGTAGTACGTGAGAAACGTAGCGAGAGTTCAAATCTCTCTCACTCCGCCA
>CAZPMG010000043.1:0-14404 GCA_964587785.1 uncultured Clostridia bacterium
GTATAAGGGTTAGCAAAAAGCCGGAGAGTCTCCTTGAGAAGAGGAGGCTCCGGCTGTTTGCCGTGTACAGACTTATACTAATCACTTCTAAAGGTTTAAGCAGTCCGGCGTCTTTTTAGCTAAAAGCTCGCCCCAATGCTCTTCCATAGCTTCCTATGGCATGCGCTTTTGGTCATCTTTTATCTCAAAAACCACTTAAGTTTCTGTCAAACATTTAGAAGCTACTCAGTATTAGATTACGATGAAAGCGGACAGGTTTACGCCGTCCGCAAAAGAGGTGCTGACATATGCAATCAAATGCCGATGCCTTAAAGGTGGAGGTAAAGCTTTCCACAAAGATAAAGGAAACCGCCGCAAACTATACGTTTTTGTTTTGCGGTCTGATTTCCGTGATAGCAATTTTGGTAATTACGGTTTTTTTGGTGATAAGCGGAGTTCCGGCAATAAGAGAGATAGGCCTGTTCAAATTTCTGCTGGGGCAAACTTGGAGCCGCAGTGCGGGAGAGTTTGGTATATGGCCCATGATAGTGGGCAGCGTATACGTAACTGCGGGAGCGCTGGTTGTGGGCGTGCCGCTGGGTCTTTTTTCCGCGGCATTCATGACCTTTTTTTGCCCGCGCGGCATAAAAAAGGTGCTCAAACAGGTGATAAACCTGCTTGTGGGCATACCCTCGATTATCTACGGTTTTTTTGGAATAATGGTAATACTGCCGTGGACCAGCCGCCTTGCAGAGGTATTGCGAATAAAGGGCGGCACCGGCGAGGGAGTACTTATTGCGTCCGTAATTTTGGGGATAATGATACTTCCCACAATCATAAACATAAGCGCAGCGTCTATAGAGGCTGTGCCCAGACACTATTATGAGGGTGCTGTGGCACTTGGCGCAACGCATGAGCAGGCGGTGTTCAAGGTGGTGATACCCGCGGCAAAGGGCGGTATATTTACCTCGGTGGTGCTTGGCGTGGGGCGCGCCATAGGCGAGACCATGGCAATGGTAATGGTGGTAGGAAACGCCGCATGGATTCCGCCGTCGGTGCTCCACCCGGTGCGCACGCTCACCACGGGAATCGTGGCGGAGATGGCATATGCCGACCGTGACAGTTTGCATTACCGTGCGTTGCTTTCCATTGCGCTGGTGCTGTTTGTGTTTATACTTGTGCTGTATCTATCCATAAACCTTTACCGCCAAAGAAACGCTAAGAGGGGGATTTGATTATGACAGCAACAGCTAATAAAAACTCCTTGAGTCTTTTAGAGCAGAGCAGCGCGGGCAAAAAAAAGTTTCGCCCAAGCATACTGCTTAGATATTTCAGCTATGCCGCCGTAGGCATAACGGTGTTTTCCCTTGTATCCGTGGTATTATTCATAGCCGTAAGGGGCGCAAGCAACATAAGCTGGCACTTTTTAACCGGAGTAAACACCCACAATGCCCCCACAATTACCGAACCTATAAAGAACACACTCATAATAATCGGCTGCTCACTGCTTATCACAGTGCCGATAGGCGTGCTTTGCGCGGTATATCTGTGCGAATACGCCAAGAGGGGCAATAAAATTGTAAAAATTATTGTGCTGGCGGCGGAAACGCTTGCAGGTATACCCAGCATTGTGTATGCTATATTCGGAGTAGTTTTTTTTGTGTACTTTCTGGGCTGGGGCGAGTCGCTGAGGGCGGGCATCGCCACCATATCCATAATGATACTTCCCCTGCTTATCCGCTCTGCCGAGGAGGCGATAAAGGCTGTGCCCGACACATACCGCGAGGCAAGCTACGGGTTGGGCGCGGGCAAGCTGCGCACGGTGTTTAAAATCGTCATACCCGCCGCCATGAACGGGATTTTAGCTGGTATCGTGCTGAGCATAGGCCGCATAGTGGGCGAGTCCGCCGCGTTGATTTTCACTGCCGGCACCACGCTTTTGCGTCTTGACGGAGGTCTCAGCAAGGAGGGGGCAACCCTTGCCGTGGCGATGTATAACTTTACCAACACATTTGATAAGCGCGACTACGCATATTCCACCGGTCTTGTGCTGCTGGTTATCGTTCTTTGCTTAAATATTTTGAGCGCGTTTATCGGACGGCGTATGCAAGGAGCTACTGATGAAAATTGACATTGAAAACCTAAACCTGTTTTACGGCGACTTTCAGGCGCTTAAGGACGTAAATATGCACGTGCAGCCGCGCAAGGTAACGGCGTTTATCGGGCCGTCCGGCTGCGGCAAATCCACGCTTATTAAGACGCTCAACCGCATGAACGACCTCATTGAGGGCTGCCGCATAGAGGGCAAGGTGGAAATTGACGGGGTGGACATATACCGCGACATTGACCTGTCTACGCTGCGTAAAAACGTGGGCATGGTGTTTCAAAAGCCAAACCCCTTCCCCATGAGCGTGTATGACAACGTTGCATACGGCCCGCGCACGCACGGGCTGCGCAAAAAATCCGTGCTTGACGGCATCGTAGAGGGCAGCCTGCGCGCTGCCAACATATGGGACGAGGTAAAGGACAGGCTCAACAAGCCTGCGCTCAGCCTCTCGGGCGGGCAGCAGCAGCGTCTGTGCATTGCGCGCAGCCTTGCCGTACAGCCGCGCGTGCTTTTGATGGACGAGCCAACAAGCGCGCTTGACCCCATATCCACGGGCAAGATTGAAGAGCTTATAGACGAGCTTAAGAGTGCATACACAATAGTGATAGTCACGCACAATATGCAGCAGGCCACGCGCATATCCGATTTTACCGGGTTCTTCCTGCTGGGCGAACTGATAGAGTTCGGTGACACCGAGCGGATTTTTTCCCAGCCGGAGGACAAGCGCACGGAAAACTATATAACCGGGCGCTTCGGCTGAGCGGAAAGTTTAGCATTAGGCTGGCTATTTTGTTTAGGAGGGAGCTATGACAGTCAGAAACCGTTTTGAGAGGCAGCTTGAGAGTCTGCATCTTGATATAATAAAGATGGGCGCCATGATAGAGCGCGCCATTGAGGACGCATTCCGCGCGCTTACTACGGGCAACGAGGAACTTTCGCGCTCGGTTATAGAGAGCGAATCGGCCGTTGACGACATGGCCGGCCGGGTCGAAGCCCAGGCGCTCAGCCTGCTGCTGCGCCAGCATCCCGTGGCGGGAGATTTGCGCGCAATTACCACCGCGCTTAAAATCGTGGGCGACATGGAGCGCATAAGCGACCAGGCGCGCGATATAAGCGAGATTAACCTGTATTTAATGAAGCAGGACTACAAGCCCAAGTGGGAAAAAATCCCCAAGATGGCGGACCTTACCAAACGCATGGTCAACATGAGCGTGGACGCATACGTCACGCAAAACCAGAGCTTGGCGGACGAGGTAATTGAGCTTGACGACAAGGTTGACGAACAGTTTGAGCTTATGAAGGCAGACATGATAGCGCTGCTGCAAAACAACAGCGAGCACGCGGACGCCGCAATTTATCTCATGATGATTGCAAAGTACTTTGAAAAGATAGGCGACCACGCCGAGAACATTGCCGAGTGGGTGCAGTTCAGCCTGACGGGGGTGCGCAAGCACAAACGTTTGCTTTAAGGATGCAAAAATGGAAAAAACTTTGATATACTCTGTTGAGGACGACGAGAGCATAGCCGGGCTGATACAGTATGCCTTAGAGTCAGAGGGCTATGAGACCAAGGTATTCGCAGCCGCCGAGCAGCTGTTTGAGGCAATGGAGGAGCGCCTTCCGGCAATGGTTCTGCTTGACGTCATGCTGCCCGGCATGGACGGCTTTGCCGCGCTGGAGCGGCTGCGGAGGGAGTATTCCGCCGCCGACATACGCATTATCATGCTCACGGCAAAGGATTCGGAGATTTCCAAGGTCAAAGGCCTTGATTTGGGCGCGGACGACTATGTTTCCAAGCCGTTCGGGCTGATGGAACTGCTTGCCCGCGTGCGCGCCTCTTTGCGCAAGCGCAGGGAGGTTGCCGCAGCAACGCCCGAGCGCTTGACACGCGGCGGCCTTGAGCTTGACCAAAAGCGTTTTGAAGCGTATTTGAACGGTCAAAAGCTGACGCTTACGCTCAAAGAATTTCAATTGCTGAAGTATTTGCTGCAAAACGCCGGCAGGGTTGCAGAGCGCGCCGAGTTGCTGTCCGCGGTGTGGGGCATGGACTTTTTGGGCGAGACTCGCACGCTGGATATGCACATAAACAGCTTGCGCAAAAAGCTGGGCGACGACCAGTCAGAAAACAAGGTCATTGTTACCGTGCGCGGAGTGGGCTATCAGCTGCTGTAATTTCAGTCAAAGCACCTTAGGCGGCAGCGTGTTAACGCGTGCGTGTATACGTTGATATTCAGCGCACACAGGCCTATATAACCGTTTAAACCGCGTTGTCAAGCGCGGCGGCTAAGCATAGAAAAGTAAACGCTTAAAGCTTAAAGTTTAAGCATATTAATCATACAAGCAACTTCTGTTGCAACGGAGGCGGCATGAAAAAGAGAATACATCTGCAGGTTACCGCGCTGGTATTTGCCGCGCTTGCGCTGCTGCTGCTTTGCTGCCTGGTCATACTCAAGCGCACCGCCACCGAGCTGTCCAAACAGTCGCTCAAGGACACAACCACCGTGCTGCTGTCCGTGCTCAAGGCAGATGCGCCGCTCACCGAGGAGCAGTTTGAGGCGTTTGCCGCGCTGCACGCGCACAGCGTGCGCATAACCCTGATAGCAAGCGACGGGCTTGTGCTTGCCGACAGCGGCGGGCCGGCGGGAGATAGCGCAGACAACCACTTAGAGCGCGAGGAGGTGGCAAAGGCGGCGTCCGGCGGATTCGGAATCAGCGTAAGGTATTCGCAGACCATGAGGGCGTCATATGTATACTGCGCAATGGCAGCCGAACTGAGCGACGGCATGGGCGGTGTGCGCAGCGTATTTTTGCGCACCGCCGCAGAGGAGGCGCACATTGACCGCGCGGCAGGCGGTTTTTTTGCCGCTGCCGCAGCTGTTGCAGCAGCGCTTGCCGCCGCAGCGTGGCTGATTGCCTCGCGGATAACGCAAAACCTGCTGCAGCCGCTTACAGAGATAAAATCCAACCTCAACCGGGTGGTCAGCGGGAACTATACCTACCGCTTTGACATAACCCGTTATGACGAGGTAAACACGGTATTTCAAGAGATAGCCAACGTATCCGACCGCCTGTCCGGCCTGCTCAGCATATATCAGGACGAGCGCGAAAAGATGGAGATAATCCTTGACAACACCAGTCAGGGAATAATTGCCGTGGACGAAAACCGGCGCGCGGTGCTGCAAAACGCCGCGGCGCGCGCGCTGTTCGGCGAGGATATCAAGCTGCCCGCCCACATAAGCAAGCTTGTGCGCAGCCCGGAAATACTGGCCGCCGCCGAGGAGGCTGTGGAGCACGGCAGAATGAACGTATTTGACCTGCGCGCCGAGGGCGGCAAATTGCTGGGCGTAGAGGTAGTTCCCGTGCAGAGCGGCGCGGGCATAAACGCGCTCATACTTGCGGGCGACGTAACCGCGCTCCGCAAGCTGGAGACGGAAAAGAGCGAGTTTTTTGCAAACGCATCGCACGAGCTGGGCACGCCGCTCACATCCGTGCTTGGCTACACCGAGCTGCTGCGCGAGGGCAGGGCGGAGGACAAGACCGGCAAGTTTATTGAGATTGTGCACGCCGAGGCGCTGCGCATGAAGTCGCTTGTAGACGATATGCTCAAGCTATCCAAGTTTGAAAGCAAGCATAACGCCGGTGAAAACGACAAGCCGCAGGACTTTACCCGCATAGTGCGCGCCGTGCTTGAGACGTTCGCGGCAAAGGCGCAGGCGGCAGGCGTTGAAATTACGCAAAAATTAGATAATTGCACGGTTACCGCCGACCGCGAAAAGCTCACCGAGCTTGCGTCCAACCTCATTGACAACGCAATTAAATACAACGTAAGCGGCGGCAGGGTGGACGTGCTGCTTGAGCAGACGGACGCGTTGGTGCGCTTTACCGTGCGCGACACGGGCATAGGCATAGCGCCCGACTATCAGCACCGCGTATTTGAGCGTTTTTTCCGCGTGGACAAGGGGCGCAGCCGCAAAGTGGGCGGCACAGGCCTTGGGCTTGCAATAGTAAAGCACATATGCGCGCAGTACGGCGCACAGCTTACGCTTAAGAGCAAGGAGGGCGGCGGCACTGAGATAACAGTGTCGTTCCGCAAGTAGTTTTGACGGCAGCAAACACACAGGTTATATAAACGCACCGCGGGTATTAAACAATCCGTATTACACTCAATTTATAAATTGAAAGCAGTTCAATGCTATGCCCAGCCGCCGCTTTCGGTTTTATAAATCTTGGCCAGCGCGGGCCTTCTATCAGCCTTATGCAATCAAATAAATTATTATGAATGGAGTAATTTTCATTATACTTTATAAAAAAACACACAGCCGCTTTAACCAAAGCGGCTGTGTGTTTTTGTGATGTAAATATCTTATTGTGCGCCATTTAAGCGCGGCAGGCTGCGGCGGTATATACGCTTATCGTTTAAGCAAATAGCTTTGCCTATGAATACGCTTCTTCTCGTCCAACGGGCAGAGCCTAACCGGTTTTACAAGCCTTGGCATGCGCGGGGCCTTATTCTGTCAGCCTGCGGGTATCATTATTGTAAAGCCGTCCTCAGACGCCACTACCTGCGGCAGCTTGCCGTCCCACTTTGAAAGATACTCCATATACTTCATATAGTCGGCAATAAGCTTGCGCTCGGCGTCTGTGGCCGTCTCGGGGAAT
This sequence comes from uncultured Clostridia bacterium, assembly GCA_964587785.1. Classification (GTDB taxonomy): domain Bacteria; phylum Bacillota; class Clostridia; order Christensenellales; family HGM11417; genus CAZPMG01. The sequence goes on from CAZPMG010000043.1 coordinate 6,746, forward strand.
ATAATCTCGTTATACTCGTTGCCCTCTGCGTCTGTGCGTACGGCAACCTCATAGCCGAACAGCCGCGCCGCCTCTATAGACTTAAGCCTGGTTGACTCTGCCTGCGCACGGGCTATCTCAAGCTGCGCCTGCGCCTCGCCCTTTGCCGTCTCAATTGCGGCCTCCGCGCGCTTTTTCTGCACCTCAAAGTCTTCCTCGGCCTTGATTATCGCGCGTTCCTTGTCGTATTGCGCCTGCAGCTTGGACTGCTCGGCAATCATCTTGTCCTCGACGGCCTTTTCAAACGCGTCGTTAAAGTCGATATTGCTCAGTACCACCACGGTTATGTCAATGTGGTACTGTTCAGTGTTGTCGATTATAGTCTGTTCCACGCGCGCGGACAGCGTCTCGCGCTTTTCGATTATCTGCATGGCGGAGTCCTGCGCAAGTATGACGCGCGTCTTTTCCTCGGCAACCGAGCTTACAAGGCGGGTGAGCGCCTCTATGCTGCCGAACTCCGTGTATATGTCAATCAGCTTGTCAGACTGCACGCGGAACTGAACGGACAGCTCGCCCGTCATGGTCTGTGAGTCCTTGGAATAGGCGGCAACCTCGCGCTTGATTTCGTGCGTGCGCATATCGTATATCTGCACGTCTGAAACAAACGGAATCACCCACGTAAGCCCGGGTTTTTTGACCTCTCTGGCCTCTCCAAATACCTTGACTATGCCGTTTTCACCTGTGTTTATGGTGTGAAAACCCGTAGGTATAAACACCAACGCAAAAAAACTTATCGCGACAAACACTCCGTAAAGCGACAGCTTGCTCTTGTTTTTCTTTTTATACGCTCCGTAAAGCAGCGCAAGGCTGCCCGCAAGCATGAGAAAAAACAGGGCTCCGAACAAAAAGCTCATATCAGTATAACTCCTTAAAAATTATTGCAAAATATATATACCCTGCGCCGAGACAAAAAAAACACGCAGGGCCAATTTACAAGCACCTTTTTTTGTGTTATTATATAATCGGGCACGGCGGCGGTTTTTTAAGCAAAACAGCGCCGGCCGCAAAATCGGAGAACGTATGAAGAATACAAATGAAACACAGGATTTTAAACTTTCCGAAGAGGACAAGACAAAGCTTGCCCGCATTGTGCTGCTGATTGCGTTGGGGCGCGCCAAAAAAGAGAGCCTCTCCGAGCAGTCAAGAAGTCCGCTCACGCAGGAGCAGCAAAAGCGCATAGAGTCGGTAAAATACCTGCTTAGCCGCGCCGCGCGCCTGCGCCGGGGCGAGCCTGCGGACGGCGGAGAGCCGGGTGACGGCGGAGATTTGCTGCAATAAATTTGACCGGAGCGCTATGCTCCGGTTTTTTTATACCTATGCTTGGAATTAGCAATGCAGCCTGCGTGTCAGGCTGTGCGTGGTTTAGGCTTGCAGGCCGCTGCCCCAAAGTGCCTGCATAGGGGCAGGCTGCGCGTGCTTGCGCGTGCGGTAATATTTTTAAATTCATACTTTGGGCTTAAAGCCGGTATAAAATGCCCGATTTGCGGCAATAATTTTATTGCTGCCTGCCGGCTTTTTGCAGGAGCAAAGGAGGGCGGACAATGCCGGAAAAATGCAAGGGATGCGCGCCGCAGGCAAGGGCAATGAATTCGAGGGTGTGCACGTCGTGCGGCAGGGAGGTCTGCGCCTGTGAGGGCGCGGGCGACGACCTGTGCCCGGACTGCTACGGTGAGATGAATTACCTGCAGTAACCAAGTGCCGCTAATGCGCCTGTCTGCCAATAAGAGATACGGCGGCGCAAATTACAGCCGCATACGGCTGCGGCATCAGTTGTTTCACGCGCGGGGGGCAACCGTATATGCGAGTTACCGCCCGTGTGAAACTTTCACTATCCAAACGGAGGTTTTAATATACATGAGCAAATTCAGATGTTACAGCTGCGGAAAGATGTCGTTTTTGGAGGAGGTGCGCAACTGTCCGGGCTGCGGCACACTGATGTGCCCGCAGTGCGCAACCAACCTCGAAAGCAGCTGCCCGCGCTGCAGCGGGTTTATAGAGGGCTGACTGCAAGGGGTGCTGCAAGCGGAGTGGTAAGTTATAGTCATCCGGCCGCCCGCGCGAATACAGGGTAATTGAACAAGCTAAAATAACACACTTGCAAAATTTACAGCTTGTTTTCCTAAGTCAAGGCAACGCAGTTAATACCACCTATCTCAAAGCGCGTACGTACACAGGTAAAATGTGTGCGGCCGCGCTTTTTGCCGTGCTTTCCAGGCGGCGTTTGACGTTACCTGAAAAGCCAGCGTAAAATCACGTGTAAAGCGGCAAAACGGCCGCGTCACGGGCACAAAACACTTGGAAAAAACCGTAAAATATGTTATAATTAGTACTATATAGTATATAAGTACTAATATCGCGCGCGCGCGATAACACACGCTGTGCGCACGCGGCAAAAATAGGCACGGGCGGAGTAAAAATGGCGGAGTTTGTAGAGTTAAAGTATATAGCTGCGCTCATAAGCCCGCGCTGCGGCGGAACGTTTGTGCCGCTCAAGGCTGCACAAGACGCAAACCAGGCGGGCGTCAGGATTGCCGTCACAGACAATGGCGGCGTACCCAAGGCGCAGGTGACAGCGCTCACCCCCGGCAAGCTAAGGCGCGCCGTGGCAGGCGTACGGCTCTAAGGCGCACATTCCTGCTGTGCATAAGCGGCGGCAGGTTACAGTTTGCGGTTTATCCGCAGGCATAAATTAAAACTAATTAGCCGCAGCCGGTTTCACTTAGGCAGCGGCGGCAGGGGCGTGCACGCTTACGTTAATAAATTTGGGCTGCGCACGCTTTAAGGCGGAGGAGTTTTTATGGCATTAAAAAAGGTTTCCGGGCATTACGACGAGGGGCAGATTCAGGTCCTTGAGGGCCTTGAGCCCGTACGCAAGCGCCCGGGTATGTATATAGGCAGCACGGACGAGCGCGGCCTGCACCACCTGGTGCAGGAAATTGTGGATAACTCCGTGGACGAGGCATTGGCGGGTTACTGCGACAAGGTAACCATTGAGCTTTGCGCGGACGGATCGTGCACGGTCACCGACAACGGCCGCGGCATACCCTGCGGAATGCATAAGACGGAGAAAGTCTCCGCCGTTGAGGTGGTGCTCACCAAGCTTCACGCCGGCGGAAAATTCGGCGGCGAGGGCTACAAGATATCCGGCGGCCTGCACGGCGTCGGCCTATCTGTGGTGAACGCGCTTTCCGAATGGCTCAAGGTAGAGGTTTTTCAGGACGGAAAGGTGCACTTTCAAGAGTACCGCCGCGGCGTGCCGCAAGACAGGCTCAAGGTCGTGGGCGAAACCTTTGTCACCGGCACAAAGATATCCTTTATGCCGGACACGCAAATCTTCGAAACCATTGCATTTGATTTTGAAAGGCTCAAGGGCAGGCTGCGCGAGCTTGCTTACCTCAACAAGGGGCTTGCCATTGTAATTAAAGACAGCCGTCCGGGCGCCGAGCGCGAGGAAACGCTGTGTTACGAGGGCGGAATTGTCGACTTCATCAACCAGCTCAACAAGAGCAAGGAAGTGCTGCTCGGAGAGCCGGTATATATTGACGAAAACGTCGACGGCGTGTCCGTAGAGGTTGCCCTGCAATACAACGACAGCTATTCGGAAATCATATACGCGTATGCAAACGGCATAAACACCGAGGAGGGCGGCACGCACCTCGAGGGCTTCAGAAACTCACTTACCAAGATTATAAACGACCACGGCCACAAGACCGGCGTGCTCAAGGAAGAGGAAAAGCTCTCCGGCGAGGACGTGCGCGAGGGGCTTACCGCCGTGGTGTCCGTCAAGCTGCAAGAACCGCAGTTTGAGGGGCAGACAAAGACAAAGCTTGGCAACAGCGAGGTGCGCGGCATAGTCTCGCGCGCCATGACCGAGGCGTTCGGCAGCTTTTTGGAGGAGAATCCCGCAAAGTCCAAGGAGCTGATTCAAAAGTCGCTGCTTGCCCAGCGCGCACGCGAGGCGGCACGCAACGCGCGCGACCTGACGCGCAGAAAGAGCGCGCTTGAGTCCACCACTCTGCCCGGCAAGCTTGCCGACTGCACCGAGCGTGACCCCAAGCTGTGCGAGATTTACCTTGTCGAGGGCGACTCCGCAGGCGGCACGGCAAAGCAGGGGCGCGACCGCAGGTTCCAGGCGATACTTCCGCTGCGCGGCAAGATACTCAACGTAGAAAAAGCCCGGCTGGGGCGCGTGCTTGAAAACGAGGAAATTAAAAGCATGATAACGGCGTTCGGCTGCGGCATATCCGCGGAGTTTGACGAGAGCAAGCTGCGCTATGACCGCATCATATGCATGACCGACGCCGACGTAGACGGCAGCCACATACGCATACTGCTGCTTACCTTCTTCTTCAGGTTCATGCGTCCGCTGGTAGAAAACGGGCACGTCTATATCGCCCAGCCGCCGCTTTACAAGGTGGCAAAAAACCGTCAGGACGTGTATCTGTATAACGATCAAGATTTAGACACTCACCTCGACAAGGTAGGCAGAAAGGGCGCGGACATCCAGCGCTACAAGGGCCTCGGCGAGATGAACAAAGACCAGCTGTGGGACACCACCATGGACCCTCAAAAGCGCATACTGCTTCAGGTTACCATGGAGGACGCGTTCAGCGCAGACGAGATTTTCACCACGCTCATGGGCGAAAAGCCCGAGCTCAGGCGCCAGTTTATAGAGGAAAACGCCAAGCTTGTAAAGGAACTTGACGTTTAAATTAAAAGAGCGGGCTTGTTTAAAACCGCGTAATTTCAAGCCGCAGCGCGCGTAAAGCGCGGTATGAGGGGTTTGCTCAAGCAAGCGTTTTAAGCCCTGTAAACGGCGAAGAATCGGCTTTAAAACGGTAAACGTGCAAGAAGATATAGCCGCGGCGGCGCATTTTTCGCCGCCTGGAGGAATATAATGTCGAAAAAACAAAGCAATTTAGAGGCGGAGGCCTTTAAGAAGCATCTGGAAAATTCCAAGGTACAGCGCATAAAGGTAGAGGACGAGATGAAAAAGTCCTTTATCTCGTATGCCATGGCGGTCAACGTATCGCGCGCCATACCCGACGTGCGTGACGGACTCAAGCCCGTTCACAGGCGCATACTCTATGCCATGGGTTCAGACCTTGGCCTTTACGCGGAAAAACCGCACAGAAAATGCGCAAGAATCGTCGGTGAAGTGCTTGGTAAGTATCACCCGCACGGCGACTCCTCGGTCTATGACGCGCTTGTGCGTTTGGCTCAGGACTTTTCCACGCGCTATCCCTTGGTTGACGGGCACGGAAACTACGGCTCTGTCGACGGAGACCCGCCCGCAGCAATGCGTTACACCGAGGCGCGGCTTGCCGCCATATCCTCGCAGATGCTGCGCGAAATCGAAAAGCAGACCGTGGATTTTTATCCCAACTTTGACGATTCCGAGATTCAGCCCACAGTGCTGCCCGCGCGCTTTCCCAACCTGCTTGTCAACGGCGCAGACGGCATTGCAGTGGGCATGGCGACAAACATTCCGCCGCACAACCTCGACGAGGTAATAAACGCTACCATAGCGCTCATAGACAACCCGGACATCACCATAGAAGAGCTGATGAAGCATATTCCCTGTCCGGACTATCCTACGGGCGGCATACTCATGGGCCGTTCGGCTGTGAGGCTGGCGTACCGCACCGGCCGCGGCGGATACATCATTCGCGCTCGCACTGAGATAGAGGAATATCAGTCAGGCAACCAGACGCGCAGCCGTATAGTGGTCACCGAGCTGCCCTATCAGGTCAACAAGGCGCGGCTGATTGAAAACATGGCCAACATGGTCAAGGACAAGCGGCTGGAGGGCATCTCCGACATAAAGGAGGAATCCGACCGCGACGGTATGCGCCTTGTAATAGAAGTCAAGCGCGACCACAACGCACAGGTTGTGTTAAATTCGCTGTTCAAGCACACACAGCTTCAGACAAGCGGCGGCATTACGCTGCTTGCGCTGGTAAATGGCGAACCAAAAGTCCTCAACCTAAAAGAGATTTTATCGCACTATATCGAGCACCAGCGCGAGGTAATCGTGCGCCGCACAAAGTTCGACCTTGAAAAGGCCGAGGAACGCGCGCATATTTTAGAGGGTCTGGTTATCGCTCAGACCAACATAGACGAGATTGTGCGCACAATCAAAGAGTCGCGCGACCGCGTGGAGGCGGCAGAACGGCTTACCGAGCGGTTCCTGCTGTCGGAAAAGCAGGCGGCGGCAATACTCGATATGCGCCTGCACAGGCTGACCTCGCTTGAGGTTTACAAGATTAAAGAGGAGCTTGACCAGATAAACGCGCTCATTGCCGAGTATAAATCCATACTTGCCAGCAAGGAAAAAGTGTTTTCCATAATATCCACCGAGCTTGCCGAGGTGCGCGACAAATATTCAAACCCCCGCCGCACAGAGATCTCCATGGACTTTGGCGACATCGATATCGGCGACCTGATCGAGCGCGAGGACGTAGTGGTTTCGCTTACGCATCAGGGTTATATCAAGCGGCTTGCGCTCAGCGATTACAAGTCGCAAAAGCGCGGCGGCCGCGGCGTAATCGCGCACAAGGCCAAAGAGGAAGATTTTGTAAAGGATATGTTCGTCACCGGCACGCACGACGACGTACTGTTCTTTACCAACAAGGGCAAGGTCTATAACCTCAAGGGCTATCATATCCCCGAGGCCGAGCGCACCTCGCGCGGACGCGCCATTGTCAACCTGCTGCAGCTTAGCGAAAACGAGACGGTTACCGCGGTTATACCGCTGCCCGAGCAGACCAAGGGCTACCTTATCATGGCGACGCGCGCAGGCTTTATCAAAAAGACGCCGCTGACCGAGTTTGAAAGCATAAGAAAGGTGGGCAAGGTGGCAATCACGCTGGACGAGGGCGACGAGCTTATCTCTGTGCAGCTTACCAGCGGTCATGACGAAATCATGGTTGCAAGCCATGAGGGCAAGTGCATAAGGTTCTCGGAAGAGGACGTGCGCGTAATGGGCCGCACGGCGCGCGGCGTGCGCAGCATGAAGATAGGCCCTGAGGACAGGGTGGTGGATATGCTTGCGCTCAAGGACGACATGAAGCTGCTCACCGTTACCGAAAACGGCTACGGCAAGCGCACCGAGCTTGAGGACTACAGGCTGCAGAGCCGCGCGGGTAAGGGCATCAAGGCGGGCACGTTCACGCAGCGCACAGGCAATCTTGTGTGCATGAAGCTTGTCAACGACGACAACGACGTAATGGTAATAGCCGACAACGGCGTTATAATCCGCATCAAGGTCAAAGAGATATCCGTAATAGGCCGCAGCACGCAGGGCGTGCGCATCATGAAGGTCAAGGACGGCAAGGTAGTGTCCGTTGCCGTTACACCCGCAGAGGCCGACGAAATTGATGCAGAGGGCGAGGAAACCGAGGAATAATAACAAAGGGGCGCCGCATCTTTATCGATGATTATAATTGATATAATAAGGGGCGCCGCCCCTTAAACCCCGCTTCTTTTCTTTAAGAAAAGAAGCAAAAGAAAACTAACAAACGCGCACTGCCCTCCCGTTTTCGGAAGGGCAGTGCGCGTTTGTGGGTATTTACTTGCTTATTTGTCAACGAAATGTAATATTATGTCAAGGGGACGTAG
>CAZPMG010000044.1:0-3694 GCA_964587785.1 uncultured Clostridia bacterium
CTGGTGTTTACAGCCTGCATTGTAACCATAATCAAATTGTGGCTGGAACTGCGAAGCAAAGCCCTGCCCCGCGATGACGAACAAGACGGCTTGAAATGGCGGCAAGAGGAAAAGACAATGCCGCAAGCCCGCCCGCAAAAGGTTTATTATGTGCGTCAAACCGCTAAACGCACGTCAAAGCGCCGCGCGCCGGAGTTTAAACCTGTATCCGCAAACGATCTGTTCGTGCTTGCAAGCCCTGAAGAGGAAAAAGTTTAAAGCCGCCGCCGCAAGCCCGGCAAGTATATCACGCTGTCAGCCAAACGATTATAAAATTTGAATGCGCGTTTCTGCCGCAAAGTACTGCTCAGGGCCGCCTTTGCCAATTAACAGCTTGGCAGTGCGGTGATTGCCGCGCAAGTTTTATACCTTTTTATTTGTTAAAATGTTTGTATAAATTACTCCCGGGCTGCCCTTATTCTTGCTCTGTTTCAGATTCGGCTAAGGCAGCCTTCGGCGCGGCGTCTACAGCCGGAGCGTCCGCCCACAGGCGCTCTATGTGATAAAACAGACGGGTTTCGTCGTGAAATATATGCACGATTACATCAGCGTAGTCCAGCACTACCCATCTGCCTTCGGATATTCCCTCGGCGCGGCGCTTCTCTATGCCCAGCTTTGACAGCTTTTGGTCCACACCCTCGGCGAGCGCGCGAACCTGCGAGGACGAGCTTGCGCCGGCTATAACAAAATAATCGCAGAGCGTGGTCTTTTCCCGCACGTCAAGCGTAATAATGTCCTTGCCCTTTTTGTCCTCAAGGGCGCTTACGATGTTTTCAAGCAGCTTTATTTCCTGCATCAATCCTCCGCCGCATATTGTTGCGGCAATTTTATTTTTTACAGTATTTTGTTTACAGACGGCATCTCGAGTCTCGCCGCAAATTAACACAAACTTATAGCGATAAATAAGCCGTTGTCATACATTTAACAATATATTGTCGCTTTCGTTCTCAATCTTCCTGCTTTTGAATAGCGGACAGGCGGCCGGACGGCATCTGGCTGCGGCCGCTGTAATAGTCGAGCGCAAGCTTTGTCAGCCGGCTTACCCGGCTTTTGTTTTCCCGGTCGAGCAGCTCCATTGTGCCAGCCAAACAGTACACAAATCCGCTTTCAAAGTCACGGTTGACGGCGTCGCGGAACTGCTGCACGCCCTCGTATGTGCGGGTGCGCTCTATGCAGTCGGCGGCATAAATTACGCGCTCCAGAAGGCTCATGCGCGGACGGCCGGTGGTGTGGTAGCGTATGGCATTGAGCACGTCTTTATCGGTCACGCAAAACTCACGCTCGGCAATGTGCGCGCCCGCAAACGCGTGAACCACGGGCTCCGGCATGTCTTCAGGCGCGCGGTAGCCGTAAAGCTCAAGCTGCTGCGGACTGAGTTTTTTTGCAACGTCATGCAGCGCTGCCGCCACAAAAGCTTTTTCCTCATCGCAGCCGGTGCGGCGCGCAAGCCTAAGCGCCTCTGCGGTAACGTACGCCGTATGGGCATAACGCTTTGGGGAAAGCAATTGTGCGGCCTTTTGTATGAGCGCGGCATGGGTGCGGTAAAGCTTTTTTTGGTCAACATAATCTATTACGCGCTGCGGCATCCACTTTGACACGTCCGAGTCAAACTCGAACAGCGCCCTAAGCTCTAACGAGGAAATATCCTGTCCGTCTTGATTTAGGCGGATTACCTCTTTGCCGTAAGTGCGCTCAAAACGCTCTGCGGCCTGCTGCGCGCCCTCAAATCCCGGACGCGAAGCGTAGGCAAGCGTACAGAGCCCGGCAATGCGGCCGGGGTTTTTCCACCTGTCCTGCACATCAAGCATACTGTCCGCACCGATTACAAACACAAGCCTGTCCGACGGATACAGCCGGCTGAAGTGCTCAAGCGTAAGCCAGGTATAGCTGCTGCCGCCGCGGCTAAGCTCAAAGTCGCTGACCTCGGCTGTGCCCGAATGTTCAAAGGCAAGCTTTGACATCTGAAACCTGTCCTCTGCGCTCACATCTGGTGCTTGCTTGAGCGGCTGGGCGGCCGCGGGCACGACGATTGCCCTGTCCGCACGCAGCTGATTGCGCGCGCCGGCTATAAGGTTTATATGCTCATTGTGGGGCGGATTAAATGTGCCGCCGAATATAGCTATAGTCATTTTTTTAATTATATATGCTGATTTATTACCTTACGGGCAATGCTTGTGACGCGCTGCCGCTGCGGCCGGCTGCAGCCGTCTTTTGTTGCAGAAAAAGATGTTTCCTCGCATAGTGCCGCTATTTATTTTTTAGAGCATAACCGCCGCCGTTTCTGTCAATAATTACGATATGAATCAGCTATCTAAAATCTTTGATAAAATTTTATTCACTTTGATTGTGTTTGTGGTCTGCCTGATGCTTGTGCTCAACTTTTACGGCAATCTGACGGCGGCGCTTGCCGTTGCCGCGCTTGCCGTGCTGGCGTTAGAGCTTGTCCTCAAGATAAGCGGTCTGTCCGACAGGCGGCAGGCATCCGCAAAGGAATTTGAACACAAAAAACAGGTGATTACGCGGCTAAAGCAGAACTCCGACCGTGAAAACTTGGATTTTTTTATGCAGCTTTGCCGCGCCAAGTGCGAGGAGTGCCGCGAGGATAAGGACGGTTTTATATTTATGTCCAAAGACGGCATACGCATGGGAATGTTTTTGCGGTTTTACCTTGCGCCGCTGTCCGCGCAGCAGGCGCTTGACTGCTGCAAGGCCGCGCTGGAGGCGAGGCTGGAGCAGGCGTTCATACTGACCGCAGCCGCCGACGAGGGCGCGCTGCGCACGGTAAAGGGCATAAACGGGCTGAATGTGCGCATATTGCAAGAGCACGGCGTGTTTGGGATATTGAAAGAAAACTCTTACTATCCTCCCAAGCCCGTGCACAACATCAAGCAGCCCACAGGCTTTGCCGGCATGTTGCGCGCCGCTGTAGAGCGCAAGCGGTTTAAGGGGTATTTCTTTTCCGGGCTGTTCATACTTGCGCTCAGCTTTTTAACGCCGTACAGAATTTATTATCTGCTGTTTTCCTGTTTTTTACTTATTCTGTCAGCCGTGTGCCTGTTGGTCAGGCAGGTCTCCCGGCCGGACGCAGTCCCGAATTTCTTTTTAAGCAAGTGACACCGGCTGATGCGTTTGTATATTCGCATTTTTATTTAATAAAACTATCTTGATTTAAAATTTTATATCCGTTTTTTTACAGATAAATTTGTTTACCGTGAGCACGTTAACTGCAAGCCAAGATATCATCTTGGCTTTTTTCATATTTGCAGATGCTCGATGTCCTTTCTTGACGACCGCCTGTACAGCGTAATCTTTGCGCCCACTGCCTGCACAGGTTCGGCGGAGAGCTCCTCTGCCAATGCCCTGAGCACGTCCTCTGCCGTGCGTCCGCTGCTCTCGAGCACGCTCACCTTGATAAGCTCATGCGCCTCAAGCGACTGCGAAAGCGAATACACCAAGGCGGGCGTAATGCCTGCCTTGCCAACTTGAGTTACGGCGGTAAGAGTGTTTGCAAGCCCGCGAAGGCGGCTCCTCTGTTTGCTTGTAAGCATAAAAAATTCTCCGATTTTTTAGAGTTTATGCCGGAGGGCGCACGCTTTTGCGGGGCTCGTACGGCAATTTTAATATGGGTATTGCAGCATATAAGGCTATGCGCAGA
>CAZPMG010000044.1:3794-5475 GCA_964587785.1 uncultured Clostridia bacterium
CTATATGCGCGCAGAAAGAACTGCTTATAACTTTGCTTTTTGTATGCAGTGCATTGCCCGGGCAACGTTATGCGGCTGTGAAGCCGCGCGTCAGCGAGTTTGCTTATTCCACATAGTCAAAGTCAACATTGCCGAATACCACATGGTCGCCGTCCTTTATCCCCATTTTTTTGAGGCGGTCGATTACCTTGCACAGCCTGAGCTGACGCTGGAAGTAGCGGAAACTGTCGGGATTATCCAAAATCACGCCGCGGCTCAGCCTGTCCACCAATCCGCCGGTCACCACAAACACACCGTCCTCGCTGAGCTCGATTTCAAACTCACGGCCGTCCGGGCGCTCGTAGGTATGCGGCTCAAACTCCAGCGGCTGAACGGGCGCAAGCTCGCTCAATACGCTCCATACCTTTGCAATCAGCTCCGACGTATTTTCACCTATTGCCGCGGTCACGGGTACCACCGGATACTTGCGGACGCTGCGTTTAAAGCGCTTTAAGTTCTCTTCAGCGCCGGGCATATCCATTTTGTTTGCCGCAATAATCTGGGGCAGCGTCAAAAGCTTTTTGCTGTAAATTTTAAGCTCGGCGTTTATCTTGCGGTAGTCTTCCACGGGGTCGCGCCCCTCTGTGCCCGCCATGTCAACCACATGAACAAGCATACGTGTACGCTCTACGTGCCGCAAAAAATCATGTCCCAGTCCCGCGCCGCTGCCAGCGCCCTCGATCAGTCCGGGAATATCCGCCATTACAAAGCTGTGTTCGTAATATCTGACCACACCTAAATTGGGAGAAAGCGTGGTAAAGTGATAGTCTGCGATTTTCGGGCGAGCCGCACTGACCACGGAGAGCAGCGTGGATTTGCCCACGTTGGGAAAGCCTATCAGCCCCACATCGGCTATGGTCTTGAGCTCGAGTATGACGGCAATTTCCTTTGTTTTCTCGCCCGCCTGTGAAAACGAGGGGGCGCGCCGCCTGGAACTGCTGAACTTTGTGTTGCCCTTGCCGCCTCTGCCGCCCTCAAGCACCTTTAACGTCTGGCCGTCGTGGAACATATCGGCAATGATTGCGTCCGTCTGTGCGTCGCGTATCACCGTGCCTGCGGGTACGCGTATCATTGTGTCTTTGCCGCGCTTGCCCGTGCAGTTTTTTGGCTGGCCGCGATCGCCGTTTTCCGCGCGGTAATGCACCTGATAGTAAAAATCGCTCAGGTTGTTTTTGGATGCATCCGCCACAAAAACAATGCTGCCGCCGTCGCCGCCGTCGCCGCCGTCCGGGCCACCCTTGGGTATGGTCTTGAGGCGCAAAAACGACACGATGCCGCTGCCGCCGTCGCCGGATTTGATGTAAATTTTTGCCTTGTCTATAAACATAATACCTATATATTGCAACCTTAGTAATAGTAATTTAACAATAAGTGTGCATTGCCTTAAATTCCTCGCTCGGCACAACCATGCAGAACAAAAAGGGGTCAAATTTTGCCGTGTCGCGCGCGTTTAATATTGATTAGCTGAGCATACCATAAAGCTAATGGGTTAGCCTGCCTTATGCGAGCGCCCTTGCAGAAACACATCGACGCACCACACACCTGCGGCGATTTTTGCTTTGCCGTATTATTATAACATAAAGACCGCTAAAAATATACCAAATCGCCGCCGCGCACAATGCCGCCTGCAGATATTTATTAA
>CAZPMG010000044.1:5575-11017 GCA_964587785.1 uncultured Clostridia bacterium
CGCGCTATTTTACAAGCGGTATAAGGCTGCCGTAGCCCTGCAGCTGCATATCCTCAAGCGGTATAAACCTCAGCGACGCGCTGTTTATGCAATATCTAAGACCTCCCGACTCTGCCGGCCCGTCGGAAAACACGTGCCCGAGATGAGCGCCCGAATGCGAGCTTTTGACCTCGGTGCGTACGCGGTGCGGTATGCTTTTGTCCTCATGATAGGAAAGCGCGGCGGCCTCTAACGGGCGGCTGAAGCTGGGCCATCCGCAGCCGGAATTGAACTTGTCGCAGGAGACAAACAGCGGAGTGCCGTCGGTTACATCCACATATATACCCTTTTGATAAATGTCGTTAAATTGGTTTTCAAACGGCGGTTCGGTTGCGCTGCGGCGGGTGACAAAATATTGCATATCAGTGAGCTTGCCGCGCAGCTGCCTGTAGCGTTCCACCCTCTCACGGGAGGCGCTAAGCTGCCCGAAATCCACATGGCAATAGCCGTGCGGATTTTTTTTGAGATACTCCTGATGAAAATTTTCTGCCGCCGCAAAATTCTCAAGCGGCATTATCTCCACAGCAAAGGGCGTGCCCGCCTGCTCCTGAAGCCATGCCGCAACCGCTGCAAGCACCACGCGCTGGGTGTTGTCCGCATAATATATGCCCGTGCGGTATTGCGCGCCCTCGTCGCCGCCCTGCCTGTTTACGCTAAACGGATCGATTATGCCGAAAAAATGCAGCGTAAGCTCGGCAAGCGTGACTGTCTGCGGATCATAAATCACCTCTACAGCCTCGGCGTGACCGGTGTCTTTGAGCGTTTCATAGGAAGCGGTGCTCCGTCCGTTGGCATAGCCGCACAGCGTTTTTATCACGCCGTCCACGCGTGAGAAATATTCCTCCACTCCCCAAAAGCAGCCGCCCGCAAACCAAATCTTTTTTGTCATAGCTCTTTTACCTTTGCTTTTTTGTTTAAAGATTATACCACATATGTGCGCGTTGAGTCTACCGCTTGAAAAGCCGCTTGAAAAAATTGCCGCAATTATCTCTGAATGTATTGGTTATAAACTTAAAAATAAAGCAGCCCCGCGGCAGGCAAGCAAGATACTTCGGTTAAAAATAAATAGTTTTTAAACATACGCCAGCGCAGCAAAAAACCCCGCAAGTATGCGGGGCTTTCTTTGCGGTTGTGTGCCGTTGCCGACTAAGTTTATAAGTTTGTTTCAGGAGAGCTGCCCGGATAAAGAGGCATTTCAAAATAAGTAGCGCACAGCTCCTGATTATACTCCTGGCAGGGCGGTATGGGGCAATAGCCGTAAGACGGTACCAGCAGTTCGACTTCTACCACCACTTTGAGTATCAGCGTTACGCACGCGACCACGTCAAAGCTTGCCTCGCCCACATATACTCCTTCAGGACAAACTACGCCTGTTACGGCCTCTATCTGGAAGGGTATTATGGACTGCTCGGGTATGTGCAGTATTACGTCCTGATGGACGCTCATATTGGCAAGGCCCTTGCCCTCCACTCCGTTTGCGTCTACATAAATGACCTCAAGCGGAATAATAACGTCGCAGCGTACGCGCGCGTATTTGGGTTTGTCGTCAAGACGCTCTACCGTAAGATTGGTGACCGTTCCCGCCGCATATATGTTTTTTGCGCTGATAAAGGTCAGCGGCGATGCCGGACAGGGCGGCGTGGGGTTTACCAAAGTTATGTAGACATCTTCCTCGGTAACCTGCTTTATACAAGCGTCAAATACCCTGCTGACCTGAATGCAAACCTTTTCGCACAGGCCGTGAAGAGGATTGCCGCTGATAGGCCCCGGAAACCTGTCAGACTGAAAATTATTGAAAAAAGACATATCTTTACCTCCGTTTTTTGCTTTATAGATTGATACCATACTTAAATATTATAGTATACGTTACAGCTTATGTTACAGTATATGTTGAAGTGCACCGCAAAAGTGAAAGCCTAAGGCGTGCTTATGCAAAAAAACGCCCGGACACGCGAAGCGGCAAAACGCCGCTGTGCCTTGCGCGCCCCGGCTTTGGTGGAAAGCGAGCTCTGTGCCGACCATTCACCTTACATTATATGCGGCAGATAAAGCAAAATTGATACGCGTATCCGGCTTTAGAAAGTTTTCACCGCAGGCAAGTTCACACCACCATAATAAAAGAACAATATTGACAATCGTATATGCATACAGTATAATATACGTAGGCGCAACAAATTTATAAGCAAACTTGATGCATTGTCCTTGCATAAGGGAGAAGTATATGAAAACGGCATTGAAAGTTTTGGGGCTTTGCGTGCTGCTCAGCCTGTTTTTTGTGTTTGCCGCCGGCTGTACGAACAATGGGAATGGTCATGTTCCCACCGAGCAGACATATACGATTACCTATGTAACATTAGGCGGCAGTCCTGTCTCTGAGCAGTCCGTTCCTCTTGGTTTTCCAGTGGGTAGCCCTGCGTCTGTAAAAGCCGGCTACTTTTTTGGCGGCTGGACATTTGAGGACGGCACGGACGCCTCTTCGGCGCGCGCATCCACGAACGTCACGCTTTATGCTAAATGGGTGGATATGCTTGCGTACCGTGGAAACGGTGACGGGACATACACCGTATACGGAAATGCTGAAGGCGGCTCCGGCGGAGATTTTCAATATATATATTCCTATCATTATGCCGGCCTGGACGGCTATGTCTTAGAGATACCAAGCAGCTACAACGGCGGCGACGTTACGGCAATAGATACGCTCGCATTCCAAAATTATTCGTATATGTTAGAGGTAAACATACCCTCTACCGTCAAAAGCATAGGTGCCTTTGCTTTTCATATTTGCTATCGACTGCGCGCCTATAATGTGCAGCCGGAAAACACGCATTTTTACTCGCAAGACGGCGTGCTGTACAATCATAATAAATCAAAGCTTGCAGCCTTTCCTGAAGCAAAGCTAAGAGGTAATACTTTTGAAGTGCCGCATGGCGTGCATATAATTGGAACGGGGGCTTTCTCAGGTGCGGGCATAACCGGCGTTCTACTGCCCGACACGCTTGAAAATATAGAAATTGATGCTTTCCGTTCAAGTGATTTAGAAGCAATCAATATACCCGCAAGCGTTAAAACTATAGGAAATTGGGCATTTGCTTACTGCTTGCACCTCAGCAATGTTCTGTTTGCTCCCGACAGCCGGCTGGAGAGCATAGGTGCTTACGCCTTTTACCGGGCTGGCATAATGACCGGAGTTCCCGATTTTGACAGTATAGAACTGCCACAGAACTTAAAAACTCTATCCAGCTCAGCATTTGATGAAACAAAATTGCATGAGAATGCCTTGGCAGCTGCAGAAAACGGAGTAGCATATATAAGCGGCTGGGCTGTCAAATACACCGGCAAAATAGCTCATGTATCTTTCCGATTGGACACTGTGGGCATTGCACTTGGGTTTGCGTACGCAAGCTCAAACGATCCTGTGCCCGAGATAACCAGCGTAACCATACCGGAAAGCGTGCGCACTATAAATATGATGGCGTTTTCCGGATGCAGAGACATTCAAAGCGTTACAATTGCGCACGGCGGACTTATACACATCGGCGACAATGCCTTTTTCGGTTGCCAAAGCTTAAATGGAATCATAATACCACAATCGGTAACTGTCATAGACAAATCGGCTTTTTTAAACTGTACAAATTTAACTATATACGTCAAGGGACGCAAAGAACGGCCGCAGGGCTTGAATGGATACTGGCATGAACATTGGAACGTTTGTGATTACCAGTGGGGCTATCCGCCCTATATTTATATACCTGTACAATGGGATGTATGAACCCCAGCCATGGAAAGCACATAGGCTTTCAGCAACTTTTATATAACATTAACAACCTCACAGACTCTCTATACACAAACCCTTGCAAGCCGCAAGGGTTTGTGTGTTTAATAGGCAGGAATATATTCTGCGGTTATTAACCTGTTTTTTTTGGTTATAATACACGGCATGCGCAAATTATTTTGGACAGACGGATTTAAACGGGAATATCCGGCGTTAAGCGGCGATATAACCGTGGATACGGCGATAATAGGAGGCGGGCTTGCGGGCATCATGTGCGCAGAGGCGCTGCACCGCAACGGGCAGAGTGTGTGCGTGCTGGAGGCGCGCTGTGTCTGCTCGGGCGATTCGGCAAATTCCTCGGCTATGATTACCTTTGCCCACGACCTCGTCTACGCAAGGCTTGCGGCAAAACACGGAAAAAACGCCGCGCAGAAATACCTTGAGCTAAACCGCGGCGGACTGGAAAAAATTCGCAGCATTATATCGCATTACGGCATTGAATGCGGACTGACTGACTGCTCAATGATTTTGTTTGCACGCACAAAAAACGGACTCAAAGAGCTTTTAAAGGAACGCGACGCCTACCTTATGCTGGGCGAAACTCCTCCGCTTACCCGCCAGACCGAGCTTCCGTTTGAGGTAAACGGCGCGCTGGAGATAACCGGGCAGGCTATGCTGAATCCCTATCAGTTTGTCACCGGCCTTGCGCGCGCGCTAAGCGCCCGCGGCGTTCAAATTTATGAAGGCACGCGCGTGACCGCGCAGCCGGAAAGCGGCAAGCTAACCGTGGGCAATCACACCGTAAGCGCAAAGAACTTTGTGGTTTGCACGCACTTTCCGTATATCAACTTTCCCGGCTTTTACTTTATAAAGATGTATCAAAGCCGCCATCACAACATGGTTTTCAAACACTCAACACCCATGAAACATATGTATGAGGGCGCCGAGGACAACGGCTTTGAATACCGTCCGGCAGGCGGAGGCATACTCTGCGGCGGCACCGCCGTGCGCACGGGCAATTACAAACAGCTCGGCGGCTATAAGAGAATTGAAAATCATGCCTCCAAACTATTCGGCGCGGGAGAAAAAGATATCATTGCTCGCTTTTCCGCGCAGGATTGCATGACATTTGACATGCTTCCGCTGGTGGGCAGATACGGCGGCGATGACGACAGCGTATTTGTGGTGACAGGCTTTAACAAGTGGGGCTTTACCGCCTCCGCTGCGGCGGCGGACATGATTGCGGACGCTGCGGCGGGAAACAATGCGCACAGTCTGTTTGATACGCGGAGAATACAGTCGGCAAAAGCTCCGCTCAAGGCGGGCAAAAATCTGCTGGACGTGCTTGGAAACTTTGCCGCGCTGCTGACCTGCCCGGGTGTAAAAAAGCTGTCGCGGCTTAAAGAGGGATGCGCAACCATAATATTTTATGAGGGCAAGAGAGTAGGTGTTTACAGAGATACGAACGGTACCCTCAAGGCGGTGTCGGGGGTGTGTCCGCATCTTGGCTGCGCGCTCAGTTGGAACGGCGACGAACGCACTTGGGACTGCCCCTGTCACGGTTCAAGATTTGACACCGACGGCGAGATACTCAACGCCCCGGCAATAAAACCCGCGGAAAAGGTCAATAT
>CAZPMG010000044.1:11117-14347 GCA_964587785.1 uncultured Clostridia bacterium
GCATCTTGTTATTGAGCAGTCTTGCACGTGCCCTTGCACGGCAGCGGCAATGAGTTGAGTGTTGTCTGAAGCGTTAAAAATACTCCGTCCGAAAAGCCCTGGCGGGTGTTTATATATCCGAGTAAATCGGCATTGTAAAGCCCTGTGATACGCTGATATATTGACAGCTCAAAGCGCCCCATTGCGGAGTTGAAGTACGGGAACACCGTGTTTACAGCCGATACGTTTGCCGTGCGCTTTGCCTTAAGTGTGCCGTCGGCATTGTAGATTTCCCCCAGATACTCCTTTGGCCTTCCGCTTATATCAAGACAAAAGGCTTGCTTTGTGCGTTTGCTGAATACCTTAAGCTTGTAGCAATCGGCAAAATGTGCCCTGTATCGGTTTTCTTCGCTGAATTTGCTGTAGTCAAACAGCACGGACGAACTGCCGCCCTGCGCGCTGAATACATAAAAGTAACCGTAACCGCCGCTGCCGCCGCTCTCAATACCCAAAAAAATCTGGTCAAGACCGTTGCCCGTAAAACTTTCTGCCATCAGGCGGGGATTGTAGCCGCTGTCAACGGGCGGACGTATCTGCACCGCGGGCGCGCCTTCCTTGCCCTCGTATATTTCGATTGTGATGTCTGTCACGTACGGGCTGTCCTTTTGCGCTGAGCCTGAGAGCACTATTTTGCTCACCGTGTCCGCGCTGAGCACCCTGCCGTAACAGACTCCGAGCTCCTCTCTTGCACCTGCGGCATCCGCCGCGCCTGTGTGTGTCATGGCAATGACAAGCGCCGCAAGCATGAGCAGCGCAAGCAGTCTAAGCCGCTGCATATTATTTTTATCCGGCATCATACTCAACAATTTCCTCCTTTTTTGCTTAGTATGCGCACGTATACAGCCGTTTATGCGGCGAAAGGCTGCATGACAGCCTCACAAAAAATATTTATATATGGTTTAAAGAAGGCATATACGCCACAAAAGTATTACCCCGCAGGGTTTGCCCTGCGGGGTAATACTTTTGAAAGTTAGGCAAATTATGCCATATAAAACAATTTTTAGCTATGCTTTTATTTTAGGTTTTCCGGGTTCAGACCGAGCAGCGCGGGGTGCACGAATATGCCGTCCTTTCTTACGAGCACGTCGTCAAACCAAATCTCGCCGCCGCCAAACTCCGGCGTCTGTATCAGCACCAAATCCCAGTGGATTGCCGACTTGTTGCCGTTGTATGCCTCGTCATAGCAGTTACCGGGCGTAAAGTGTATGGAACCGGATATCTTTTCGTCAAACAGTATGTCGCCCACAGGTTTTGTGATGTACGGATTTACGCCGATTGCAAACTCACCGATATAGCGCGCGCCCTCGTCCGTATCAAACACTTTGTCAATCGCCTGCTGGTGGTTTGACGTTGCCTCAATAATCTTGCCGTCCTTAAACAGCAGGCTTACATTTTCGTGCTTGAGCCCGTTGTGTATGCTGGGCGCATTGTAGGTTATGCGGCCGTTTACGCTGTCTTTGACGGGCGCGGTGTATACCTCGCCGTCGGGAATGTTGCGGTCGCCCTTGCATTTTACCGCGGGTATTCCCTTTATGGAAAAGGAAATGTCGGTGTTTTTGGCGATTATGCGCACCTTGTAGGTAGCATCCAAAAGCTCGCAAAGCGGAGTCATTGCGTGATCCATCTTGCGGTAATCAAGGTTGCACACATTGAAGAAAAAGTTCTCGAACTCGTCTGTGCTCATGCCGGAAAGCTGCGCAAACGAGGGCGTGGGATAGCGCAGTATCACCCACTTTGTCTTAGTGACGCGGATGTTGCTGTGCACAGGCTGCTGATAATAGGTGACAAAATCTTGAGTGTTTTTTGACGGCACGTCGGAAAGCTCCATGGAGTTTTGCGAACCGCGCACGCCTATGTAAGCGTCCATGTCAGCCATCTTGTATGTCGCATACTTTGCCATAAGCTCAAAAAGCTCTTTGCCGCCGCCAAGCAGCAGCTCGCGCTGAACCTGCTGGTCAAACTTTGCCACAAAAGGATAAGCGCCCACGCGGAAGGCCTCCTTTACCAGCTCTTTTACCAGCGGAGCGTCTATGTCATACGCCTCTATGTACAGCTTCTCTCCCTTTTGAAGGGAAACCGAATAGTTTACCAGGTTTTTTGCAAGGGCGGTGATTCTTGGGTCAAGCATATATTATTTCTCCTCGTTATCCCGCGGCGCTATTGTCTGCCGCGCGTTATATTTGCATATAATTATACTACTTTTTCGCAAAAATATAAAGCAAATTGCATAAGCATAGCTTTTATGCTATACTGTAAACAGATTTTTGAGGGTACGTTTTATGAGATTGGACAAATTTTTAAAGGTAAGCCGCATACTCAAGCGGCGCACAGTGGCAAACGAGGCCTGCGAGGGCCAGCGCGTCACGGTAAACGGCAAGACCGCCAAGCCCGCGCACACTCTTAAGCCCGGTGATATTGTCAGCATACGCTTCGGCGACAGGCAGCTTACTATCCGCGTGCTTGAGCTTGCGCAGCACGTCAAAAAAGAGCAGGCGGACGGCATGTATGAGGTTATCAGCCAATGAAAGTTGCCGCGCTTATTGCCGCCGCCGGCAGCGGCACAAGGTTTTCGCCGTTGAAAAGCAAGCTGTATGAGCAGGCGGGCGGCGGGCGTACGGTACTGCAGCGCGCACTGGACGCTTTTTGCAGCCACCCCCGCGTAGGAGCTGTTGCCGTGGTGCTTGGCGCAGGTCAGAACCCGGACTTAGATTTTTCCGGCAAGCCGCATATTATCTGCGAGGGCGGAAGTTCGCGCGCGGAGTCGGTGTTTGCCGGGCTTGCCGCGCTAAATAGCTTTTCCCCCGGCATTGTGCTTGTGCATGACGGGGCGCGCCCTTTTGTAAGTGAGCAGCTTATAAGCAGCTGCATTGACTGCGCGGCCGAGCACAATAGCGCCGTCCCCGCACTGGAAATAAGCGATTCGGTTATCAGAGGCTGCGACGGACTGAGGCAGGCTGCTGTGGAGCGCGGCGGACTCTATACCGTGCAGACGCCCCAAGGCTTTGATTATTTAAGATTGTTTGATGCATACCAAAAAAACATTGATAATTTAACGGGTTTTACAGACGATGCATCAGTATATGCAAGTGTTTACGGAGAGTGCAGGCTGTACATTGGCGAGCGGTCAAATATCAAGATAACCAGAGAGGGGGATTTGGACAGGGTAAGCAGCATAAAAAACAACAATGACT
>CAZPMG010000045.1:0-2372 GCA_964587785.1 uncultured Clostridia bacterium
TTGAAATGCCCAAAGCTGCCGCCATCTTCCAGCAATCCTGAACATTGGGAATGTTCACACCGCTTTCCCAATAGCTTATGGCGGCATGGGATACGCCTATTAACTTTGCAAGCTCTGTCTGGGTCAGCCCGGCATTTTTGCGGGCCTCCTTGATTCCCTTGCCTATCAAATTATTGTCCATGAGATAATAATATAAGAATTCTTACAATCCAGCTTGATGTTTAAGAAATCTTACAATCTTATTGTTATATAAACAAAAATAAGTCAAAAAGGGCTATTCATTGTCATGCGATGCGGTTATGGCCTTTACATTCAAGATTTCGTCAGCCGAACAGTCTAATGCCGCGCACAGCCTTGCAAATGTGGGCAGCGACGGCAGTATTCTGCCCGAGAGATACTGCGAAAGCGTGGCAGGCGCCACGTCTATCTCACGCGCAATGCGGCCCTTGCTTTTTCCTGAAAGTAAAATTTCCTGTCTTAGGTTTGCTGTGATTATTTCACTAAGCGGTTTTTCTGTCATAAATTGCGTTCTCCGTACTTATTATCTTATTAGGTATTGCCTAAAAGCGCTTGACATTTAGGCGTTGCCTAATTATAATTGTTAAAAAAGAAGGAAATTACCAAAAGTGGTGCAAATTGTAAGGGGCAAAGCAGACGAGAGCTTTTGCATAATTTGATTGTGGGGGAGTAATGGAGACATCGGAAATAAGGGATGCGGTAATCGAGTGCCTGAAAAAGAAGTTTGAGGTGATGAAAGCCGAAAACTTGGACGGATTTAACTTTTGTGCCGCGGACCTTGAGTTGAAAATTGACGGCGCTTTGCGCGGGTATAGGATAGTGGTGCTCAGCAACGTGGATGGAAATGCAAAATAGCCGTTTTTAGGCTTGAAGTGCATTGCAATAGTTGCTGTTTGACCGGCGGCAAAAGATTTTGGCTTGACTATGCAGGCAAAAAGCCCCTGCCACACACGTGGCAGGGGGCTTTTGATGCTCGCTGTGCAGTGCATATCCGCACCGCAAAATTATTGTGTTTGTCTATGCACATAATCCAAATGGTTTATGTGCATACTGCGCGGATTCGCAGGCTGCAAATTTAAAGCTTAATAAGTGACAGCGCGCCGAGTATTATGCAGGAGATATTTAAAAGCTCTTTTTCTGTCTTGTTTAGCCCTGCGCCGGAGAGTACCTTTTGGCAAAGCGATACCGCCTGCTGTGTGTCCGATGTGGTTTCCAGCTGCTTGAGAATTTTTTGCGCTAAAGACTTTGCGTGTTCAAAGTCGGTTATGCCCGTGAGTATGCCCGTCACTGTCATTAGCTTGTTTTCTGACGGCAGAATTACCGTGTGACCTTTGCCGGCAAGCTGGTTCAGCGCGGTGTCAAGTATCAGCGCAAGGCTGCCCGTCTGTGTGCCGTGCGT
Organism: uncultured Clostridia bacterium; assembly: GCA_964587785.1. Classification (GTDB taxonomy): domain Bacteria; phylum Bacillota; class Clostridia; order Christensenellales; family HGM11417; genus CAZPMG01. Next base: position 1,418 of record CAZPMG010000045.1, read on the forward strand.
AAGCCAGTCGTCGCCGCCGGCGGTTGCAAGCAGATAAATTGCGCTCACCGCGCAGCCTGCCACAAAGGGCATATACACCGCCGCAGACGTGTAAAACTTTGGGAAGAACCGCTTTGTCAGCCTTGTGAGTGCCAGCGTCAGCGCGGCAAGCAGCAGCATTTCGGGAGGGATTGTGCTCAAGCTTTCAACAAGACCCTGCATTGCCGCCTCCTTTCCCGGACGCGGGCGCTTGCGCCGCACATAAGTCGTTGCCGCAAGGGTTGCGGCTGTCACCGCTTATAAGCTCTGTGGCGGCGGGGTTTTCGCTTTCGTTAAGTTCAGCGGTTAGCCGTTCAATGCCGTGCTGTGCAGACAGGACTTTTTTGTGCTTTGCGGTTAACTCGTTAATGCCGCTATGCTCAGCGGCTGAATTGTTGCCGCCGCAATTTGCTACAGCGGCGGAAAGTGTGTGACTGCGGGCGTTTGCGGTGTGCTGAAAAAATAGCAGCCGCCTTGCCCGCGAGTTCAAAAACCGGTAATGCTCCGGCATGGTTTGCCCTCCTTGTAATAATTTGGAGGGGGGAAACGCTTACAGATTCGGCATAAAACTTGCCCGCAATATAAATGCGGACAAATCAGGGGGAAAGTATTGCGGAAAGAATCGGGGGAAATTGCGCAAAAATGGGAGAAATTGCGCAAAAGTGGGAGGGAGAGCTCGCTCAAAAAAACTGTGCCGAACCGCAGCGCAATATAATTATAACAAAAAACCCGCCTGAAACGTACGGGTTTTGGGTAAAGAAAAAAAATAATGAGAGAGCATAAATATTTCTTAAAAAGCATGTGCCGAAAGTTTTGCTGCTGTCCCGAATCCCTCCACCGCTAACGCGGTCCCCCTCCCTTTGACAAGGGAGGCTAATTGGTAAAGCGAACTTGATGTTCCCTTTGGGTTGGGGAGGCTAATCGGCGTATGCGTATA
>CAZPMG010000045.1:2472-9392 GCA_964587785.1 uncultured Clostridia bacterium
GGGGGGATTCCTGTTCAGCACATATTTTTGTTCTTTCTGAATCTGTGCTTTTGCAAAGTTGCGCTTACTCGAACTCTCTATCTTTCACATATAATTTAAAAACTAAAAAATATTGTTCTTTTGCTTCTTTTCAATCATGAAAAGAAGCGGGGTTGCAGGGGCGGCGCCCCTGCGCATATTGTTTTTGCACAAGTCGCCTATATAAGCGCACATATTGCTCTTGCACGAGTCGCCTAAGCAGCACCCCCTGCACATATTGTTTTCGCACTACGACACGCCCCTGCGCGGTAGTGCTGTTGCCCCTGCGCTGCATTACTATTACTTTTCGCCAAGCTTTGCCGCAAAATATTTACGGTTGCTCTCTACGGCGGCGGAGTCCGGATTAAAGCTTGCGGCAAGCTCGTTGTAACGCTGCGCCAAGACGGTGTTACCCAGCCTGTCATAACAGACGGCAAGCTCAATTGCCGGAACAAATCCGCTGTACTGCGGCTGGGTAAACCCGAAGCTGCTGGACGGCGGCGGCGCGGTGAGCGCGCGCTCAAACCAGTATACAGCGCTCTTAAGGCTGTCCCCGTCCTTAAAAAAATAACCGATTCGGCAGCATACAACCGGGCGGGGAGTATCATACTCAAAGCTTTTAAACAGCGCCGCAAGCGCCTTGCCGGGCTTACCCAAGCGCTGCAGGCAGGCGGCAAGCTCGGCGCACGCGCATATACAGTCCTCTGACCAGCCCTTGCCGCTTTGCAAAAACCGCTTGAACCACGTCGCCGCCCGCGCAAAATACGCGTTGTCCTTCAGCTCGCGCGCGTAGTAATACATTCCGCGCGGCGTCAGGCTTCCGCGCTTTTTCAGCTCGCGGCGGTATATATCGAGGTTGCGCCTGCTCGGCCGGTCGCCCGGCTTTTGATGGGTGACTGCTATTTCTGAGGTAACGGTTTTTCCGACCACGGCGATATATTCGTGTACCGGCTCCTGCCACAAAAAGCCGCGGCTGCGCTTTACCAGCCGCTCGCGGTAATAGTAAAACGCGGGCTTGCCGTCCGCGCCTACCGACGTGTTATAGCGCATCATAACCGCGTCGGCGTCAATGCCGTCCGCCTTGAGCTTTGCAAGCTCGCGCGCGTCGCCCGGCAGCAGTACGTCGTCGGCGTCCAGCCACATTATATATTCGCAATCAGCCTTGGAAAAGCTGAAGTTCCGCGCGGCGGAAAAGTCGTCTATCCACGGAAAATCATAGACTTTGGCGGAAAACCCGGCGGCAATCTCCTTTGTGCGGTCTTTAGAGCCGGTATCTACAACAATAATCTCGTCGGCAATATCACAGACCGAGCTAAGGCAGCGGCCGAGCACGGCCTCCTCGTCTTTTACAATCATGCAAAGGCTGAGCGTAAACACTGTTTCCTCCCGAATATGTTTTACGGCAATACGCAATTTTCATTGCGGGCGCAGGCAATATAATTGGCTTTGCAGTCAAAACATTGCGCCCAATATGCCGCTATGGCGTGCGCAAGCGCTGTTATATATTATGAATACCGCCGCCGTTTGTTTAATAATCATAAAATCTCAAAAACATTAAATTAAGATGTGAATAATTTAAACAGGTTGGATGGGAATTTTGCTCCGTTTATGCTTTATGTAAAGAATGATGCTAAGTACCGACAAAAACAGCATTGCCAATCTTGCCGCCCCGTTTAAGCTTTGCGGAAAGCGGTAAATGTGGTATACTAACTTATGTAAAAAATGCTGCACGGCATTAGGCTACGGCGCCCAAATAATGCAATTTCCCGCAATATGGCAGGCACAGTTTGCAGTGGATATGCCGCAACTTTCTGCTTTGATTGCGTTGCAAAGTTTAGGCTTAATTGACTGCAATGTGCGGAGGGCGGCATATGAAAAAAACTGCGGCAAAGCGAATAATTGAGATATCGGCGTGCGCGCTTGCCTTGCTTGTTGCCATTGCGTGGCTTTCGGGCAGCCGGCCGCTGATAGATATAAATAAGCCGCCTGACGGGCTGCTTACGGAGGTTTTTATGCAGAGCATATGGGCAGAAAATTTGAGTGATGAAAAAAACGTCACCGTGGCATTCCGCGCGTTTGTGCCGGGCGGCGAGTTTAAGCTGAGATTGGCCGCCGCCACTACCTATCAAATTTTTGTGGGCGGCGAGTTTGTTGCGTACGGGCCGCTGCGCAGCGCGCACGGTTACAGCAACGTTTCAGACTATGGCATCAGCGTGCCGGGCGGCGGCGGTTATATTGCCGTTGTTGTGGCAAGCTACCGCATCAACACATATTACACCGTGGACGAACCGCCGTTTTTTGCCTGCGAGGTGCTGGATGCGGGCGGAAACAAGGTGCTTGAGTCCGGGGGTTTTTCCGCGTTCCGCATGACGGACAGGGCGCAAAAGGTGGCAAAGTATTCCTTTCAGCGTCCGTTTGCCGAAATCTATAACTTTGACGGCAAAAGAGCTGCGTTTTTAAAGGGCGGCGACGGATTTCCCAAACTAAACACGGTGAGGGTAAAGGGCAACACGCTTATTGAAACCCGGCTGAAAAATCCCGAGTTTGAGCGTTTGGGCGCGGGAGAGCCTGTAGAGAGCGGAACCGTTTACACGGCGGACGAGGCGCTGCCGTATGACTTCCACGGCTTTTATGAAAATACTGCAACCGGCTCAAAGGGCTTTTCCCGCGGGCAGTTTGAAAGCGATATACTCGCGGATGCCGCGCGGCTTAGGTTTGTAAAGGGCGAAGAAAGCGGAGCGGGTTTATCCGCAGCAACCGTGGGCGCAGGCGGCACGGGTTTATCAGCAGCAACCGAGGGCGCAGTCGGTTCGGGTTTATCCGCAGCAACCGCGGGCGCAGGCGGCACGGGCACATACAGCCTTTACAGCCTTTCGGCAAACCTTACGGGGTTTGTTACGCTTGAGGTGGACGCAGCGTCTGACTGCACGGTATATGTGCTGTTTGACGAGATTATATATGACGAGGTGCTCAGCCACCCTGAGCTTGGAAAATTCTATCAGGGCGGGGCGGCTCCCGTGGCGTTTTGGCGCAGCAACACGCTTAACGTTGTCAAGTGGATGCTTTCTGCCGGCAGGCATTCGCTTACGGCGTTCGAGCCGTATACCATGAAACATTTTCAGGTTGCAGTGCTGGGCGATGCGCAGGCGGCGCCCGGGTTTATTACGTATGAAAACGCTGACGCGTCGCTTGAGTTTTCCATAGGTTTGCCGGGCGTGCAGCAGGTGTTTGACGCGGCGCGGCGTACGTTTGTGCAAAACGCAGTGGACATTTTGACCGACTGTCCGTCGCGCGAGCGTGCGGGCTGGCTGTGCGACAGCTATTTTTCCGGGCGGGCTGAACTGCTGTTTACCGGCGCGAACCTTGTCGAGCGCAATATGCTGCAAAGCTATCTGCTTTCGCCGCAGTCGCAGTTTTTGCCCGAGGGAATGTTGCCCATGTGCTATCCCGCCGACCACAACGACGGCAATTATATAGCGAACTGGGCGCTGTGGCTTATCGTGCAGCTGCAGGATTATGCAAGGCGCACGGGCGACACCGAGTTTACCGATATGTTCAGGCAGCGGGTATATCTGCTGCTGGATGCCGTCAAGCGGTTTGAAAACCGCGACGGGCTCTTAGAGCGCGTGGACAAATGGGTGTTCATCGAGTGGAGCCGCGCCAACGAATTTACCATGGACGTAAATTATCCGTCCAATATGCTCTACAGCGGCGCGCTGCGTGCCGCGGCGGCGCTTTACAATGATGCCGCGCTGGAGAAAAAGGCCGATGCCGTCAAGCGCGCCGTGCTTGAGCAAAGCTATAACGGCACATTTTTTGAGGACAACGCCGTGCGCAAATCGGGCAGGCTTGAGCGCACCGGCAACACCACTGAAACCTGTCAATATTACGCGTTTTATTTTGGGATTGCCGACCAAAACTCGCATCCGCAGCTGTTTGACACCATGTTCAATGTCGTTGAGCCGGGCAAGGCTGAGCAGCTTTTCCCCGGCCTTTACAAGTCCAACGCGTTTATCGGCAACTATCTGAGGCTGGATTATCTGGCGCGGATGGGCAGGTTCGGGCAGGTTATGGACGAATGCATGGATTATTTTCTGTTCATGGCAGAGCGCACCGGCACGCTGTGGGAGAACGATTCCATAGTCGCCAGTCTTAACCACGGGTTTGCGTCGCTTGCCGCCGAATGGGTTGTAAAGGCGTACACAGGGTATTCACACGCCGATGCCGCGGCAAAGGTTGTGTATTTTACGCAGCCGCACGCGGCCGCAGACGTAAGCATGAGCCTGCCCGTTTCAGGCGGGTATGTGAAGTTTAATAGCCGTGACGGCAGCACCGAGCTGACATTGCCCGACGGCTGGCGGGCTGTGTATCTGTAAGCAGGTATATGTTGTCTGCGGAGGCTCCGCTCCCGCACCCCCGCACTTGCTTTTCGCGGTGGCTCTGCCCCCGCACCCCCGCACTCTCTTTTCGCGGTGGCTCTGCCCCCGCACCCCCGCTTCTTTTCTTAAAGAAAAGAAGCAAAAGAATAACGCGCAAAAGCCAAACCCCTCCCGAGTTTCGGGAGGGGTTTGGCTTTTGCGGTCTTTGGCTTATTTGCTCGAATATAATGCGTAAACACAGTTTTTAGCGCGGCTATAGCCTCCCCAGCTCAAAGGGAGGGGAACCGCGTAAGCGGTGGAGGGATTCGGGTAAAGCGCAAAGCCCATTCAAAGCAACTTTGTATGCGCAATAAGAATTATTGAGCTTTGTGCTAATCGTGCCATCCACCTTATGTAAAGGGAACCTTTTGGCTGTGTCCGTTTATAGGTTTAAACACCATATAACCATACCGCCCTGCATTTACTCCACGCATATCAATTTAAACTTTTGCAGTTTTTGCCAATAATTTCCGCCGCTTGATTGTATTGTTATTACAAGACATATGCGCCCGAGCAGCTGCTGCGGCGCAGAAAAATATGATAATGTGGGAGGATATTATGAGAAAAAGTAAGTTTATTGCGGTTTTTGCGCTTATACTCTGTCTGGTGTTTGCCTTTGCTGCGTGCTCAGACCTCGGCGGCGAGTTTCGCCAAAACCCCTCAGATAAATACAATCCGGCCCCGGGCGTTAACGAACAGACGGACGAGGACAACGGACAGACGGACGGCGGACAGTACATTCCCATTGTGGATAACCCCGATGTGGATACTTCCGAAAACGCGCTGTCCTCTTTTTCGGTGGACCACAGCACGGCGTATTACGCCAACTTAAGGCGGCTTATCAACACCAAATACAGCGTAATCAAGCCCGATGCCGTGCGCGTCGAGGATATGCTCAACTACTTTAAATACGACTATGCGCAGCCGGGTGAGGACGACGTGTTTGCCTTTAACACGGAAATTGTGCCCGCTCCGTGGAACGAGGACAATTATGTCGCGTCCATAGCGTTTACAACCGCAGAGGCCGCGCTTGACGGGCTTCCCGCAAGCAACCTGGTGTTTTTAATCGATATTTCCGGCTCAATGGGAAGCCCAAGCAAGCTGTCATTGGTCAAGGAGGCGCTGCTTTACTTTATTGAAAACGGGCCTATGCGCGAGCAGGACACAATGTCGATAGTCACCTATTCAAACGTAATTAAAGTGCCGGTAAAGGGCGCGCCGGCCGGCTCAACCGGGCTTAAGAATGCGGTGGAAGCACTGTATGCAAGCGGCGCAACCGCGGGCGGTGCGGGGCTGCAAAAGGCGTATGAGGTGGCGCGCGAGCTGTATGTTGAGGGCGGAAATAACCGCGTGATGCTGATTACCGACAACGACTTTAACATAGGCATAAGCTCAGAGCAAGAGCTTGCGGAGTTTATCGCAGGCCAGCGCGTGAAGGACGGCAAGCCCGTTTACCTGTCAGTGCTGGGCGTAGGCACCGAAAGCGTGGCGGTGTTTTCCAAGATGGAGACGCTTGCCCGCCACGGCAACGGCAATTTTTCCTTCCTTGACAGGCAGGAGGAGGCGCGCCGCGTGCTGATTGAGGAGTACGGCTCGGTGGTATACACCGTGGCAAAGGACGTAAAGACGCAGGTAGAGTTTAACCCCGCGTATATAAAGACTTTCCGTTTGCTGGGGTATGAGACCAAGCTTTTGACGGACGAGGAATTTGACGACAGCAAGACGGACGCGGGCGAAATCGGCCCGGGCTATGCGGTAACCGCGCTCTACGAGATTCAGTTTCATGAGGGAGAGCTGCCCTCTACAATGGGCGAAAACTTTTTCAAGGTGACGCTGCGTTACAAGGACCCCGAATCAAACGAGGACCGCGAGGTGTTGTGGTTTGCGGGCGAGGAGCATATGTCGGACGAGTGCACGTCGGATATGCTGTTTAAACTGTCGGTTGCCGAGACCGCGCTCGTGCTGAGAAATTCAAAGCATAAGGGAACGGCGTCGCTGCAGAGGGCGCTAAGCAGGATAAACACGCTGCCGTCCGTGCAGGAGGACTACTATAAGCAGGAGTTTGCCAATCTTATAGCCACGCTTATAGAGAGAGGGTAATAATAGGCATTATATAAACGCAATAAAATTAACACCAAAGCCACAGAGCGCCGCAGATAATGCGGCGCTCTGTGGTTTTGCGCGTTTTGCAAAAACCAAATGCCCACTGCGCACTCATAGAAATCGGCTATAAGTATGCAGAAAAGCCCGACAAGCTTTAAATTGCTGTAAAAAGATAAGTCTTAACAAAAAAGGCTATGCCTAATTGCAAGGAGCAGGTAAAAGTTCATGCATTGCAAGAGCAGATAAAAGTTCATATGCGGTGTAATATAAAGTCCGGCAAAGCGCGGTCACTCTCTGTGGGGGAACACACAGAGAGTGACCGCGCTTTGCCGCATTGTTCTTTTGCTTCTTTTCTATACTAAAATTAACTTCAAAAGTTGC
>CAZPMG010000045.1:9492-11124 GCA_964587785.1 uncultured Clostridia bacterium
GCGGCTTTGCCGCTTAAGGCAAGAAGGCTTGCCTTTGAAAACTGCGGTGCACGCAGTTTTCAAGTTAATCGGCTATTTCATGAAAAGAAGCGGGGGTACGGGGGCAGCGCCCCCGTGCATACGCAGGGAGCGCACCCACACCCACACGCATAAACTTTCCTGTTTGCGCAGATACTACGCAAGGGGAGCGGCCGCAACCTGCCGCTGTTTCCGTCACATCCACAAGGAGAATTTTTTCAATGAACAAGAGAAACGCACTGATAATATCGCTTTCCGTGCTGCTGCTTGCCACGGTGGGCGGGCTTTTTGCGGTGTCGTACGCATACTGGTCAAGGCTGGTTGCCGAGCGTTCAAACACCGTGGTGATAGGCGAGGGCACCGAGGTCACGGTTACGGCAGTGGCAGAGCCTCCGGCCGGAAAGGTGCTTGTGCCGGACGGCGAAACGCTGGCAGACGACGAGGTTGACGAGGTAGAACTGGTCTACAACGTCCGCCTGTCCAAGCGCGCATCGCAGCCGCTTGAGCTTGCGGTATCGGCGGGCAATGTGCAGATAGGCGGCTCAGCGGATAACGCCGAGCTTGTAAATATAAGCATCACCCACGGCGGCGCGGTAAACGACGAAAACGTTCAGGTCACAGTAAAAGTAACGCTGTCACCGCCCGAAACCGAGCAGCAGTATACGGAAATCGTGAACAAGGCAATAACCTTCGGGCTTACGTTCAGCGCCGCCGCGCCGCAGGAACAGGGCTGACAAAACAGCCAGTCAGAGAACAGACACTGTTTTTTTGTGTAAGTAATTATGCAGCGGACTTTGTGCAAGCAAATCACGCAGCGGGCAGACATTGTTTTTTTGTGTAAGTAAATCATGTAGAGGATAGCCGCTGTTTTCCGCGTATTATCAATTATAGTACGGCGGCATTTTCTCCGCATAAAATCGATGCGTCCGCGCGTACGTACAAACCAAGTTGCGTATATATTAGGGGCGGTGTATAACGGTTGAGCTACAACAAAAGGCGGCGGTGGCCGGTGCTTGCCGCGGCGGTGATTGCGTTTGCCGCTGCGGCGCTGCTCTATTATTCCGGCGGCACGCCCGTATACCAATTTAACAGGCTTACGCGCAGCGTAACCGGCAGCATACCCACGGGCGAGTGGGAGTTCCGCGCGCCCGGCGGGAATTTTTTTGATTATCTCGACAGTTTCCCGTCCGTGATAACCGATGCCGCCGGCAATCAGGCGGACATACGCGATTACGTAAAGCACATAGTGCTGGGCGCGCAATCGCCGCCCGCGCTCCGCCCGCAGTTCGAGGGCTACAGCGCCCGCGAGCTGGAGGAGTTTGTGGAGAGCGTAAAGGACTTTGCCAAGCACTTTATGTATAATCGGGGCGGAAAAATGGAGCTGCCCGAGAGCGCGGATACGGCCTTTAAGCGGCTGGAAACCTCGCACATACCCGCGGGCGGACACGTGTTTTTGCCGCTGCTTATACTGCCCGCGCAGTTTGACGGCTTGACCTATCACACGGCGGTTACGCTGTGCGTGCGGTTAGAGGGCGAGGGCGACATATCCAATTATGCCGCCGAAGTGCTCATAGACGCAAAGCCGTTTGATTCGGCGCAGCCCTTTTCCTATAA
>CAZPMG010000045.1:11224-13580 GCA_964587785.1 uncultured Clostridia bacterium
CCGGACACGCGCGCCGGTCTGATATTTAGCGGTCGCCCGGACGGCCGCGCCGCCGAGCTGAGGGTGGACATACCCGTGCGCAACCCCGCGCCCGGCCAAGGGAGGGTGACGGCAATTCCGCTTACGCTTGCGCTGTGCAGGGCGCGCGGCGCAACCGGCCCCGCAATACCCGAGGTGTGGGTAAAGGTAATTGCCGGAAACGTATGGACGGGCGGCTAAGTTTTTACTGATACTCGGCTAAGTTTTTCGGACGTAAGGCTGAGTTTCTTGCTGACACGCGGCTGATTTTTTACTGATACGCGGCTAAGTTTTTTCGGACGTGAGGCTGAGTTTCTTGCTGACACGCGGCTAAGTTTTTTGCGCATGGGTGGCTGATTTACAAACGCACGGCTGAGTTTTACAAAAGCGCGGATTATTTCGCGGCAGAATTTATACCAGGAGCAAAAACATTTGCCTGCAAGGATATTTTTGCGACGCCGTCAAAGGATATTAAACCCCGCCCCTTGAGGCGAAAGTCACCAAAGGCGCCCAGAGCTTGCCCTGGGATTTGATACCCTTTATTATTTTATATAAAATTGCGTATATGCCCGTATATGTGTTTACAGGTATATACTAAGCAATAAAAACACCTGCCCGCTGCCGCGCGGTTTTTAGGCTAAAAATCAGGGAAATTTCAAAAGCTGTGGAAAGTTTGGCGGGCATATGCTATAATAATAGTCAGTTCATTTTGATATCACCGCATATTCGGCGTCTATTGGCGGCAAAACGCACACAAACTACTCGTATTCAGGCTGCATCTGCATTGTTTTACCCGGAACAAATCCGAACCTGCGGTAAATTTCAAGTTAGTTGACTAATGCAGCGAATAATCAGGGAGAAGGGGCATGAAACGTTACATAGTAGCCCTTGACGAGGGCACCACAAGCGCGCGCGCCGCGGTGTTTGACAGGCAGCAGCGCAAGATTATCGCGGTGGCGAGCAAGCCGATAAAACAGATTTACCCGCGGCCGGGCTGGGTTGAGCAAGACCTCTGCCGCCTGTACGCCGCACAGATATCCGCGATGTATGAGGCCGTGCTTATGTCCGGGATTGACCCGTGCGACATACTCAGCGTTGCCGTAACCAACCAGCGCGAGACGGCTGCGGCGTGGGACCGCGAAACCGGCGAGCCCGTATGCAACGCCATAGTGTGGCAGTGCCGCAGGACGGCGCCGCTGTGCAAAAAGCTCAAGAGCGACGGCGCGGAGCCTTTAATTGCCGAGCGCACCGGCTTGGTTGCCGACGCCTATTTTTCCGCGACAAAATACCGCTGGATACTCGACAATGTGCCAAAGGCAAGAGAGCTTCTTGAGCGCGGCAGGCTTGCGCTGGGCACTATAGACAGCTATTTAATTTTTAGGCTTACCGCCGGGCGCGTGTTTGTAACCGACCACACAAACGCGTCGCGCACCATGCTTATGAACCTTGAGACGCTGGACTGGGACGGCGAGATGTTAAAGCTGTTTGACATTCCGCGCGGGGCGCTTGCGGAAATCCGTGCGTCCGATGCGCACGTCGGGCACACCTGCGCGCTGGGCGGCTCATTGCCCATAGGCGGGATTGCCGGCGACCAGCAGGCGGCGCTGTACGGACAGGGCTGCCTGAGCGCGGGCACGGCAAAAAACACTTACGGCACGGGCTGCTTTTTGCTTATGAACACCGGGGATAAGCTGATAAGGTCAAAGTCGCGACTGCTCACCACCGTGGGCGTAAGCGCGGGCGGCAAAATAAGCTATGCGCTTGAAGGCAGCGTGTTTTCCGCGGGCAGCGCGGTGAAGTGGCTGAAAGACGGGCTGGGCTTGATAGCCTCGGAAAAGGAGACCGCCGCGCTTGCGCAGTCGGTGAGCGGCAGCGGCGGCGCGTATTTTGTGCCTGCGTTAAACGGGCTTGGCGCACCGTACTGGGACATGGACGCGCGCGGCGCTTTGCTTGGCATCACCGCGGCAACCGGGCGCGCGCACGTCGTGCGCGCCGTGCTGGAGTCCATAGGGTTTATGGCCGCGGACGTGGCAAGGCTTATGGAAAGTGACAGCGGCATAGGCATCAACCGCCTGAGCTGTGACGGCGGCGCAAGCGCAAACGATTTTTTGATGCAGTTTCAGGCGGATATACTGGGCGTGCCGTGCTTCAGGGCGGCCGAGCGCGAGAGCACTGCGCTTGGCGCGGCGTTGTTATCCGAGCTGAGCATGGGCGAGCGCCCGCCCGAAGGGGCTGCCCCGCCCGCGGGCAGGGAGTTTTTGCCGGAGATGAAAAGCAGCCGCCGCAAGGAGCTTGAGGACGGCTGGCAAAGCGCGGTAAAGCGCGTGCTGACATAAGC
>CAZPMG010000046.1:0-13407 GCA_964587785.1 uncultured Clostridia bacterium
GCGGAAGCAGGGTGTGCGTGCCGGGCTGTCATGCCGGCGGATTTGCCGCGTTGGTATATCCGCTTGTGAACAGCGGCATAATGAGTGCAGATTATCCCTTGACCTGCCACTCGGTCACAGGCTACAGCGGCGGCGGCAAGGGCATGATTGCGCAGTATCAAGAAAAGGACAGGCGCTCAGAGCTTTCCAGTCCTCGCCAATACGCGCTTAGCCAAGCACACAAGCATCTGAGGGAAATGAAGGCGGTGTGCAAGCTTTCGTACGAACCGCAGTTTTCCCCCATAGTGGCAGACTTTTACGCAGGAATGACGGTGAGCGTGCCTGTCTTTCCAAGGCTGTTAAACAAAAAAATTACCGCAAAAGAGCTGCGCGACTTTTATGCGCAATACTATGCCGGTCAGCCGCTTATAGATGTGGCAGAGCATACGCACGAGGTCTTTACCCAAGGTTCTATTGCCGCAAACACGCTTGCCGGACGCGACAGTATGCAGATATTTATCGCTGGCAACGACGACAGGCTGACCTTGATTGCAAGACTTGATAACCTCGGAAAAGGTGCGTCAGGAGCGGCCGTTCAGTGCTTAAATATTATGACAGGAACAACAGAAACCGCGGGGTTGGTGCTGTAACATAGCGCGCGGAAAGCATGGCTATTAGCCGCAACAATGGCTTAGCCGCAACCAACGATTTGCAATCAAATCAAACTTGCGCAGTAAAATTAATTTTTATTATCCAAAAATTTAAATAAATTAGGAAGGGCATATTATGCCGGAAAGTATTGACAAGCAATTGCCTTATCAGGCTTTTGAGATAATAGAGGGCGGAGTGTGCGCGCCGCAGGGGTTTACCGCTTCGGGCGTGCACTGCGGAATACGCAAAAACCGCACCAAACGTGATTTGGCGCTGATATACAGCGCGGTCCGTTGTTCGGCGGCAAGCGTATACACGTTAAACCGCGTGCAGGGCGCGCCAATAGCCGTCACAAAAAGCAACATTTCCGACGGCATGGCGAGCGCAATCTTGTGCAACAGCGGCAATGCAAACACCTGCAACCACGACGGCGAGGAGGTTGCGCGGCAGATGTGCGCTCTTGTGGCGGACGAGCTTAGTATCAATAAGTCCGACGTGATAATCGCCTCCACCGGCGTAATAGGACAGCCGCTTGATATCACGCCCATCGCGGGCGGAATCCCTGCGCTTGTCAGTGCTTTGGGCGATAACAGCCGTGACGCGGCCGAGGCAATAATGACAACGGACATAGCCCTGAAAGAATATGCCGTTTGCTTTACAATAGGCGGAAAAAAGTGTAAAATAGGCGGGATAGCCAAGGGGTCGGGCATGATAAATCCCAACATGGCTACCATGCTTGCGTTTTTGACCACCGATGCGGCAATCTCGCCGGCAATGCTCGGCAAGGCGTTGTCAGCCGACGTATGCGATACCTTTAATATGGTTAGTGTAGACGGCGACACCTCTACAAACGATATGGTGAGCGTGCTTGCAAACGGCATGGCGGGCAATGAGCAGATAGCGTGCGAGGGCGCGGATTACATCGTCTTTTGCGCGGCGCTGAGGCAGGTAACAACCTATCTTTGCCGTGCAATAGCGCGCGACGGCGAGGGCGCAACAAAGCTGCTTGAGTGCCGGGTGACCGGCGCAGCTTCCGAACATGACGCGCGCACTGCGGCAAAGGCGGTGATATCCTCCAGCCTGGTAAAGTGCGCGATGTTCGGTGCGGACGCAAACTGGGGACGCGTACTGTGCGCGCTGGGCTACAGCGGGGCAGGCTCGGGCGCAGAGCGTGCATCGGTTGCATTTTCCTCAAAAAACGGAAAAGTGCGGGTGTGCGTTCACGGCGCAGGCGTGGCATTTGACGAGGCGGCGGCAAAACAGGTTTTGTCCGCGGATGAGATTGTCATTGAAATAGAGCTTTTAGGCGGCAATGCGGGCGCGGTTGCCTGGGGCTGCGACTTGACGTACGATTACGTAAAGATAAACGGCGACTACCGCACATGAACGCCAAACAAAAAGCAGGTGCAGATAACATGATTACAAACGCCACAAAGGCCGAAGTGCTGATAAGGGCACTGCCCTATATACAAAAATATTACAACAAGATAATTGTTGTCAAATACGGCGGCAACGCCATGATAGACGACACGCTGAAAGAGGCGGTGATGAACGACGTCGTTCTGCTGTCGCTGATAGGCATAAAAGTCGTGCTGATACACGGCGGCGGCCCGGAGATTTCGCAGACAATGTCCAAGATGGGCATACAGCCGAGGTTCATAAACGGACTGCGCCACACCGACAAGGAAACCGCCGACGTCGTCCAGATGGTGCTCGCAGGAAAGGTAAACAAGGACTTGGTAAAGCTGCTGTGCAAAATCGGCGGCCGTGCCATGGGTCTTTCCGGCCTTGACGGAATGATGATACAGGCGCACCCGCTAAGCGAGGAGCTTGGCTATGTGGGTGAAATCACCGCCGTTGATGCAAAGCCAATATTAGATGTGCTTGAAATGGGCTATATTCCGGTTATATCCACCGTAGGTAGCGACGCTGAAGGCAACGTATATAACATCAATGCCGACACCGCGGCCGCGCGCATTGCCGGCGTACTAAAGGCAGAGAGCCTGATAAACATGACGGACATACGCGGACTTTTGCGCGACAAGGACGACGACTCCACGCTGATCCCGCGCGTAGACGTAAGCGAGGTTCCGCACCTTATAAAGCAGGGCGTGATTACCGGCGGCATGATTCCCAAGATAGAATGCTGCGTCGAGGCAATACGCCGCGGCGTAAAAAAAGTGTTTATAATCGACGGACGCGTACCTCATTCAATACTGATAGAGGTGCTGTCCGACGAGGGCATAGGCACAATGTTTGTGTAAGCGGCTTGTATCCTTTAAAAGCTGCGCAAATTATTTGACTTATGCAATAATAAACGCAGCTTTGTTTGGCCTTTGCAGTGAATCGCGGCTTTTATGCGTTTGGCAATATGATTGTCGCAATATATGCAGGTTTCTTACAATAGGAAAAAGTTATGAAGTCATCGGATATCAAAAAAATTGATCAAACATACGCGGCGGACACCTACGCGCGCTTTGACGTTGCGCTCACAGGCGGCAGCGGCGCGCGCCTTTTGGACGCGGACGGCAAGGCGTACATTGACTTTGGCAGCGGCATAGCCGTAAACACGTTCGGCGCGGCAGACTCAAAGTGGCTTGAGGCAGTGAGCGGACAGCTTGCAAAGATTTCGCATACTTCAAACCTATATTACAATCAGCCGTCCGCCGAGCTTTGCAAAGAGCTTTGCGTGCGCACGGGCATGAGCCGCGCTTTCCTGTGCAACTCCGGCGCAGAGGCAAACGAATGCGCAATCAAGGCGGCGCGAAAATACTCCGCGCAAAAGTACGGAGCGCACCGCCACGAGATAGTTTCTCTTACAAACTCCTTTCACGGCCGCACCGTCACAACGCTTGCCGCAACCGGGCAGGAAATGTTCCATAAAGACTTTCAGCCGCTGACACCCGGCTTTAAACACGCAGAAACAAGCCAAGACGGCGTGTTAGCTCAAATAGGCCCAAACACCTGCGCTGTAATACTTGAGCTTATACAGGGTGAGGGCGGCGTAAATGTTTTGGATAAGGCTGAGGTCAAAGCCATATTTGACATATGCAAAGAGCGTGATATATTGGTGATTGTTGACGAGATTCAAACGGGAAACGGCAGGACGGGCAAGCTGTTTGCGTATATGCACTACGGCGTGACGCCCGACATTATAACCACTGCAAAGGGTCTGGGCGGCGGACTTCCCATCGGCGCGGCGATATTCGGGCAGTCATGCGAGTTCTCGCTGCAAAAGGGCGATCACGGTTCTACCTTTGGGGGCAACCCCGTCTGCGCTGCCGGCGCGCTTTCTGTGCTGTCGAGGCTGGACGAGGTTTTTTTGCGGGAAGTCAGCCAAAAGGGCGAATATCTCAAAAACCGTCTGCAAGATACTTTGGGCATCGCAAGCGTCAGCGGCATGGGACTTATGCTGGGCGCGGAACTTGGCATTGAAACGGGCGCGCGCGCTATTGCGGACAAATGCCTTGAGCAAGGCCTGCTGGTGCTTACCGCAAAGACAAAGCTCAGGTTTCTGCCTCCCCTCAATATTACGCTCGGTGAGCTTGACGAAGGGCTTTCAATTTTAAAAAATGTGCTGACAGGGGCGTGAAATGATTCAGTTCATTTTACGCTTTTTGCATAGCATAGGCAGAGTGCTGCATGGTAAATTTAACCTCTTATATAATAAGGTTAGACACGGCGCGGCATTCATATAAACTCTACTTGCAAACACTGCCGTTTTTGCGGCAAATCCATACAGCGGAGAAGTAACAAATGAAGCATCTGTTGAAACTTGGCGACCTGTCTGCATCGCAGATAACCGGCCTTTTAAACCTTGCCGACCAGCTTAAATACGACAAGGCGCACGGCATTGAGCACAAACACCTCAGGGGCAAGACGCTGGGCATGATTTTTCAAAAATCCTCCACGCGCACCAGAGTGTCCTTTGAGGTCGCCATGTACGAACTCGGCGGCTATGCACTGTTTTTAAGCTCAAACGACTTGCAGATAGGCCGCGGCGAGCCGGTTCAGGACACCGCAAGGGTGCTTTCCCGCTATCTTGACGGAATTATGATACGCACATTTGCGCAGCAGGAGGTCGAAGACCTTGCAAAGTTCGGCAGTATTCCCGTAATAAACGGGCTTACCGACTATGCGCATCCCTGTCAGGTGCTTGCCGATTTAATGACCGTGCGCGAATACAAGGGAAGCATACGCGGCTTAAAGCTGTGTTATGTGGGCGACGGCAACAATATGGCAAACTCTCTGATTGTGGGCGGGATAAAGTGCGGAATGCAGGTGAGCATTGCCTGTCCTGAGGGCTACCTGCCCGACGCGGCAATAACCGAGTGGGCAAAAAAGCAGGGCAGCCTTGAGATTGTCCACGACCCGATTGCAGCTGCTGCCGGCGCAGACGTCATCTATACCGACGTATGGGCGTCCATGGGCATGGAGGGCGAGGCTGCCGCCAGAAAGGCTGCCTTTGAGGGTTATCAGGTAAATAGTGAGCTGATGTCTGCCGCAAAGCCCGATGCAATTGTGCTGCACTGCCTGCCCGCACACCGCGGCGAGGAAATCACCGGGGAAGTGTTGGAAGCGCACGCCGACGAAATTTTTAATCAGGCAGAGAACAGGCTGCACATTCAAAAGGCCGTGCTGGTAAAACTCTTGGGCGGCACGGATAACTGATATACAACAGATAACTGATATACAGTTAACAGCCGTTCGATACCCAAATAGATGCTAACCGTAAAATTTTGCACAAGCTGCTGCGGCATATGCGGCAAACCATATATTCCGGCAATGTAAATTGTAAAAAGGCCGGAGGAGGCTTTAATGGAAAAAGTTTTTATCGTACTGGAAAACGGACAGGTGTTTGCGGGCAGGCCGTTCGGCGCACGCGTCGGCGCTGTGGGTGAGCTGGTATTTACCACGGGCATGACAGGCTATGTCGAGACACTGACCGACCCCGGTTACTGCGGACAGATAGTGCTGCAGACGTTTCCGCTGATAGGCAATTACGGGATTATTCCTGAGGACTTTGAAAGCAGCGCGCCTGCGCTGTCTGCGTACGTGGTGCGCGAGTACTGCGAGCAGCCCTCAAACTTCAGAAACCAAATGACGCTTGACGAGTTTTTAAAGCAAAACAATATACCCGGTGTGTACGGCGTTGACACCCGCAGCCTGACAAGGGTTATACGCGAAAACGGAACTATGAACGCAGTGATTACAGACGAGGCGGGCATAGAGAGCGCCGCGGCGCGTATGCGTGAACATAAACCGCAAAACGCCGTGCAGAGCGTTACCTGCAAGCAGCCCGTGCATATAGAGAGGGAAGACGCAAAGTTCAAGGTTGCCGTATGGGACTTTGGTTGCAGACAGTCCCTGACTGAGAAGCTGCTTGCGCGCGGCTGCTCAGTCGTGCGCGTTCCCGCACATTACACCGCTCAGCAGATAAAGGCACTTAATGCGTACGGCTTGATGCTGTCCGGCGGCCCGGGCGACCCGTCGGCAAACTCAGATATAATTGCCGAGCTAAAAAGGCTTACAGGCCACCTTCCTATATTCGGAATAGACCTCGGGCATCAGCTGCTGGCACTTGCCCACGGCGCGCGCACGCACAAGCTCAAATACGGTCACCGCGGCGCAAACCAACCGGTGAGAGACACGCAGACAGGCCGCATTTATACAACCGCCCAAAGCCACGGCTATGCAGTTGCGGCAGACACACTGCCCGGCGGCACTGCGTTTGAGAGCTTTGTAAACGTAAATGACGGTACTTGCGAGGGCGTGCAGTACTTAAATTCGCCGACGCTTTCCGTTCAGTTTTTCCCCGATGAGGGCGGCGGGCCTCACAGTACCGAGTTTTTGTTTGACAAATTTTTAAGTGTCATGGAGGAGTTTAAAGTATGCCGCTGAATAAAGACATAAAAAAGGTGCTTGTCATAGGCTCCGGGCCCATAGTAATAGGTCAGGCGGCTGAATTCGACTACGCAGGCGCGCAGGCCTGCCGCGTGCTCAAGGCCGCCGGCCTTGACGTGGTGCTGATAAACTCCAATCCGGCCACAATAATGACGGACAGCGCGCTTGCCGACGAAATTTACTTAGAGCCGCTCACTGTAGAGACGGTGATGCGCATAATAGAAAAGGAAAAGCCGGACAGTATGCTTGCCACGCTGGGCGGGCAGACAGGATTAACGCTTGCCATGCAGCTTTCAAAGTCCGGCTTTTTGGAAAAGGCAGGCGTAAAACTGCTTGGCACTACCGCCGAGAGCATTGACAAAGCAGAGGACAGGCTGCTGTTCAAACAGACCATGGAGCAGCTTGGGCAGCCTGTGATTCCCTCGGAAATATCCACTACAGTTGCGCACTCGGCGGAGGCGGCGGCGCGCATAGGCTATCCCGTGATAGTGCGGCCGGCGTTTACGCTTGGCGGCGCGGGCGGCGGAGTGGCGGCGGATGAAGCCGAGCTGCGCGAAATCGCCAAAAACGGTCTTATGCTCTCGCCCATAAATCAGGTGCTGATAGAAAAGTGCATATCCGGTTGGAAGGAAATTGAGTTTGAGGTCGTGCGCGACGGTGCGGGCAACGCCGTCTCGGTTTGCAGCATGGAAAACCTTGACCCCGTTGGCGTGCATACCGGCGACAGCATTGTGGTTGCGCCCACTGTCACGCTTGCGGACAAAGAGTTTCAAACGCTCAGGAATGCCGCGCTCAAGATAATAAACGCTCTGGAAATCGAGGGCGGCTGCAACTGCCAGTTTGCGCTGCATCCGGACAGCTTTGAATACGCCGTAATAGAGGTCAACCCCCGCCTTTCGCGCTCGTCCGCGCTTGCGTCAAAGGCAACGGGCTATCCCATAGCCAAGGTTGCGACAAAGATAGCAATAGGCTATCGCCTTGACGAAATTCTCAACGAAATCACCGGCAAGACCTATGCGTGCTTTGAGCCTGCGATTGACTATGTGGTGGTAAAATTCCCCAAATGGCCGTTCGATAAGTTTGTGCACGCCGGGCGCGGCCTGGGCACGCAGATGAAGGCAACGGGCGAGGTTATGTCCATTGCGCCCTCGTTTGAAATGGCGCTCATGAAAGCAGTGCGCGGCGCGGAAATATCGCTGGATACGTTGAATTTGCCCAGGTTTTTGCGCATGGACACCGAGCAGCTGCTTGCGCTCATAAGCACGCCCACAGACGAGCGGCTGTTTGCCGCGTACGAGCTGATAAAGCGCGGCGTAACCTGTGACAAATTATTTGATATAACCAAAATAGACCGCTGGTTTTTGTTCAAGCTAAAGGGGCTTGCGCAGTATGAATCGGACATAAGCGAAAAAGAGCTGACCGACGAGCTTTATCTCAAGGGCAAGCGGCTGGGCTTTACCGACGCTGCGATTGAGCGCATCTCCGGTCAAAAAATCCGCAATCCTCAATCCGCCTCCTACAGCATGGTGGACACCTGCGCTGCCGAGTTTTCCGCGCAGACGCCGTATTTTTATTCCACATACGGCAGCGAGGACGAAGCGCGCGGATTTATCGATTACAACGGCGCAAAAAAGCGTGTAATAGTTCTTGGTTCAGGCCCGATACGCATAGGGCAGGGCATAGAGTTTGACTATTCCTCCGTGCACTGCGTGTGGACGCTCAAGCAGCTTGGCTATGAGGTTGCGATTATAAACAACAACCCCGAAACCGTATCCACCGACTTTGACACCGCCGACAGGCTTTATTTTGAGCCGCTTACGCCCGAGGACGTAATGAACGTCATCCGCACAGAACAGCCTTACGGGGTTGTCGCGGCGTTTGGCGGGCAGACGGCAATAAAGCTCACCAAGTTTTTGAGCGAGCAGGGCGTAAACATAATGGGCACGTCCGCAGACAGCATAGACATGGCAGAGGACCGCGCGCGCTTTGACAAGCTGCTGGAAAAGTTCGATATCAAGCGCCCCAAGGGCATATCGGCAATGACGCTTGAAGAGGCGGTTTCCGCGGCAAACACGCTTGACTATCCCGTGCTGGTGCGCCCGTCCTACGTTATCGGCGGACAGAATATGATTATTGCCTACAGCGACGCGGACGTTAGGCAGTATATGGAGATAATACTCCGCCAAAAGATTGAAAACCCCGTGCTTGTAGACAAATATATGATGGGCAGAGAGCTTGAGGTGGACGTAATATCCGACGGCAAGGACGTATTGATTCCCGGTATAATGGAGCATATTGAGCGTGCGGGCGTACATTCGGGCGACTCAATAGCCGTGTATCCGCCCTATAACATAAACGATATTCTGCTGTCAAAGCTCACCGAAAGCTCTCAAAAGCTGGCGCTTGCAATGGGCACGCGCGGCCTTGTAAACATTCAGTATCTTGTATACAATAACGAGCTTTACGTGATAGAGGTAAACCCCCGCGCATCGCGCACAATACCCTATATCAGCAAGGTAACCGGCGTTCCCATGGTGGAGATTGCCACCAAGGTAATGGCAGGCAAGACGCTCCCGGAGCTTGGCTACGGCACGGGGCTTTATCCGTCGTCGCCGTATGTTGCGGTAAAGGTGCCGGTGTTTTCCTTTGCAAAGCTGAGCGACGCAAACTCGCTGCTCGGTCCGGAGATGAAGTCTAC
Organism: uncultured Clostridia bacterium; assembly: GCA_964587785.1. Classification (GTDB taxonomy): domain Bacteria; phylum Bacillota; class Clostridia; order Christensenellales; family HGM11417; genus CAZPMG01. The sequence continues at coordinate 9,233 of CAZPMG010000046.1, forward strand.
CGGCGAGGTGCTGGGCGTTGGCAAGACCTTGGAAGAGGCAATGTTCAAGGGCTTGCTGTCTGCGGGTTTCCGGTTTGTAAACCACGGACACCGCTCTATGGTCGGCGGCGTGTATATAAGCGTAAACGACCCCGACAAGTTTGAAATCATTCAGGTAGCCAAAAAGTTTTGGGACTTAGGGCTGAGCATTTATGCCACCGAGGGCACGGCGGGCGCAATCTCGCAGATAGGCGTTGACTGCAATGTAGTGCCCAAGCTGTGCGACGACCCGCACGTGCTGTCGCTGATTGACGAGGGCAAGATAAACTATATTATCTATACTACGCCCAGCGGCAAGGATTCGGTAAACGATTTTATTCGCCTGCACAAGCGCGCGCTGCTTCAAGGGGTAGCGTGCTTGACCTCGCTTGACACGGCAAACGCACTTGCCGACATTATTGCAAGCAGATACAACCAGAGCAACACCGAGCTGGTAGACATCAACAATATGCGTAAATCGCGCGAAAAGCTGTACTTTACCAAGATGCAGACGCTGGGTAACGACTATATATACTTTGACAATTTTGACGGCCGCATATCCTGTCCGGAATCGCTTGCAATAACCTTTTCCGACCGCCATTACGGAATAGGCGGCGACGGAATCGTGCTGATTGAGGGCTCTGACAAGGCCGACGCGCGTATGCGGATATTCAACATGGACGGCAGCGAGGGCGCAATGGGCGGCAACGCCATACGCTGCGTGGGCAAATACCTGTTTGACAAGGGCATAGTAAAAAAGCAGGAGATGCACATAGAGACAAAGAGCGGAATCCGCCTTATAAAGCTTTTCTCGCACGGCGGAGAGGTGCGCTCGGTAATGGTTGACATGGGCAAGGCCGAGCTAAGCCCCAAAAAGATACCCGTAAGCATTGCCAAGGACAAGGTGATAAACCATCCCTATACCTTGGACGGCACGACTTACCGCATAAACTGCGTGTCCATGGGCAATCCGCACTGCGTGATATTTTCTGACCGCGTGGACGGCGTGGACGTAGAGAGGCTGGGGCTTAAATTTGAATATGCCGACATATTCCCTGAGCGCGTCAACACCGAGTTCATACGCGTGGTCAATGAAAATACCATAAAAATGCGCGTATGGGAGCGCGGCAACGGCGAGACATTGGCCTGCGGCACGGGCGCGTGTGCGGCTGTGGTTGCGGCAACAGAAAACGGTTACTGCGCAAAGGGCACCGACGTCACCGTAAAGGTGAGGGGAGGCGACCTGATTGTCAACTATACCGACGAGGGCATAACGCTTACCGGCAGTGCAAGGCTGGTATACGAGGGCGTCATAGAATATTGAAAAATGCCGCAAGATTGTGAGGCTTAAACGGCAAAGCAGGCTGCGCCGCTGCCTGTCCGGCGCGTTTTAAGCCTGCGCAATGAGCGGCAGCACAGGCATAACTTTGCCCGCTTCGTATATATTTAGTAATAAAGGACGGCAATAAATAGAAAAAGCATTGATTTTTTTGTCAATTGGTGTTACAATAAATTAAACTATGCTTATGTGTCTGTTGCATTGATTTGGGCTTGCAACCGGGCCATCAGCGTAAATATACTTTGGGGGTATATTCATGCAGCTGATTCAGTTCAGGGTGAAAGATTACCGGTCATATTCCGACAGCGGGTGGGTAGACGTTGCGGACTTGACCACAGTGATAGGCTCCAGCGGCGCGGGCAAGACAAACCTGCTCACTGCGCTTTGGAAGCTCAACCCGCTGACAAGGGCGGGCAGGGTGCGGCCGGAATCCGACGCTCCCGCAGGCAATCCGCAGGCAACAGAAAACAACGTAAACTTTGTTGAGGCCGTCTTTACGGCAAGCGACGAGGTAAGAGCGGCGGTAGCCGAGCTTCTTCCGCTTGCGGCGCGCGCCGACAAAATCTATGCCGCCCGCAACTATGCGGGTGAGCTCAAGGTGGCGCTTGACCCCGCCTTTCCCGACGAGCAGGTAAAGGCTCTCACGCCCACACTGTCAAAGATGCTGCCCACGTTCGCTTACTACGGCAACTACGGCAATCTTGACTCCAACATCTACCTGCCCTCCATACTGCGCAGGTTCAACCGCTTCGGTTATAACGCCGTAAGCAAATCACTCTCGCGCTCGCTGCGCATTATCTTAAGTTACATAGGCGTAAGCTCAACCCGTCTACTCAAAGAAGTACGCACGCTGAGAGAGGATAAAACGCTCAAAAAGCTCTATCCGGTTGACATAAAAGATGCCATAGAGGCAAATCAGGAATATTATGCACCGCTGATAAAAGAGGGCTGCCAGCGGCTCTCTGCCGAGTTCAGCAAGCTTTGGACGCAGTATCCCGTGAGCGTGCAGATTCAGTTTACCGACACAGAGCTTAAGTTTTTTGTGTCCGACCAGAGCGGCGCAAACATTGAGCTTCAAAACCACAGCGTAAGTATGCAGTGGATGCTGTCTTTCTTCCTCATTTACTCGGTGGAAATTTCCAATATATTCACCTCCACGGTGCTGCTGTTTGAGGATAACGGCATGGCAATCAGCCCCGATCTGCACAAGCAGCTCGCCGGCTTTTTGCAGACGCTTTCTCAAAGCACAAAAATTATTTTATCAACGCCCAACCCCGGCATCGTGCAGGCGGGCGGGCTGAACGGCGTGCGCACGGTCTACCGCAACGCACGCAACTTCTCCGTGGTCTCCAATTCGCTTGAGCAAAATCCCGACAACACAAACGCTCTCTCTCTGCAAGCGGTGTTTTCGGCATTCGGCCTGTCGGTAAACGAAGTAAAGTTTACCGCATTTGTGCCCGTGCTTGTGCCTGAAACCGCAGATGCGTATTATCTTGACATAATCAAAAACTACTTAAGCGCGGGCGGCTGGCTCTATAACTCGCGTGAGATAGTGTTTATCCCCACGGATCTTAGCGGCATGGAAAAGGCGGCGAAGCTGCTTGCGTACGAGGGCAAGCTGCCCTACGTCATATTGCCCTCCACAGAGGAAGGCCTGGCCGCCGCAAAGCGTCTCAAGACAGGGTTGTATCAAAACCTTGCTTACAGGGTAATCAAGTTGTCCTCGATTGTGGGCAAAAACCGCAATTTTGAAGCGTTGGTTCCCACCAAGTGGTTCAAGCGCGCGGCCTCACATTACATAAGCGCTGTTACCTCACCTGATTTTGTGATTAATTCAAAGACGCTTGTATCCGATATTGAGCAGTTCTCCAAAAATTACGCGCGCACGTTGCCCGCTGATTTCCGTGAGCAGATTGCCAAGCATATTAAGGTATATGAGGTCAGAAGGTATCCGCGCATAAGAATCTCCCGCTGCCGCTTCCGCAGGTGGCGCAGGCTGTTTAAGTTCATAAAAAAGCTGTAAAATTTAGTCTGTGCGTCCGCTTTGCGGTTGCCTTAAGCGTCCCATGCTCTACGGGGCAATATGTAATTATCAGCCATGAAAAGTTTGTTTCGGGCTGTACAGCAAGGCGGTTTTTTTTAAAAAGGCCGCCTTGCTTTTTTAAGGATACACATGGAGCAAAGCCAAAAAAGTCAAAAAAACCGCAGGATAGCGCGCAGAATTATATTCGGCGCAAAGATTGCGTTTGTGGCGTATTTTCTCGTCACTATAAGCGTGTCTTTGGTTACGTTCCTGGTCTTTGTGCTGGGGCAGACAGACGGAAAGCCGCATGAGTTTTTGGGCAGGCAGATGTTTATGCAGCCCACGGATTTAATGCAAAAGAGCCTGCCGCATTACAGCCTGTCAGTGCTTGAGCCGTTTGACAATGCAGCCGCGGCGGTGGGTGAGGTTGATGGCGATATAATAATATTCAGCTACAAGAGCGGCGGCTCGCAGCGCATAGGCGCCGGACGTTTGATTGGGTTTGTCACCGAGGGCGACGAGGGATACGAGGGGCGCGACTACTATGTCATACGCACAGATGAGGACAAGACGGACGGCAAGCCTTTCTATGACGTAAGCTTGTTTGCCGATGATATTGCAGGAAGCGTATCTCACACATTTTTACTGCCCGTGCTGTGTATAGGCATAGTCAAAAATCTTTCGCTATTGATATTTACGCTAATACTCCCTGCGCTGAGTTTGTTTATATTACAACTTATGGGCATGGGCAACTTAGCAAAGCAAATACCCGATGAGCAAGAGGATTTATCATTG
>CAZPMG010000047.1:0-13238 GCA_964587785.1 uncultured Clostridia bacterium
TCTATGTGCGGCTGCCCCGTCGCGAGCTTTTCCGCCGCTACAGGGCGGACGGGGGAAAGCTTGACGAACAGGCATACGGCGCGCGCATAGATAAGCTTGAGAGCGCGCTTGGATGCGTGCCATACGACGCGCTTGCTGCATTAAACAAGACGCCCGCCGAGCTTGCGGACGCGGCCGAGCAAAGGCTCAAAAAGCTGCTGGGCGGCAAATGAGCCGCACCGGGCGTTTTTATGACAGTAAAAAAGATTTCCGCACATACAAGCTATACTGAAAAACTTATCTACAAGCTATACTAAAAATCTAACATACAGCTAAACTTAAAATCTTTCCGCATTACAGCGGCAGATATGTTTACAGCAAAGTTATTACGCGCCGCTAAAGCGTGGATATCAGTCAAAATGTTGCCGAAGGAGGGGGCCATGCAGGCTTTTTTGGATTTTTTTGAGGGAAAGACATACGCCGACGCCGCGAACGGGCTGTTCGGAATCAAGCACATACTTTGGATAACGCTGACGTTTGTGCTGCTTGCCGCGCTGTATCCCGTGCTAAAGCGGCACAAGCGGATTGCGGATATCGCGCTCACGGTGTTTGCCGTAACCATGCTTGTGCTCAGGTTTGTAAAATATTTTATAATGTATCCCTTTGTGTGGGAAAACTCCTTTGCGCGAATAATCCCCTATGAGCTGTGCACCATAATGTCCTATGTGCTTCCGTTTACCGTACTGTTCCGCACGCACAGGCTAAATAGCTTTATATATCCGCTTGCGGTATTTGGCGGCACGGTGACATTGGGATATGCGGATTGGGTTTTTGACGGAAATTCCATAAACTTCAACAAGCTTGAGTCCATGATTGTGCATATACTGCTTATTTATATACCCGTACTCTCCGCGGCGGCGGACAGATACCGCTTTGACGTGGCAAAAATTTACCGTCCGTTTGCGGCAATGGCCTTGCTGCTGGTATATGCCGAGGTAGCAAACGAATGGATAACGCCCGGCGCAAACCATATGTACACGCGCGTAAACCCGCTGCCCATAGACACTGCGCCGCTGCACCATATGTTTTTGCTGGGCGCGGGCTTTGTATTGTTTATGGCAATAATCCACGCACCCGACATCGTAAGGCGGATAACCGCCGGCATCAAGCGTACAGGAAAAACCGCCTGACCGTCGATAAATCACTTACGCTTAAAAAACATGGGCTTTGCGCTTTGATTGCATAAAAGCTGCGGTTGTGTTAAAATATGTTACATTAGTTGTGCCCGGGATGCGGCATTGGTAATAGGTGCGCGCGCGGCAGGAGAGGCAGACAAGATACTTACTCTGTTTTCTGTGTCGGGCAAGCTGAGCGCAAAAATAAGAGGTGTACGAAAGGCGGCCGCAATGGCCCGGGCAGAGGCCTGAAAGCCAATTTACGCCTTTGAACTTATGTGACATCGGCCTGCATTATGCGGGCAAGGAATTTTAGTTTGAGTTATAATATCTATACGCCGGTAACACTATGGGAGGACTTTGACAGCGGCCAGCCGCTGGACGTCACCGTGGTGCGCGAGCAAAAAAATGAGGGCATATATGTGCGCGAGCTGTATTTTTCCGGCAGGCAGACGCCTGCGGGCAGGCCGCGCATTTTTGCCGCCGTGGGAGCTCCCGAGGGCGCAGTTAATCCGCCCTGCCTGGTGATAGCCGGCGACGTAGGCCGCGGGCCCGCGTCCGATTTGATAAATTTTTTCTGCTCACAGGGCTTTGCGGCAATCTGCTTTGACTATTGCGGCGAGCGCCCAAAGGGCAGGTTTACGCTGTATCCTGAGTCAATCTCCTACGCAAACTACGCGCGCGCGGGCAGGAATTACGGCCACTGCGACGCCACCGCCAAACAAAACTGCTGGTACGAGTGGACGGGCGCGGCGCGCTATGCGGTTTCGCTGGCGAACGAGCTGTTTCCAAATAGCCCGGTGGGAGTGCTGGGCGTGAGGATGGGCGGCTTAATCGCATGGCATCTTGCGGCGTCAGACAGCCGCGTGTGCGCGGCGGTGTCGCTGTTTTATGCGGGCTGGGAGCGCTATCGCGGCGTAAGCCACGGACAGCCGCTGTCTGCGGTTGCCATGTCCGAGGAGATGCAGCGCTACCTTGCGGGCATCGCCGGCGAGAGCTATGCCGCGCACGTGCGCGTGCCTTTTTTGTTCCTCTCCTCCACAAACGACGACTGCACGCCCATGGACCGCGCATATGACACGCTGTCGCGCGTGCCGGCGGGCGTACCGCTTGTATACGCGTTTTCGCCCAGGTTTTCAGGGCTGCTCGGCGACATGAGCTCCCGGTGTATGCGCACTTTTTTAAAGAGCTACGTTGCCGGCGAGAGCGTAAAGCTTCCCCGTCCGCCCAAGGCGTCGCTTGAGCGCACCGCCGACGGCTGCACGCTGCGCGTGTGGACGGATCCCGAACACGAGGTAGAGGACGCCCGCATATTTTACAGCCTGCCGTCGGAAAGCCCCATGCGGCGCGACTGGACAAAGCTAAAGCTGCACCGCGCCGAAAACGGCGGTTTTGAGGCGCTGCTGTCGCCCGCGTGCGGAGTTTCAGAGATAATTGCCTTTCCGCACATAACCCATGCCGGCGGATTTACGCTGTCGGGCACGCCCATAGAGCAGTACGACATTGATTTCGGCGCTTCCTGCCGCACTACCGGCAAGATAATCTACCAGTCGGCAATGGGTGAGGACAGCTTTACCAGCTTTTTAATTGACGGGCCGCAGTTTCTCCCCGAGATGTTTTTGGGCGAGTCGGCGGTGACGATGGAGGAGGGGCCGCTGGGCATAAAGGGCATAGCCACGCACTACGGCGCGCTTGCAACGTACAAGGTGGGCGCGCAGCCCTACCGCGCCGCAGAGGACAGCCTGCTGCGGTTTGACATTCACTCGGCTCAGCCGCAAAAGCTGGAGGTCTATCTGTTCGACGGCCCCGGCACGGAAAACCGCCGCCGCTACCGCGCGGAGTTCTCGCTGCTGGGCGGTGATATCTGGCAGCCGATAACCTGCCGCAGCACGGAGTTTAAAGCCGAGGACGGCATTGCTCTCAAAAGCTTTGCCAGCCTGTCCATGATAGCTTTCCGCGCGGACGGGCGCGTGCTGCTCAACAATATGCTGTGGGTATAAGGCGCGGCTTATTCACATATTAATAATAATTGCAACCGAAATATCGTCTCAGTTTTTAGAGAAGATGCGTTAATCAAAAACAGGCAACATAATATAAAGCAAGCGTTGTCAGCTTGCGGCAGACAGTTTGAGCCGGACATTTAAGCCGGCGGGTATATATGAAACCGTTTACATTCGACCCAAAGGAAATAGAATACAGACAGGACCCGCAGCGCGAGCTGAGGGGCGACCTGCTGTTTTTGACCGTTCTTGCCCTATTTATAGTGGTCATAAATTTTTTCGTACCCAAATATCTGCTGGCGCTCATAGAGGTGGACGGCGCGTCCATGCGTCCGTCATTCAACCAGCCGCAGAGCGACGGAGAGCAAGACGGGGGCGGGTCGCTGCTGTACCGGCTGTTCTTCGGCAGGCGCAGCTCGAACAGCAACAACGACATGGTGTTAGTGCTCAAGACCGCCGAGTACACTTACGGCGACGTCGTCATTGTCTATTCCAAGCAGCTTAATAAGCAGCTTATAAAACGCGTGATAGGCCTGCCCGGCGACACCGTGGGCATACAGTTTGACGCGGCTGCGCAAAAACACTGCGTGTATCTGCTCAGAGACGGCGAGCAAACCGTGCTGCGCGACGAGCCGTATATACTTGATGATATGAATGAGGATAACCGCATATACGGCGTGGTGGGCGAGGGCGAGGTCTTTGTAATGGGCGACAACCGCAACGACAGCCAGGACAGCCGCTATCTCGGGCCGCTCAAGCATGACGACGTGGTGGGCAGGGTAATACTGCGCATTGACCGCAGCGGCATGCATACAAATTTTATGACGGATTACAGTTACGGTAAAAGTGCAATGCTTCCGCGCGGCGGAGAGTTTTTTGCGGCGGCGCAATGGGCTGCAAGCAAACAAACTTTGGCTGTTTGAGCATAACGATTGCAGATTAAATTTAACACAATTTATTTAAGGCGTGCCTGTGCGTCAGCATACCGCGGCCATTGCCGCAGCAACACGGGCAGCGTTTGAAACAAAAATCAGGAGGAAAACATGGGAAAAATTATTTTTTCGGCGGACTCGGCGGTGGATTTGACCGACGAACTGATCAAGGAACTGGATTTAAAAATCATACCTATAGCCATAATACTCGGCAATGAGGAGAGGGCGGACGGCGTGGATATTTCCCCCGAGGAAATCTATGAGTTTGTGGAAAAAACCAAGATAATGCCCAAGACGTCCGCGGTCAGCTCGTATGCGTTCAAGGAGCATTTTGAGAGCATACGCAGTCCGGGCGACAGCATACTGCACTTTAGCATCTCGGCAAAGCTTTCCGCCTGCCACCAAAACGCCGTCACCGCGGCCGCAGAGCTAAAGGACGTGCACGTGATAGACGGGCATTCGCTGTCTACAGGCACGGCGCTGCTGCTGTTTAAGGCAGTGGACCTTGCCAAAAAAGGGTTTACCGCCGCGCAGATTGCCGAGGAATGCCGCAACACCGCGCCATTTGTGCAGGCGTCGTTTGTTGTGGATTCGCTGGAATATCTGTATAAGGGCGGGCGGTGCTCTGGGCTGCAATTGCTGGGCGCAAACCTACTTAAAATTCATCCCATGCTCCAGCTGCAAGACGGTTTCATAAAGGTGGGCGGCAAATTCCGCGGCGGCCTTGACAGGGTGTGGCCGGCTTACATTGACTATCTGAAGCAAAATTTTAACCCCGACCTCACGCGCGCGTTCTTTACCAATTCGGTAATGACAAGCGATTTGCACCTTTCGATTATGGAAAAGGTCAAAAAGGAGTTCGGGTTTAAAGAACTTTACAACACTCAGGCGCGCGCCACGGTAAACTGCCACTGCGGCAAAAACACGTTGGGACTGCTGTTTATAAACAAAGACCCCATAGTCAAAAACTAAGACTTTTGGTTGTTTGCTTTTGCGGTTTTTGCAGTAAACTAAATAATTGCTGTGCATGACATTAACAGTGACTGCTATGTTGCTTTTCTTTTAAAGAAAATAAAAATGTCGCAATGCCAAATCACGCCCGAAATCGGGCGTGATTTGGCATTGCTCAACTTTTTGCATTTGAACGCTTTTACGTTTTTTTTCCGCCTGCCTTTGCGCTTGATTGCATAGCAGGGGTATTTTGTGGTATAATTAACTTTAAAGCCCGGTGTCAGTCACTTTAATGCAGACATCGGATTTTACACACTCTATTTACAGGTAAGGCATACTTTGACAACACGGCATGATTTGAGGAACATCGCAATAATAGCGCACGTAGACCACGGCAAGACCACGCTTGTAGACGGAATGCTCCGTCAGGGCGGGGTTTTCCGCGACAACCAGCACGTTGATACGCGCATAATGGACTCGGGCGACTTAGAGCGCGAGCGCGGCATAACCATACTGGCAAAAAACGCGTCCGCTCACTACAAGGACGTAAAGATAAACATAATCGACACGCCCGGGCACGCGGACTTCGGAGGCGAAGTAGAGCGCGTGCTCAAGATGGCGGGCGGCGTGCTGCTGCTTGTGGACGCGGCAGAAGGCCCCATGCCTCAGACGCGGTTCGTGCTTGAGCGCGCGCTTGAGCTTGACCTCAAGATAATAATCGTGGTCAACAAGGTTGACCGCCCGGACGCGCGCACGGAATTTATCGCAGAGGAAATATTGGAGCTCTTAATCGACCTCAACGCAGGCGACGAGCACCTTGAAAGCCCGATAATATACTGTTCGGGCAGAGACGGTTGGGCGTCGGCGGACCCGACGGCAAAGGGCGAAAATCTTGCGCCGCTGTTCGAGGCGATAATCAATCATGTAAAGCCGCCCTCGGGCGAGGCGGATGCGCCCCTTCAGCTGCTGGTGTCCTCTGTGGATTACAGCGACTATGTGGGGCGGCTCGGCATAGGCCGCATAGAGCGCGGCACTCTGCGCGCAGGGCAGGAGGTCACGGTGTGCGACGCCCTTGAGAGGGTGCAGCCTTACCGCGCCAAAATCGCCGGTCTTTACGGCTTTGAGGGGCTTGGCAAGGTGCAGACAGAGAGCGCGTCAGTGGGCGACATTGTGTGCTTTACCGGCGCGGAGAGCATAAACATCGGCAACACCGTATGCCCGGCGGACGACCCGCAGCCGCTGCCCTTTGCAAGGATAAGCCAGCCCACCATGGAGATGGTGTTTTCCGTAAACGATTCGCCTTTTGCCGGCAAAGAGGGCAAGTTTGTGACCACCCGCCACCTTAAGGCGCGGCTGGAGCGCGAGCTTTTAAAGGACGTGTCGCTGCGTGTGCTGGATACTGGAAGCGCAGATTCCTTCCGTGTGCTGGGCAGGGGCGAGATGCACCTTTCCATACTCATAGAGACAATGCGGCGCGAGGGCTACGAGTTTATCGTGGGCACGCCGCGCGTAATATTCCGCGAGGAGGACGGAGTGCTGTGCGAGCCGTTTGAACGGCTGGTGGCTGACGTTCCGCAGTCCTGCGTGGGCGCGGTAATGGAGGGCATGGGCGAGCGCAAGGGCGAGCTCTTGCACATGACGCCCATGGGCAGCAGGATACGCCTTGAGTTTTCCGTGCCCGCGCGCGGCCTGCTTGGCTACAAGAGCCAGTTTTTGACGGACACAAAGGGCGAGGGCGTGCTCAGCCCGCTGTTTGACGGATATAAGCCGGTAAAGGGCGATATGCCCCGCCGCCGCACTGGTTCGCTTGTTGCGTATGAAACCGGCGAGGCGGTGACTTACGGTCTGCATTCTGCGCAGGACCGCGGCACGCTGTTCATAACCCCGGGCACTCAGGTATACGAGGGCATGGTGGTGGGTATGTCGCCAAAGAACGAGGACATCCGCGTGAACGTGTGCAAAAAAAAGCACGTGACAAACATCCGCGCATCCGGCTCTGACGACGCGCTCAGGCTAAACACTCCCCGCCGCTTCAGCCTTGAGGAGGCGATAGAATTCATAGCCGACGACGAGCTGCTGGAAATCACGCCGCAGAACGTGCGCATACGCAAGACCATACTCAGCGGCGACGGCAGGCTAAAGGCGCAAAAGGCGGCAAACCCAAAGGCTTGATACGGATTGCTGCGGAAAATTTTTACAACATTCCGTTTTTTGCCATATTTTAAGTTAGTTTCGGTTATACTAAACGGTATACCGCGTAAGCATATCTCTATTACTTTTCGGAGTGACGTCTTTTGAAAAAGAATCAAGGCCCCGGCTACTCGGAGGAGCACGGCTCCCCCGAACAGCAGGCACCCAAAAGACAAAAAAAACGCCGGCTCAGGCGCAGGCGCATCGAGGACGTTACGTCAGAGACCCAGCTTTTGCTCGACATAGAGCAAAAGGTTGAGGCCGTGCAGCCGCGCGACGTGCGCGGCAAGCGCCGCAAATATCTGCAGGCGGCAATGGTGCTGGTGCTGGGCGTCATCAGCCTTGTCATACTCATGCAGGTGGGCGCGCCCGGCGAGGGCGAACGCCTGAGCGCAAGCGAGATTTTTTCCCGCGCAAAGGTGGGTTATTTCGGCACTGCATTGCTGCTTGTGGCGGCGATGTATTTGCTTGACGCGCTAAAGTTTTCATATATAATGAGGCTTGCTCTCAAAAAATTCCGTCCGCTGCTCAGCTTCAAGCTGGGCGTTCTCGGCCGCTATTACGACAACATAACCCCGCTGTCAAGCGGCGGCGAGCCTTATCAGATGTATTACCTTGCCAAGCATGACACGCCTATAGGCGCTTCGGCAAGCATACCGCTTATCAAATACTTTGTTCAGATGTTTGTTTGGCTGCTCACCTCGCTGGTGCTTTTCAGCGTAAACAGCAGCGCGCTAAACTCGGTGGCGGGCGGCAGGCCCGTGCAGATATCCATATCCGTGGCGGCGTATGTCGGGCTTGCGCTCAACTCCATACTGCCGCTCACGCTCGTTGCGCTCACCGTGCTGCCAAAGACCGGAGGGCGCATAGTGTCATTTGTGCTGAGGGCTGGCGTGCGGCTCAAGCTGGTAAAGGATTACGAAAAACAGCTTGCAAAGGCGTATAAGCTGGTGGAGGAGTTCAAGTCCTCCATGAAATATATATCCTCGCGCATATTCCACATATTCATGATTGCGCTGGTGTGCCTTGCAGAGCTTTTAGCAATGCTGTCCGTGCCCTATTTCCTGTGCTTGGCGCTGGGCGGAGTGCCGCCGTCCGCCGGGCTGTGGCTGGACATAATTACGCTTTACCTGTACCAATTTTTCAGCGTATCGTTCATACCCATACCCGGCACCGCGGGCGTTGCGGAAACCATGTTTACCTTTGCTTTCTCGGGCATAGCAATGGCTGGCGGCGTGCTGTTCTGGGTGGTGCTGCTGTGGCGGGTGCTGACCTATTACTCGTCAATACTTCTTGGAATACTCACGGTTGCGTATGACTTTATCAAAAACAGCTACAAGAGCAAGGTAATAGAGCGCAAGAGGCTGTCGTCCATGCGCGAAAAGCTTGCGGCAAACCTTGCGCTGCCCGACGTTCGCGAGCGCATGGCAAACCTGCGCGTGTTAAAGTCCGTAGAGCTTGAGGACAGGTTCTTTGCGCCAAAGCCGCGGCCGGGCGACATAAAGGCGCGGCTCAAGAGCACCTATTCCTCGGGCAGCCAGCCGCCGGCGCTGCTTGCCTACCGCTGTTACCTTGCAGGAAGCAGGATAGCCGGAATCGCCGACACCGCTACGCTTGCCGGAGCAAGAGAGTTCCATGACAGCTGCACAATACTCGGGCTGCTGCCGCTTGCCGGCGCGGAGATAAGCGTAAAACCTCCCAAGCCGCTGCGCCGCGGCGTAAAGATAAACAACCCATTTCAGGCGGAGATAATGACGCTCAGCCTGTTTGCCATACCTCCCGCGGGCTTTGAGGCCGCCGAGCGCGAGCTTGCCGCGCTGCGCGAGAAGCGCAATGTAAGGCTGAGAGCGTCCTCGGAAAAGCTCAACGAATGGCTGGCTTATTACGGAATCGCGCTGGATTTTGACGCCGACGTACTGCCCATATCACGCCAATCCGAGGGCGGCGCGGTGACCGAGCAGCACATTGCCGCCGCGCTTGCAAACAGGCTTGTAGAGCTATTAGGCAGGGGCGGGCAGCTGCTGGGCTTTTTGACGGACGAGCTTGCCATTCCGCTGTCCGTGCGCATGGAAAAGCGGCTGCGCGACGTGCTTGCGCATGACTACATGGCGGACGTTGCCTCCGCGCTCACCTCTACAGTGCGCGCGCACACGCTGCCTGCTGACGGCGAGTGCATGACCATGGCAGACGCCGCGTCGCTTGCAAGGCGCACGGGCGCAATACTTGTGTATCCGTACCTTGGCGACCTTGAGCAGATGCTGCTCGGCGAGGTTCGCGTGGAAAAGTTTGAGGATTCCTTCCTTGACAACTTGCTTTTTGAGCTGTCGCAGGCGGGAGTAAACGCCGTGTCCTACAATCCGCGGCGCATAACCGAACACCAGCAGCAGCGCCTGCGCAGGCTGTGCGGCGAGTATGAGCTTATGGAGCTTTGCGAGGGCACGATATATCCCCGCCAGTCGCAGATACAGGAGCCCGAACTTACAATGCCCGAGCATCAGCCGCTGCTGGACGGCATATACGCGGCGGTGGGCAACGCGCGCTCCGCCTCGCCCGAGGACGCAATGTTCTCCGCATCCACTGACGAACGCATATCCATACTTGCGGACAAGATAGCTGTATATTCGGCGCGCGGCAGGCGGCTGCAATGATTTTCCGCTGACAACCGCCGTAAGGCATCAACCGTGATAATTATGCCGCTATAGTTATCACGGCACACATTGCGCACAACATCGCAGCAAATCCGGACTATGCACGGCAGGAATATAAACCGCGCACGGCAGAAACATAAATTAAACCGTTTATAAAGCGGCGCATAAGGTCAACGTGGCGGCACTGCCGTTTGTTGACAATGCGCGGCTTTTGTTGTAAAATTGACTGTATAAGCAATTGGTTTCATTATCAAGCACAAGGTAAAATATGTCGGACACAACCATGATTATGCGCCTGCTGATTGCAGCGGCGTGCGGATTGATAATAGGTATAGAGCGAAAGACGCGCCTTAAAGAGGCGGGGCTTCGCACGCACACAATAGTGGCAATCGGTTCGGCGCTCATGATGCTGGTTTCCAAGCACGGCTTTGCCGACACCGGCGGCGACACCGCGCGCGTTGCCGCGCAGATTGTTTCGGGCATAGGTTTTTTGGGCGCCGGCATGATATTTTACAAGCGCGAGGCGCTGCACGGCCTTACCACCGCCGCAGGAATCTGGGCGACGGCGGGCATAGGCATGGCAATCGGCGCGGGTATGCTTGTGCTCGGCGGCGTGGCGACGGCGATAGTGGTGTTTGTGCAGATAATGCTGCACCTGCCGCTAAAACTGCTGCAAGGCCGCAACTTCCACATAATCAATGTAGAGGTGGACTACTGCGAGGGCGCAATAGAGACTCTGCTCACGGTGTTCAAGACAAACAGGTTTGTGCGGTTTAAGACCGTACGCCATCCGGACGGCAGTCTGATACTCAGCGCGGTGATACGCACGTCGCTGCCCTGCGACGCCTCCACAATGATGGGCTACATGAACACATATTCGTTCATACGCTCATTTGAAAGGCTGGAAGAGGTATAGTCGCCGCGACTTTTATAAGTGTATGTGCTTTCAAGCCAAATGAGTTTTAATGCGATGACACCGCTTAAAGTTCAAATATACCCTTGTTGCTAATGAGTTTTTGTGCGCTTTCCCTTTTATAAAGAGGTTACAGAATACGCACATTTCCTCTAAAGCCTCCCATGTAAAAGGGAGGGGGACCGCGTAAGCGGCGGAGGGATTCGGTATAACCGCAAGCCCGCCGCGCTTTTTATATGAAAAGACAACTTTAACCACACCCCGCGCACAAACCGGCGCGCACATAACGGAGTTATAATGCCAACACAAAAAAAATACAGCATCATTGCAAGCGACTTTGACGACACACTGCTGCGTTCGGACGATACCATATCTGATTTTACGCGGCGCACAATATCCGATTTTACCTCACGCGGCGGCACGTTTTTGATATCCACCGGCCGTATGTACCGCTCGGCGCTGGCACAGGCAAAGGATTTAGGGCTGACGGGCTATCTGATTTCCTATCAGGGCGGCATGGTAAACGACATCGAAAGCGGAGAACAGCTGCTGCACAGGCCTATGTCCACAGAGGACGCGCTGTTCAACCTCAAGCTCATGGAGGAGGGCGGCTCCGGACAGATTCACGTATACAACGACGATATTTTATACGTAAAGACGCGCACCGAATACACCGCCATGTATGAGCGCGCCTGCGGAGTAACCGCAGTGGAAACGCACGCTGCCCTTCAAGAGGTAGTGAAAGAGCAGGCATTTACGCCCACAAAGCTCATGATGATGGATTATCCCGAACGCTGCCGCGCGCTTGTGGACAAGCTGGAGGTACTCTACGGCGACAGGTATTATTACTGCCTGTCAAAGCCCACCTTTTTTGAGGTGGCGCTGAAGGGAGTGAGCAAGGGCAGCGCGGTGGAGTATGTGGCAGGGCTTTTAGGCAAGACGCTCGGCGACGTAATAGCAATAGGCGACAGCCTGAACGACTTGCCCATGATACAGGCCGCCGGGCTTGGCGTCGCTGTAGGCAACGCGCTTGAGGACGTCAAGGCGGCCGCCGACCTTGTGGGCAAGACCAACGACGAGGACGCCGTCGCCGACATAATACTGCGCTACGGAATTTAAACTGTTTTATTTCACAATCTGGGCACAATTCAAATTTTAATCGGCTGTAATACACAAGCTGCTTAGCATTAAAGGGGATTTGTCATGTCTGACTTAGGCTGGGATATTGAAAAGACGGTATCCGTAAAGGATTTCGGCGAGGCGCTGGGGCTTGAGACGCTGCACGGCGGCTCGGGCAAAATCAAGCTCAACACAGTAAACGTATCGCGCCCCGGGCTGCTGCTTGCGGGGTTTAAGGACTATTTCGGCGAAAACCGCATACAGGTGCTGGGCAACGCCGAGATAGAGTATCTGCTCACTTTTTCGCATGACGAGCGCCTGAAAAAGCTTGAGGGCTTTGCGTTGCACGAGATTCCCTGCCTGATAGTCAGCCGCAGCCGCGACATAGTGCCCGAGCTTGAGGAGATTGCGCAAAAGCTCAGGATTCCGCTGTTTTTATCAGGACACAACACAAGCAGCCTTATAAACCTGCTCGTGATGTACCTAAACAAGCTGCTCGCACCCTCGCTTACACGCCATGCCGGGCTGATGGACGTATACGGCATGGGGCTTTTAATCACCGGCAAGAGCGGCATAGGTAAGAGCGAAACCGCGCTGGAGATGATTAAGCGCGGGCACAGGCTCGTAGCCGACGATTCGGTTATTATCGAGCGCATAGACAACAGGCTGATTGGCACGTCGCCCGAGGTTATCCGATATTTTATGGAGCTTCGCGGCATAGGGATAATCGACGTGCGCAGTATGTACGGCGTGGGCTCTGTGCTCATTGAAAAACAGATTGACCTGGTGGTCGAGATGGAGCGCTGGGACGACAACAAGACATATGACCGTCTGGGCGACAAGCGCACCTATGAGGAAATCTTGGGGATAACGCTGCCCAAACTGACCATACCGGTAAAGCCCGGCCGCAACCTTTCCATAATACTCGAGGTCGCCGCGCGTAACAGCCGGCTCAAGGAGCTTGGCTATGACGCCGCCAAAGAGATAATAAACCGCACAATGAAATTTTGATACGCTTATATTTGCGCCGCGAACCGCGCCGCAAGTAGCGCAGGGCGTTCGTGTCGCACGCATTGACGCAGGGCAGGACGTTCGTGTCGCACGCATTGACGCAGGGGTAGGACGTTCGTGTCGCACGCATTGACGCAGGGGTAGGACGTTCGTGCCGCACGCATTGACACAGGGGCGCTGCCCCCGCACCCCCACTTCTTTTCTTGTGACAAGAAAAGAAGCAAAAGAAACAATAGGCAAACAGCGCACCGCTCTATTTCCCATTGGGAAATAGAGCGGTGCGCTGTTTGTACTGTTTATTTGTTTTCAATTGATTTTGT
>CAZPMG010000048.1:0-13156 GCA_964587785.1 uncultured Clostridia bacterium
TAATTTTAACTTCCATGATTTTTACTCCTTCGCCCAACATGGATACATGGGCTTTTTTATTATTTAGAAAACTATTTCTAAACGTTTATAATTATATCAGAAAACTATTTCTAAGTCAATACTTTTTAGAAATATTTTTGTAGACTTATTTCGTGAGGGAATTATGAATAATTTGCAATTAAAAATGTTAAGAGAAGAAAAAAGCTTATCCCAATCCGAACTTTCAAGATTATCAGGCGTAAGCCAAAGAAATATTTCAAATTGGGAAAACAAAAAAAGTCTACCGAATATTTTAGAACTACTTAAATTGGCGGATTTTTTTCAAATATCAATTGATGAACTAATAGGAAGAACCAACGATTATGGATTTATAGAAATCAAAGCCGAATCTACTTTATCTATAGAAGAAAAAGAGGTAATCAAAGCATACAATCAGCTTGACCCGGAGGACAAAGAAATTTTCATTGAATTATTGTATTCCATGATAAAAAAGAAAACACCTTGAAAAACTTTTTTTAGTAGTCTATCATTTGTAAAAAGGGGTTTTACAGATGAGCAGCAACATAGAGGCCAGAGCATGGACCATAGTCAAATGCGGAATGGAAATTATAAAGGAGGTAAAAAAAGAAAGAAATGTAAAAATCGATAGTATTATAAACAAAGTTTATAACCTTGGGGAAATTTGGGATAATGTCTTTAATCAGGAGGATATTATGCCAAAAAGCAAACCGAAGCTACTGGGCGGCTCTGTACGCCCAAAGGGCAATCAATTTGAAGGGCGAATAATGATACTCGGAAAAACTCATTATATTTATTCAGCCGAAGAAGCCGAATGTATAACTGAATTAAACAAGTTATATGCCAAAGGATTGATTGCAAAAAAAAACCACAAGAAAAGGAAAGACAACCCAGAGCCTATTAAGTTTCATGAATGGCTAAACAAATGGCTTATTGTTTATAAGCAACCAACTGTATCAGATTATACATATTACCTTTACACCAGGATTATAAGAAACCATATAAAGAAAGGACTTCCCAACGTAGAGCTTGACAAAATAACAAACATGGATGTGCAAATTTTTCTCAATAAATTTATTGACAATAAACAGAGGACAGGGGAGACCGCACACAATTTACTGAAAGAATGTTTAAAGCAAGCAGTTATAAATGGACTTTGCCAAAGAAATCCGGCAGAGGGCATTAAACGCAAAAAACACACAAGAACAACAGGCCAACCGCTCACACGTGAAGAAGAAAGACAATTTCTTAAAGATATTGAGCCATTAATTTATCGGGATTACTTCAAGGTCTGTTTGTATTCGGGTGCCCGACGTTCCGAAGCTCTTAGGCTTACGGTCAGTGATATTGACTGGAAAAACAACAAGCTGCATATTCCGGGAACTAAAACACAAACTTCCGACCGAACAATACCCATATTTGAAAACCTAAAAAAGGTATTGCAGAAAATTACACCGGCAGAGGACGGCAGGCTATTTCCTTTCCTTGGCGATGCTGTGACAAAGTATTTCAAGCAAGTTTGCCCCAAACACCGGCTGCACGACCTACGCACAACATTTATATCCCGTTGCTACGAAGCTGAAATACCTATTAAAATTGTATCGGACTGGGCAGGGCACAAAACAAGTGAAGTAACCATACAACACTATTTAAAAATATCTAAGGAAATGGAGGAAAAGTTTACAAAGAAACTGAACGACTTTTCCCAAATCTTTCCCCAAAAAAGCAATCACAATCCCGAAAAAAACAATAAAAAAGAGCAGTAGAGGTATTTACCTTACCTTTACTGCTCCGAAAACTTTCGTTTTCAACCTGTTTTTACCGCTTTTTGCGGTTTTTGGTCGGAGTGACTGGACTTGAACCAGCGGCCTCATGGTCCCGAACCATGCGCGCTACCATCTGCGCTACACCCCGATATTACATTATATCAAGCAAATAATATTTGCGTGTGTCATTGTACGCACTATATTGCGCTCTGACATATATTTATTTGCGAGATATTATGCCATATTCTCTGAGCACCTTTTCAAGGTCTTTCATCAATGAAACGCAGTTTTTAAATCCCTTGAGCATGTGTTTTGCGCCGGTATACAGCGCGTAAATAAGATTTTTGTCGGCGGTCTCTACAGAGTGCAGCAGAGCGTTTGCCATTGTGAGCATATCCTGCTTTTCCTGCTCGGGCAGCTGCTTTTCGCGATTTACGGCTTGAATAAGCGCATTGCACAGCTTATGCAGCCTGTCACGGCTTTTTTGGCTGAAGTCCGCAAATTCTGTGCCAAAAAACTTGGCGCCCACGGCATCAGCGTCCATATTATCCGCCGACTGTGCAAGCAGCGCTGTCATTGCGACGGAATAGGGCTTGATAATATCTGACGTAAACGCCTCAAAGCTTGCAACATAGTCGCCGCCGCGGTTGAAGTATACGTCCATGAATCCCTGAAAATCGCGCGCCTTGGAATCAAATTCCGCAAGCAGACAAAAAGCAAACGCCGCCAGCTTCTGCTTATCCTCCGGAAGACGCAAAGTAAAAGCGCCCTCATCAGACGGCGTTCTTGCTTTGAGAAACTCCAGCTCATAATTAAAGCCCTTCAGGCAGTCTTCGGTCAGCGAATAAAGCTGCGGAGAAGCGGCGACAAGCCTTAGCAGGTTGGAAATTTTTTTGTCGGCTAGAATAAACTTGCTGGAAATAATATCGGCGCACCGCTGCTTAAAAGCTGTTGCGGTTTGGTTTAAATCCATAAAATCCATATCCTTCTGCCAGAGCCGATTGACTTATTTACAATCCTCAAACATTATAACATATATTTAAAATAAGTAAAACAATTTGGCAAACAAAATCCTAAAAACATTTGCTAAAAACCTTTAATTAGGCTATAATAACATTATGACTATAAGGAGGGGAGTACTCATGAAATCAGTTACAATCAACCTTAAGATGGCTGAAAACGTAAAGCAGTTTGTCAACATCGTGGAAAAGTACGCGTTTGATATTGATTTGAGAAGCGGACGGTTTGTTGTGGATGCCAAGTCGATATTGGGAATATTCAGTTTAGACCTGAGCAAACCCGTTGTTCTTGAAGCGCATACGGACAATGCGGACGAGCTGCTCAAGGAGCTCAAGCCTTTTGTGGCCCAGTAAACAAATCAATCAGCACTTTTTGCGCTCTATGCCCGTAACGTTTGTTTACGGGCTTATTTTTTATCTTGAAGCTTTTTGCCGCTCATAATTTTGAACGCTGTATGCGCTGTTTATATTTCAAGTCACGGGCTTATGCCGCATATTGCGTGCGTTATTTAGATTTTATGCCTGAAGAAGTAACGGTATAAATCGCGGCTTCAGGCCCCATTAAACCGATGTGAGCGTCGCCGGACAATATGGCGGCCATTGACTTGTCGGCGCCGCCTCCGTTGGTAAGGCTGATTTTAATGCCCTCATCGGCAAAATAGCCCATTTCTATTGCAAGGTAAAAGGGCGAATAAAATATAGAGTGCGTAACCTCATTTACTTCAATCACACTGTCATCGGTGGCTTCCGAGCACGCGACAAGGCTCAGCATCACCAATACAGCGGAGAGCACAAAGACGAGAAGTCTTTTCATCAATAACCTCCTAAGTTTTGATACTAATATAGTATTCAAATTTAACTGGTTTGGTGCTTTTGTAAGTTTTCTGCGGCGCTCGGCGCGATTACAAGAGCAAAAACTTGCAAGGCATTTTTGCGACACCGACAGAGGTGAATACTCCGCAACTCTGCTGCGTAAAACGCCGCAAGGCAGCGGTTTTAGAGCTTGTCTTGGGATATAATACCTTTATTTTTTGATAAGAGGTAAACTTACGTCAATAAAAACGCCTGTATCTTTGTATATAATATATATAGATAGAAGTTTTGAGCATCCACAAGAGCGCGTTAATAATCTTAATTGCAGCGCCTGCAAGGCTGCCTTCAATAAACAAATCAGCTGGCCATGCAAGGCCACGCTCAGCTAAAAAGCTGTGTAAACAATCATTAAGCAGTAGTGCCGTTCAATACACCGGCAAAAATACAAACGGAGGTGAATGCGCAGCCATGTATTATGCGTTAATTGTCACAGGCTTTATTGCAGCGGTTGCCGTGCATTTTTTAAATTCCTCCCGTTATACGCACTTTAAAAAAAGTTCGGTTATATTGGCGGTGTCGGCAGCTGTTTCTCTTGCGGCGGTTTCAATTTTTCTGCATTTTCACAGCAAAGGCATAAACTACAGAAACGGCATAGAGGGCTATAGGATAATTTTTAGCTTTCTGTTTACATCCGCGCTGCTGCTGGCCGTTGCCGGCACGGCATTAACGGCAAGGGGCATGGACGCCGCAAAAAATCTTAACGCTTTTTTGCCCAGTCTGCTCATTTTTTTGGCGTTCGGAAAGCTGGGCTGCGCGTATGCCGGCTGCTGCGCCAGTGTGGAAACGGCAATAGGCATCATACCTTTTCACATCATTGAGAGCCTGTTCGGCTTTGGATTTTTTGCCGTATCGTTCTTTTATCCGAAGTTTAACTTAATGGATACGGCGGTGCCGGTGTATTGTCTTTACAGGTTTGTATCCGACTTTTACCGCCCTACCTTTGAGTTCGAGCAGCTGCCCCTCGGGCTAAGTGCGGTGCAGCTTGTGAGCGCGGCCGTTATTGTATATTTTGCGTTTAAATTTGCTATTTATATATTGACATTACAAAAATCAGTCAAAGGAGCGGAAAATGAATAGAGATTTTTTTAAAAAGAGATTTGCGTTGCTACTGTGCCTGCTGATTGCCATTGTCATGGTATATGCCTCCTGCGGTGCGAACGAAAGCCCCGGCGGAACCAACCTGCAGGAGGAGAATGTAGACGAGGGCGACATTGTAAAGTTTTCCCAGGACGGCAAAATTTTTAACCTCCAGTCTGACGGCATAACCGTGACGCAGACGCACGAGGGCGGGCTTACGCTGCTTGCCAGACAGTCGCAACCCAACTTTGTGCCGGTAGAAATGTTCATAACTCAGACGCAGCTGGTGACCATAGGCGGGCTTTCCAGAACATATTACGAGGGAAATTCCTCTCACAGCTATTACCGCACAAGCTATACTCAGGCAGTGGTGAATGTATACGACCTCACCGGACTTGGTGAGGAGTATTCGGAAAATGCGCTTGAGTTGCTCTATACGCTTAAGATTGAAGCGCAGTTCAACACCAGCCGCATATATATTCAGACGGGCGCGCTGTATCTGATGTTTACAAAATCAGTAAACCGCACCGGCTCGTCCGGCGATGTAATCGGCGGCGACGGCAGCGGCCTCGGCGGTATAAGCCTTTCCTACTCGGAGAACAGCACGCAAAAGAGCCTTGCGAATATAACCTATTTTAAAAACGCAATTACTGACGGCGAATACATGCAGGAGCAAAGCTCAGCGACAATATTTTTTAAAATCGATTTAAACAATCTCGAGCAGCCCGCTCAGGCAAGCGCGTATTACGGTGCCAAGCTGCAAACGGTATATGCGTCCGAACACGCGCTGTATCCCGTGCATACCTTTTCGCTGCGCCTTAAAGACCAACAGACGCAGGGCTGCATGAGCTATACGCCGCTCAACAGCAGCACGCTTATATCAAAACTTGACCCCGACACGCTTGACCTTGAAAAGAGCGTTCAGCTCAGAGATCTATACATCTACGGCAGGCACGCGCTCAAGGACGACGGAACAAACTTTTATGTAGTCGCAAGCAGCAGAAAGCGCGCGGACGGGTCGGCGGTGTTTGTGCTGGGCGCAAACATGAACCTTGTGGGCGAACGCAGAAATATTGCGCCCTATGAGGACGTAAAGTCGGTCAGATACGAGCAAAAAGACGGGGATATGTTTTGTTATATCGTAACATTCAGGCAGACCGACCCTCTGTTTAAGGTAGACCTTTCCCGGCCGACAGCGCCGGTTGTCACGGGTGAGCTGGAAATCGACGGTTTTTCCACGTATCTGCACACCTTTGCAGGCGACAGGGCAATAGGGCTGGGACTGCTCAGCAATTCCGGCAGATTGAGCGACGGCATCAAGGTAACGCTGTTTGATACCTCGGGCGACGACCCTGTTTACCTTGACCATATGGAAATATACAGCACTGCGGATGTTCCCGCGCTGTATAATCCGCGCGCTTTTTGTGTGGATAATCAAAACATGATATTCGGTTTCTCGGCATTAAAATATGCGGGCGGCAGTTATCAGCAGGGCTTTTATATTTTTGCCGTCGTCGGGGAAAACGACGACCGTCTTGCAGACATAGCTTACCTGTCCAATTTCGGGCAGCCTGACACAGAGAGCTACGGCGTGGCGGAAAATTATTATTATGACAAATACGAAAGCTTCCGAAAGTTTATCAACCGTGCGTTTTACCGCGGCGACTATGCCTATGCGGTTGCCGACGGGCAAGTGACCTCCTATGTTGTGGAAAATCTCATAGACAGGAGCGACTGGACGCCGTATCAGACGCTGGACACAACAAGAGCGCCCGAATAACCTAACAGGCACAAATAAACTTTAATGCTAATTTTGCATCAGCGCCGCACGAATTTTTGTGCGGCGCTTTGCTCAGGCCAAACTGCTTTTGTTTGGGCATTGACACGGGCGGTTAAATATATTATTATTAAAGTACAGTCAATAGGGAACAATTATCAATTAATACAGGAGGCGGGGAATATGGCTAAACACGTACTCGGTTGGGAGGCGGCATCAAGATTTGTTACGCGCGCGTTTGAAAGCGCGGGCGTGCCTGAGGCGGACGCAAGAATCTGTGCGGACGTATTGCTGGAATCTGACAGGCGCGGCATAGAGAGCCACGGCATAAACAGGTTTAAACCCATTTACCTTGACCGTATCGAGCAGGGCATACAAAATCCCGTCACCAACTTTGAAGTGCTGCGCGAGACGCACACTACCGCGGTTGTAGATGGCCATGACGGCATGGGGCAGGTAATAGGCGTGCTTGCCATGGGCATTGCCATAGAAAAGGCGGCGAAATACGGCATGGGTATGGTCGCCGTTCGCAACTCCTGCCACTACGGCATTGCCGGTTACTACACCTCCATGGCAATAGACGCCGGCATGATAGGCATGACGGGCACAAATGCCCGCCCGTCCATTGCGCCCACCTTTGGCGTAGACAACATGCTCGGCACAAATCCCTTTACCGTAGGCTTTCCCACTGACGAGGAGTTTCCGTTTAATTTTGACTGCGCAACGTCAATCACACAGCGCGGAAAGATTGAATACTTTGCAAGATCCGGACAGCCCACACCCGAGGGCATGGTAATAGGCCGCGACGGAAAGCCCATGACCGACTCCGCGCACATACTCAAGGCGCTGACCGAGGGCGGTGCGGCACTGGCTCCGCTGGGCGGCATAGGCGAAGATTTGGCGGGCTACAAGGGCTACGGCTTTGCCACCATAGTAGAGGTGCTGTCATCCGCGCTTGCACAGGGTAGGTTTTTGGGCGCGCTCAGCGGCATAGGCGGGGACGGCCAGCGGCGGCCTTACGGTCTCGGCCATTACTTTATCGCCATCGACACAGAGGCGTTTATGGGGCTGGAGAGCTTTAAAAAGACCGCCGGCGACATAATGCGCGAGCTGCGGGCATCGGCAAAGGCGCCCGGGCAGGAGCGCATCTACACCGCAGGCGAAAAGGAATGGATTGCCCGTCAGCAGCGCAAGGACAGCGGCGTACCGGTAAACGAGGGCGTACAGAGAGAGTTTGTGCAGATACGTGACAGGTACGGGCTCAAGGAATTTAGGTTTCCGTGGGAAAATTAAGCAAGCCAACGCACGCACATTCCGCTGCGTTCTTATAAATAATTAAGCTATAACGTTGTCGGCGTTAAAGTCTGTTCTGTTGCTCAGAAGGCGCGCCTTGACGGCGGAAACCGAGGCGGGTTTGTTTGGTGCGCGAGCATTGCATGCCCGCCGCGGTTTTTTTATGTAATAATCATAATGCAACCGTCATAATAATAGAGAGAGGGAGTGCGTAGTTTCGCACTCCCTTTGCGGCAATTATGTACATTAGGTTATGTTACCTGCAGCAAGTTCCTCCTGTGTTGAACCCGCCGCCGCAGCAGCACATAATGAGCAACAGCGGTAGTATGCTGCCGATATCAAAGCCGGTGCCTTGACCGCAGCCTCCGCAAAGCATCAAAAGTAGTAAGATGCACAGGCAGTTGTTTCCGCCGGCCCCCTGGAAAGCTCCTAACATATATTTTCCGTCCTCCTTTTGGATATTAGGATTTGAGTATTATCCTTATACTTTACAATACGCAAATTTTTGGGATTTGGTTACAGATATTTACATGCCTACCGGCATAATATATACCTATAACCATTATACGGTCAATCAGGTAAAATTGTAACACAATTAAAAAGCCTCGGTTAAAAGCGCGCAGCACTTTTTAAGCTTAACATCAGTATATTTAGCGCGCGCCGGAAAAGTTAAAATCAATTGGCGAAAAAGGCAATCAATCTTGCAATATAATACGCGCAAAGCGGAGGTGGCGGCTCATGGCTCAAAAAAATTCGTCGGCAAACAAAGCTGGCGGCTCAAGCGTAACAGTGGTCCGCAGGGCAAGCGGGCCTGCCGCGCGCCTGAGGCACAGACTGGCAAAGCGCCGCGCAATGGGTACGGCGCTCAACATCAACTGGACGGCGCTGCTGCTGCCTGCGCTCTTTTGCGGCGGAGTGGGGCTGGCGTGTCTGATTTTTCTGCACGACGGCACGCAGTGGTTTGCCGACCTTGCAAAGCCGGCGTTTTTCCCCGGCCGCACTGCTCTTGTGGCGGGGGGATGGGTTTGCATAACCTGTGCCGGGGCGTCCTTCGGCGCGGCGCTGTCCAAAAAATGCACGCTGTATCTGACCTTTCAATTTATAGCCCAGGGCGTCATGCTGGTGCTCACCGTGCTGTTTTTATATGTTCTCAAAAGCCTGTTCGCCGCGTGTGCGGCCGCCCTTATCATGGGCGTGCAGGGCGCGGTAATGGCGGTGTCTCTGCGCAAATCCGCGCCGGGAGCGTTCTGGTTTTTTATGCCGTATTTTGCCGGTCTTTCATATATGTTTCTATGTATTTATTTGCTTTTCATGCTCAATTAAGTTGTAAAAAATCCTCCCGTTGTGGTATAATGGCTGAACTATACTAACTTAAGTTTAAAGCGCTATGTGCTCTTGAACCGCTTAGGCTCTTAATCCTATGTCGTGCAGTGCCTTCGCGCTGCTTATAAGTATAGTAACTCGGGCGGGCAACCGCCGGGGCGGCGGCACGCTCATAGAGCGGCTGCACAAAAATATTTTTTTGGTCAACGGGTATTGCGGAAAGCAAACTCGATTGGAGGACTCATGAACAGCAGAGCAATTGCAAAGTATGCGCTCATTGTGGCGCTCGTCATCGCGGCATATTACATTGACGCACTCATATCCACAGGGCTGCCCATACGCGTGGCCGTGGCAACGGTAGCCGTTACGCTTACCTTGTGTCAGCTTTTTGACTTTAAAACTGCGGTGTTTACCACAACGGTATTCGGGCTTTTAAGTTTCTTGTTTTCATACCTGCATCCAAACTTCACCTCACCGGCATTTATGAATCCGGTCGTGTCAGTGATTCCCAGGGTGCTTATGGGCACCTTAAGCTTTTTGGCGTTTTCCGCAATAAAAAAATTGACCGCAGACAGCGCCGGTAAATTTAAACGCGAAATTTTACCCAAAATAGCCGGCGGCGCGGCAGGAGTATTGACGAACACCGCGCTTGTGCTCTCCATGATCAGTTTGGTAAACGGCAGCAGTCTGCTGGGTATTGCCATACAGATAACCGTAGTAATTGCGTTCAGTGTAGAGCTTGTTGTGTCGGTAACTGTGGTGCCCGCAGTCTCTCAAACTATCGGAAAAAGATTAAACTACAGCAAATTAGGATAAACTTGTCATGCTGCTTGTAATGGACGTTGGTAATTCAAACATAAAGCTGGGCGTTTTTGAGGGTAAAAAACTGCTTAACAGCTGGCGTATGCACACGTCGGCGTCAAGAACCTCAGACGAATACGGGCTCAGCCTTATAAACATAATTAAACACGTGGGGCTGTCCGTTGACCTGATTGAGGGGGTGGCCATGTCGTCGGTCATACCTTCGCTCAACTATACGCTTGAGCATATGGTAAGGTTTTATATCGGCAAGCCCCTCATGATAGCCGGCCCTGGCGTTAAGACAGGCATAAACATCCGCTATGAAAACTCGCGCGAGGTAGGCGCCGACCGCATAGTCAACTCGCTTGCCGCGCACCGTCTTTACGGCGGCCCGTGCATAGTTATTGACTTCGGCACGGCAACCACCTTTAATATCATTAACGACCGCGGCGAATTCATAGGCGGCCCGATATGCCCGGGCATACGCATAACCGCCGATGCACTCACAAAAAACGCCGCGCGCCTGCCCAAGATTGAGCTTACGCGCCCGGACAAGGTGGTGTGCAGAAACACCGTTGCAAATATGCAGTCGGGCATAATCTACGGGTTTACCGGTTTAGTAGAATATCTTGTGCGGCGAATAAAGGCGGAAACGGGTTTTTCGGACGCAAAGGTCATAGGCACAGGCGGTTTCTGCGAGCTGATTTCCGCCGAGGAGCCGGTATTTGACATTATCGACAAGACGCTCACCCTTACAGGGCTGCGAATGATGTACGAACTCAACAGCGCCGAGCGCTGACGCTGTTGAAAATTGTGCCGGTGCGAGTTTTTGCGCCGGCGCAGTTGTAATAACACTGATTTAACGCGTGCGCCTTGTGTTTCTTATAGTAATGTTGATGCACACGGGCGAAAAAATTTCAGGAGATTTCGGCATGAAGAGAGTAGGTGTTGCAATACTTGGACTTGGCACTGTGGGCGGCGGAACTTACGAAATCCTCACCCGCAACCGCGAGTGGATAAAAAGCACTCAGGGTATAGACGTGTCAGTAGAGTGCGTGCTGGAGATTAACAAGGAGCGCGCGCTTGCCATGGGCGTGCCCGAGCAAAAAATTGCCTTGCAGATGGCTGAGGTTGTCAGCAACCCGGCTGTGGACATAGTGGTGGAGGTCATAGGCGGCATAGAGCCGGCAAAAACCTTTGTGCTTACCGCGCTTAAACACGGCAAATCTGTAGTGACGGCAAACAAGGAAATGGTGTCAAAATATTGGCACGAAATAGAGGCCGCGGCAAAATCACACAGGGCGGGCTTTTACTATGAGGCGAGCTGCGTGGGCGGAGTGCCGATTATACGCACGCTCATTGACGGTATGCAGGCAAACCGCATACTCAGCCTAAAGGGCATTATCAACGGCACAACAAATTTTATATTGTCCAAGATGTCAAAGGAGGGGCTGGACTACGCAGCGGTGCTTGCCGAGGCGCAGGCCATGGGCTACGCAGAGGCCGACCCTACGGCGGACGTCGAGGGCTACGACGCAAGCTACAAGCTGTCAATATTGGCGTCGCTTGCCTTTTCCGCAAAGGTATCGCTTGACAAGGTGTACCGCGAGGGCATAACCCGCATAAACAAACGCGACATAGCCATAGGCAAGGATATGGGTTACACTCTGAAACTGCTTGCGATAGGCAAGCAGTCCGACAACGGCATAGAGGTGCGCGTACATCCCGCGTTTATCAAGAGCAATCACCCGCTTGCCAGCGTGGACGGCTCGTTCAACGCCGTGCTGCTAAACGGCGATATGGTTGACGATATAATGCTGTACGGCCGCGGCGCGGGAGCGTTGCCCACCGGCTCGGCGATTGTGAGCGATATTCTCTATGCGGCAAAGCAGACAGAACACCACTATGTGCACTTTGACAACACCGAACACTCGTCGCCCTCCACGGTGTTTGTGGACAACTTTAAAGCTGAATACTATATTCGTTTCAGTGTGCCCGACGAAACCGGCGTGCTTGCCAAAATTGCCGGTTTATTCGGTGAGCACGGCGTAAGCATATCCGAGGTTCTGCAAAAGGGAGAGGCGGTAAACGGGCTTGTGACAATCATATTTATAACGCATATAACCCGCGAAAACAGCGTAAGGGCGGCTATATCCGAGATTGAAAACCGCAAGATTGCAAATTCTGTGGAAGCCATAATACGCGTTGAAAACTGAAGGCATTATCCGGAAGGTACGGGCCGTGCGGGTATAAAACGACTGTCATTTGCGAAAAATAGAATATACTGGCGGTAGTGCATCGCGGGCGCGTTAAAAATGTATAAACGGCAAAAAACCGCACATTGTAAAGTTTGGTTATACAATGTACATGATTAAACGGCATAAATATACGTATAATAGACAGCCCGTTTGCAGTAAAAAAACAATGCTTACTTGGCTCTGTAAAAATTGGAAAACAATTTCATAATATTGACAATATGAACGCTGCGGCGCTTTTATCTTGACTATATATTGAAAAAGCCGTAAAATTATATGGACGGCAAATACGGGAACGGCTTTAAAACTATCTGCATACATAACATCGGAGAGATTTTACGGAGCCTGGCTGTATGCTTGATAACCGCACGGACGTGTTGCTAAACTTTATAAACAACGAGTGCAGTGAGGGTTCGTTCAAAATATTTAGTCCTTCGGAATTGATGTCGGCTTTCCCTGAAAGATTCGCCATAGATTTCGACGGACTTTTGCTTATCCTGGATTACCTCGGAGAGCGCGAATACATTGTTGTCAAATACGCTGACGAAAACGCGGTATGCCTGTCGCCTCTTCCCAAGGGCAGGATATACCACGAGGAGCGGGAAGCAAAGGATTTGCAGCAGCAGCGGTATGCACGCCTTGTGTATGTGGCTTTCTTCGGCGCGCTTGGAGGCGCGGCGTGCGGCAGCTTTTTTACCGCGCTTTTGCGCATACTCTTGGGGGTGTGACGCAATGCTGAGCAAACGTGAAAAATATATAATGGCATATCTATACCGAGAATGCGGCGAAAAGGGCGCTTGCATACTTGTGCAGTCCGACGTGTTCGAATACGTACAGCACAGGTTCCAAATCAGCAAGCTCGCCATAGAGGGGCTGCTGCGCTGTTTGGAGATGGACGATTATATTGACTTGGTAAAGACCGAGAAATCGGGCGTTCCGCATTACTGCGTGACT
>CAZPMG010000049.1:0-1202 GCA_964587785.1 uncultured Clostridia bacterium
AAAATAAACTAAATACATAATTTTTAAAAATTCAGCCTTAAAAAACTTAAAAATAAAAAGTTTACCCATGTTTTAAATAAATTAAGGTATTTATTAAAAGCTCTGTCTGTAGTAAACTATATTTGCTAAGGAGATTATATGCTTAAGATCGGACTGGAAAGCAAAGGCAAACATATTATTATCCCCGGGCAATCCGAGGTTGACAACAGCGCAAACGCGTTCAGTATTCGCTATAGAAGCGAGCGGGCGCTTAAGGTGTTTGTTTGTTTCAAGTGCGAGGGCAGCGCCGAGGGATATTTTACGGAAGAGTTTTTTCTTGAGGCGGGTGCGGGTGAGTTCAAATCGTTTGTTTCACTGCCCGGCAATGAGAAGGTTATTGTTCTCAAGCTGCATGTGGAAAATCTTGAAAGTCAAGAAGGAACGGCGGAGATAGGGCAGCCCTGTTTTTTCCGCACGGCGCCGATGCCGCAGCTTCTTACCCTTGAAAACGACTTGTATTCGGTGGGTGTTGACCTGGCACAGGGCGGTGCAATTTCGCACATAATGAGCAACTTGTTCGGCACTGCGGAAAATCATGATGCGGGCAAGATTGCTTTTTTTAAAGAAAGCAGCGGGAAAGAGCGCAGCAATCTTGTCAATATATTTGATAAAGGGCGTCTTATCCAGCAATCCTATTACGGAATCGACCGTTCGCCTTATCCTGTGGGCAGCTTTTTCGGCAATGTCTGGCGGTTTAATCCCGTGCAGAGCGGCGACAAATACGGCAACGGCAGCAAGATTGTATGGTATGAAAAGCTGGAAAACCGTATATACGTAAAAGTTCGTCCGCTGGATTGGGGCAAGAGCGGCTTTCTTACAGATACCTACATGGAAAACGTATATTCCTTTGAGGATGGCTGCATCAAGGTAGAGAATAGGTTTGTAGATTTTTCCATGTTCGACCACAGCGTCTCGGGTGAGGCGGCGCAGGAGCGTCCGGCTTTTTATCCCATAGCGCCGCTTGACCGTTTCATAGTGTTTTCGGACGGCGGCGAGACCTGCTATCCCGACCTGAAGTTTTGGGGCGAGCCGGACACTGACCTCAGTCAGCGTATAGCCGTCCCCGAGGGAATGAGCGCATGGGTAAACGCCGAAGGCTTTGGTCTGGGATTGTTCACGCCGGCTTCACGCATACATCTTGCGGGCCGGTACAAGGCGGGCGA
>CAZPMG010000049.1:1302-12625 GCA_964587785.1 uncultured Clostridia bacterium
TGCAATGACGACGGCGGAAACGGCGGCAATGTGACACTCAAAGATTACGGCATTTCCGAGGAATATATGCCTGCGGTAAGCTCGGTTGAAAAGTTCGAGGGAGAAATCGGCGTCAGCCTGATATTTGGAAATACCATTGATGCATGGAAAAACGTAAGAGCAGAATACAATAAGCTGCAGCCCCATGTGCGCGTTACGTTAAACGAGTCTACCGCCGAGGAATACAGGACGCTGTTGTCCAACGAGCTGTCCAGTTCGACCTCGAACTGGGATATTTTTCAAGGTAACTACGCTCAGTCGCGTCTGGCAACAGTGGCGTACGACTTTTATCCCGACATAACGCAGAGCAAAAACGTGTATGCGGGCGACGGAATTTGGCGCAACGTACTTGACAAAAACGCATATATCACCGAGATAAACTCCAACAAATCCTATATTTTAAATTCACAGTTTCTCATGACCGCATGGTTTGTAAACGCCGACGCGTTCATAGGCGCGGGGCTGGCAGACCCGCAGGACGCTTCCAAGCCGGCTGTCCCCGCCACGTGGGACGAGCTTATCGCCGCGTGCGCGTCGCTGAAGGCGCAGGGTTACACTAACCCGCTGGGGCTTGCGGGCAGTCAGGAGTCGCTCCAGTCCTCACAATTTTCCTGGCTGCTGCGGGTATACGGCGACCAATATTACCGCGAAGAGCTTCAAAACATCATACCCGTAAAAGGCGACTACAACTACAACGCATATATTGCCGGCTTTGAGTATGACGAATACGACACGCAGCCCGAGGGCGACAGCAAGTTTGTGGTAAACGAGGCGCGGCTGTACAACGCCATACTTGATTCGTCGTCTGCAAACTTCGTTGGCGGTACGAGTGAAAAGTATAAAGAGTTCCTGTCAAATCTGGCTATGATATCCGACTATGTGTCGCCGTCGTTCTTGACGCAGGGGCATACGGATGTAAGGGCTGCGTTTGTGGCAAACCGGGCTGACAAGACGTCGCCGGTGATACTGCTTGACTATCTCGGTTTTGGCATAAACTTTCCCGAGTATATGAAAAGCTCCGCCGCGCCCTTTGATATAGAATTTTTTGATTATCCGCATATGACGGGCGAGCACGTAAGCACAGACTTTGTGCGGGACGTGGGCGGCAACGGCGGCTATATCACCATGCGTTATCACGATGAATCCATGAAGCCCGGACAGAACAAGCTGACAAAGGATTTTATTAAATTTTTCATGTCGCCGTACGGTCAGTCTGCATTTTACGAAGGACTAAAAGACAACTCTGTAGCGCCCGAGGGCAAGAGCCTTGTAAGGCACATCCAGACGCCTGAGGAGTGGCGCGCGGTGTATGACAGCGACAAAATTACATTTAACGGGCTATGCGACATGAATCCGTTTCTCACGAGCTTTGTGTATACGGTTGACGGCTTGACCGACATCAACAACAAAAACGCAGAGATGCTGGGTGATTTGATAACCAAGCGCACAACGGGCGCTGAGGCCGCAGCGGTGTGGCATCAGGATGTATTTAATTTTTATCAGACCAACGTGTTTCCAAGAAAGGGTTACAAGCTTGATTGCTATCTCAACCCCTCGGTAAGTCCGGTAATCGGAAGGCAGTAAGTCGATAAGTCCGGTAATCGGAAGGCAGTAAGGCAGTAATACGCAGCAAAACGATGTATTTTCGGGCATAAGGAAACAATGATTTTAATCAAGCGGCGGCTAATTAAATATATCGCTTTTGCGGCGGCAGCGGTCATTACAGCGAGTCTTGGAATAGCCGCGCTTTGGACGGCATCGCGCTCATACTTTCCGTCCGAGCCGGGCGGTTCGGACGAGATCACCATGATAAGCGCCGGGCAAAGCGGGGAAAGCTGGTACAGCGGCACAATCAGCGGGACGCTCAACCGGCACGATTACGGCGGCAACGTCACAAAGAGCGCAAAGCTGTCCGACTATGCGCTGTCGTTTGTAAGACAAACGGATGACGGCGTGATAGTCGCTGACCAGTCGCCGGGCAAGAGGATGTTCGTACTCGATGAGGAGATGAACGTTCTTCAAAGCTTGGACCTCTATTCCAGCGTATACGATATTGTGAGCTCGGGAGGTTTTTATTTTGTTTTTGCGCAGGTCACACAAAATCTCTATATAGAAAAATATGACAGTGCATTAAACCGTGTTGCGGGCGGCAGACTGAATTATTACGACGAATACGACGACGAGATGGTACCTGTAATCATAAGAACTACGTCGGTATCCGTTGCCAAGGACGGCAGCAGCATTTACGTGACGGGCGACGGCTCGCAGCTGATAAAGCTTCCCGGTGATATGTTGTCGCTCACCGAAAGCAAAGAGCAGTTCCGTGCTTCCGGCCAGCAATCGGTCTTTTTGGATTACGGCTATGTGCGCGCCGCTGC
Source organism: uncultured Clostridia bacterium (assembly GCA_964587785.1). Lineage (GTDB taxonomy): Bacteria > Bacillota > Clostridia > Christensenellales > HGM11417 > CAZPMG01. Next base: position 3,720 of record CAZPMG010000049.1, read on the forward strand.
ATATGACGAACAGCGCGACAAGCTCTATATCGCCACCTCGCAGCTAAGCGTAGTGGCGGTGGACGGAGGGCTGTTGACCGAGGAATTTATATGCAAGATTCCCAATGCGCCTTCAGCCTTGGCGTATGCAAAGGATGCGGACAAATTGTTTGCTGCGTATGAGCTATACAGTGACATAAGCCTTATTAATATAAACAAGGGCACGGCAGAGCAGCTGAGCGGAGCGTTTAAAATAAGAACGCTTGGGGCGTCCCCCGACGCAAGCATACTGCTCAGCCTCTCGCGTGAACAGTCAAGCAACCTCGTGCAGCTTTCGGATGTGTCCAAAATGATTGAGCAAAAGCTGCTGTCAAAGATTACCGCCGTGTGCACGGTTATGTTTTTTGCAGGGGTTGCGGGGATTTCGGTCTATGCGTTTTTGCTGTTTGCAAAGGAAAGCCTGCGGCAAAAGGCGCTTAGCGCCCTCACACGCGGCGCTAAGGGGATATGGAAGCAGCGCGGAATATACTTGATATTTTTGCCGTCACTTACGCTGTTGTTTACGTTTTGCTATTATCCCGCGGTAAGCTCGCTGATACTGGGTTTCTTCGACTACCGCATGGGTTCTCCCAAGATATTTACCGGATTTAGCAATTACGCCGCGCTGTTTGCTAACTCCACGTTTATCCTAAGCATTAGAAACATGGCGATATTCCTTGCGTCCGACATATTGACCGCTCTCATACCTCCCGTGTTTTTTGCGCTGTGTCTGACTATACTGCGCAACAAAACACTGTCTAAGTGGATAAGAATACTGCTCTATATGCCGGCGGCGGTGCCGGGCGTGGTGTCCTTGCTGGTCTGGTCAAGCGGCATATACGGTGATCACGGTCTGCTCAACAGCATAATACGCGCGGCGGGCGGTGAGACGGTGGCATTTTTGGGCGACAGGCGGCTAAGCGTGGCTTCCATAATAATGACGGGTTTTCCGTTTATCGGGTCGTACTTGATTTTCTACGGAGCGCTGATGAATCTGCCCCAATCCTATTATGAATTTGCCGAGCTTGAGGGCTGTTCATTTTTCAAGCGCGTGCTAAAAGTTGACTTACCGCTCATATCTGCGCAGCTCAAATATGTGTTTGTGCTGTCGGTAATAATGTCCGTGCAGAACGTGGGGCGCGTAATGATGACAACGCAAGGCGCGGCAGGTTCACAGATACCCATCTATATGATGTATAATTACCTGACTGACAACGATTACGGGCTGTCTTCGGCGATTGCCACCCTGATGTTTTTGGTGCTTTTTGCGGCGACGCTGCTCAACCTGAAAATACAGACCGCTGAAACGGAATCGGGGGCATAAGCTTGCGGTTGCTTAATCTAAGCGTTTCAGCCGCTGACCGGCGCGTGCTCTGACGGACGGCGCTAAAGGAAAGAGATATGTCGGCAAAACTCAAAAAAACTGATCGGATTTCATATCAGATTGCGGCAGCGCTTCCGCTGATGCTGTGCTTGGTGTTCGTATTTTTGCCCATAGCTATGGTGGTAAGCAGCCTTAAAACTGACTATGACATTATGGCGGGCATATTCACCGTGCCGCAAAGGCTGCATTTCGAGGGGTACGCAATTGCGTGGGGCGAGGTGCTGCGCCCAATGCTCAACAGTATAGTTGTGGCGCTTGTCGGTGCGTTTTTCAACATGGTGCTAGCGGCGGTGATAGCCTACATCTTTGCGCGCAAACAGTTCCTGTTCAAGGAAGTGTTCTTCATGATGTATATCGCAATACTGCTGGTGCCCGCGGTGATGGGTATGCCCGTGCTCTATGATTTTGCCAGCCGAGTGGGGCTGGTGGACAGCTATTTCGGTATTTGGCTGCCGGTAATAGCGGGCGGACAGGCGGGTGCGCTGTTTTTGTTCCGCACGTTTTTCCAGCAACAGCCCGATTCTGTTTACGAGTCGGCAAAGATGGACGGAGCCAACGACGCGTCAGTCTTTGTGTTCATAGTGGTGCCGCTGGCATTGCCCATTCTGCTTCTCAACTTCACGGGCACGTTTGTGGCGCAATACAACGACTTTCTGTGGCCTTCGCTGGTGTTGAAGTCCCAGGAAAAGCTGACGTTAATACCCATTTTGCAGCGCATGTCCGCAAGATATGTCACGCGCAATCTATCCGTGCCCTACGCAGTATACGTGATGGCTGCGCTGCCGCTCACTGTCACCACTGTTTTAACTTTAAAATATTTTCAGGGCGGCGATTTTGCCGCGGGAATGAAGCTTTGATAAAGGCAATGCAATCTGCATATTGCATGATTTATTTATAATGAAGTTTAGACGCGTAAGCGCCGGACTATAAATAGGGAGGAATGTATGTTGAAAAGAAAATTAATTATTGCGCTGCTCGCAGCGGTGCTGCTGCTGTCAATTGCGGCATGTACGCCTCAGCGCAGAGACGTCAATGTAACATTTGACGCAAACGGCGGTTGGCTTGACAGCATAAACGGCGAAGAGGTCACGCGCGTTGTTTCTGTTAAATCGGGCGAAGCCGTGGCGCGTCCCATGCATCCCGTCAAATCGGGCGAAACCTTTGACTGGTGGTACACCGAGGCCGAGGGCGGCGAGCGTTGGGAGTTTGATACAGCTGTCACAGAGGACATGACTCTGTACGCGCAGTGGATAGGGCAAAAGAGCGTACGCTATCTCATTGACCATGACTTTGACGGTGAGTATACTGAGGCTGAACAGCTCAGCGTAATCCCGGGCAGCAAGATTTCACCGCTTTCCATGCAAAAGGTCACGGGATACCGCAATGACCTGTGGTACACCGACGCGGCATTGACCGAGCTATGGGATTTCAACACCCCCGTAGAGAGCGACCTCGACCTGTATTGCAAACTCACGCTCATCGACGAGTGGCAGTTTGAAAACGACAGCCAATTCTGGTTCATAAATGCAGAGGGCGGCGCAGGCGACGGCGTACTTACTGAGCTTGAAAAGGGAATAAAGCTGGAGTTTGACAAAAACGTACGCGCTGACTCGCATATCCGTGTGGACGACCTAATGATGCCGCTTGATGAGAGAGAGATATTGGTTGTCAGGGTCAAAAGCTTTGGGCCGGCAAACTCTGTGCGTGCATATTTTACCACAGATGCGGTAATAGCGTACGGTCAATTCCTGCAGATTTATCCGCAGGGCATGGCAAACAGCAAAGACGAGGACGACTTTATTGACGTAAGGTTCGACATGTCGTCCATACCTGAGAGCGCGTGGGTGCCCGGCAAATTCCTTACCTCGCTTCGCATAGATTTTCCCACGCCGAACGACGGCAACACAGTGATAGTCGACAGTATTTACTTTGAGAAAAAGCAAAACGCTGACAAACAGGGCTGGCAGTTCCCGCTGAACTCCAACTACTTTAGGCAGGAGGGCACGGCCGTCCGCAGCTTGGACAGCTTTGACGACGGAATAAAGCTCACCTACGGCGCGGCGGGAACCAAGCAGTACACCGCGGCGGCGGTAAGCCAGGCACTGGGCGAGAAAAACTCGGTTGTGATGAGGTATAAAAACCTGTCCGCGGCAAGCCAGGTTAAACTGCAGTTTGTTACCAACAGCACTGAAAGCTACAACGAGTCAAACAGCGCGGTGGTAACGCTGCAGACGAACATGGCGCAGAGCGACGAATGGGCAGAGGTTGAGTTTGACCTCAGCGGCGTCAATGATTGGAGAAACGTGCTGCGTTCGCTCAGGCTGACGTTCATTGCCGAGGTTGACACAGAAATCATAATCCAGAGCATATACATTGAGCCGGGCAATCCTGATTCGGCAGACACCACTCCCGAAGTAGAGATAGGCACGGGCTGGCAGTTCCCCGCATATACCGACGAGAACCCCGGCAATTGGGAGCTTGCAAGCAACGGTTATGAGGGTGCGTTCACCTCCGCCAGCCACAACGGCATAAAGGTCAATTTCGGCACAAAGACGTCGGGAGTATACTCACTGTTTACGCTCAAGAACCTTGAACAAAACCTCGAGGGCTACAATATAATTGCCGTGCGCTACAAAAACCTCTCGCCGGTAAACAGGCTGTACGTTATTTTCCAAACCGATTCGGGCACGGCAAATCCAGTATACACAGGCATAGCCACGGATATGTACGAGAGCAGTGACTGGGAGACCGCACTGTTTATCATAAACGACGCAAAATGGACGGGAACGCTCAAATCGCTGCAGTTTTCCGTGCTGGGCAACGGCAACGTGTTCATATTTGACAGCATAGAGCTTCGCGCAGGCATAGAGGAACGCGAGGTTGACGGCTGGCAGTTCCCTGCAAGCAAGCCCTCTAACTTGACCGCAAACAATTATGTTGTGAGCGACATGGCCGACGGCACAAAGTTCACCGCAACCGGCGCAGGAGAGACCTTCTTGCAGATACTCGGATTCTCGCGTGATACGGTAAAATCCGCGGTAAGGATAGGTTATGTAAACATATCGCCCGAGGGCACGCTCAACTGCTATGTCGGCACCAATGGCAGTTTCGACAACCACAAGGCATTTACCAATGTGTTCAAGAAAAACATGAAGGCAGGCGATGCGTACCAATACGCAGTGCTGGATTTATCAAGTGTAATTTCCGGCTGGGAAACCTTAAACCAGCTTCGCTTCGGACTCAATTCGCAGCGCGCGGGCGACGTGCTGATAATCGACTCCATTGAGTTCATCGAGCCTTATGACCCCGCTTTTGAGGGCTGGAGGTTTGACGCCGATTATTCAAGCCTGAATATAGTCACAAGCGCCGGGCTGGTATCGGGCGGCAACAGCTGGAGAGCTGACGGCTTGGTGCTGCAGGCAAATGCGGACGGGCAGGAAGTTTATGCGCAGATACTTGGGTTCACTCGCGAGATCGGCAGCAAGAAAAAGGTGGAGATAACCTATATCAACACCTCGTCAATATCGGGCAGCCCCAACATCTACTTTGCGCGCTCAACGTCGGGTTATGACGAGGGGGCGTTGACCGCGGTCAACAAGATGTCGGCAAAGATGTCGCCTGACGGGGCATTCAAAACGGTTACCATAGACCTTACAGAAAAACTTGAGGGCTGGGATACGCTTGTGCAGTTCCGCATAGGGCTCAGCTGCAACGCAGGCCAAATGCTGATAATCAAGAGCATAAAGTTTGTAGATTAATGCAGCGCGCCGGCGGGCGGGAAACCATGTTTCCCGCCCGCCTAAGGCGCATCAAAACGTTTAGGTATTTTATCAGGACAAAGCTATGATTTCACGCACACTAAATTTTAATATGCGCGACGAGGTAATACTGCGTCTGGACAGCTCGCCGGGCACGTTCAATTATGTGACACTGAGCTGCAGCTCCGATTTGTTTTTAAAGGCATATCTTGTCTGCGCACAGGCCGACGGCAAGTATGTTTCCCTTGATTTCTTTGTGGAAAACAGGGCATACGACGCTAATTTTTTGGTGCAGGGCGAGAGCATTAGCAAGGCGCTTTACATCGTTTTTTTTAATCTGGAGAACAAAAGAGGTTCGCTGGAGATAAAGGGCATAAGCTTCAGCAATAAGCCCATGCCCCGGGGGCCGCTTTTTCTCAAGGGGAATTCGCTTGTCGCGGGGTTTGATTTTTTTGAAAACTGCGGAATGAATTTTTTGTCGTGCGCAAAATATGATGTATCCGAGGCTCCGACGACAGACGGCGAAAGAGCACTTGCCTTTATCCGCAGGGAAAAGGCGGAAAAAACGCTCAATTTGCTCAACGGCTTTGATCGCGGCAGACTGCTGCAGCAGTCCTATTACGGCACAAACCGCCCGCCCTATCAAAACAACTGCGATATTTTCGGGACGCTGTGGCGGTATAACCCCGTGCAAGAGGGCGACAGCTACGGCAACAGAAGCAGGCTTGTTGACTTCAGGTTTGACGAATCAGGCGTATATATCAAACTTCGTCCGCTGGACTGGTCAAAAAACAACATTCCTGCCGACGCCTATATGGAAAGTTATTACAGCTTCTGCGGCGACGCGCTTATGATTCAAAACACCTTTACAGACTTCTCTTTGCTTAATCCGCCTGCAAACGTGCTTGCACAGGAGACCCCGGCAATGTATGTGATTTCTCCGCTCAAAAATTTTGTGTTCGCCAGCGGCAAAAAATTTGCGGTTAAAAAAAAGCTGGGCTTTTGGGGTGATATAGCATATGAGGCAAAGCAGCATTTTGCGGTAAAAGACAACTGGAGTGCATGGCTGAGCGACGACGGCTACGGTGTGGGGCTTTATACTCCTGACGTAACCGACCATCTTGCCGGACGCTATAAAATGGCGGAGCCGGCCGATACCGCTTTTGACAAATTAAATTCGGTAAACTATACTGCGGGCATTAGACGCTTTAATTTTGACAGCCTCAGCCGCGTGTCCTATAAGATCGGTCTGGCAGCCGGAAGCATTGAGGAAATCAAAGAGTGCTTTGATTCGTTAAAGGCGAAAAATGGCAAAAGAGTTTAGTTTTATATTCAAAAAATCCAGTTTCGGTGAAATAATCTGCGAAAAGACAGGCGTAGAAACTGAAAAGGACATAAACCATTTTCTTTCGCTGTACAGTGAATCGTTTGCACTTGTCTGCGCGCTTTCGGGCAAGTTAACGATAAACGCCGGTGCAGACCAGCATATACTTGAGGAGGGCGGAGCGCTGCTGGTCTATCCCGACACGCCCCTGTCTTTTCATGCAGGCGGAGCGTTCTGCTACGGGTATATACGTTTCAACGGCTATTCGGTATCAAAGCTTGCGCGCGGACACAACTGTGCAAGGCAGGTGCAACTGCGGCAGGAGCAGTTTGCCTGCATCCGCAGCTTTTTCGGAGAGCAAAACCCCGGCGGTCCGGGTTACGAATTGAACGCTCTCAGCTTGGTTTTTTCCGCGCTGGCACATACGGAGGAACAGCCCGCAGAGCCGTTTGAAAACCGCGCTACGGTTATTGAGCGGTTCATCGCATTAACTGAGAGCAATTTTAACCGCACAGATTTCAAGATTACAGATGCGTGTGCAAAGCTGGGCATATCTGTATCCTATTTTACAAAGCTGTTCAGCAAGACAATGGGCATCTCACCGCTGCAGTATGTAATTAACCTGCGCATGGGCAAGGCCAAGGGGATGCTGAAAAAATCGCACCTCAGCATTAAGGAGATTGCCGGATATGTAGGCTACGACGATGCGCTGCATTTTTCAGGCGAGTTCAAAAAGATAACAGGCATGTCGCCTTCGCAGTACAAGCGTACTCTGGGCTGATTTTTAGTCGGCTGAAGTCTGATAAACGCTGTACCGCGCGCCGCTATTTTAATCAATACGGCTTTACTTCAAGAGTTAAGCACAGCTTGCTGTTTTAATTGCCTTACAGTTTTAAGCGTAATTGAACCGTATAAAGACAATTATACAAAGTATGGAGGATTTAATGAAAAAAATAATAATTTCACTCTTAGTAGTGCTGCTGATTTCTCCGCTGCTCATATCATGCACCCGGCCCGACCCGGATGATAACATTCCCAAAGAGCTTGAGTATACGCAAATTGCGCAGCAAACGCAGTCCACCCCGGTGGCCGCGGGCGAGACTGTGCCGCTTGTTGTTGACGCTGAAATAGGGCAGGCAAATTATTTGAAAATGGAGGTCACCTCTGACGTAAACCTTACCGGATACATCAAAATGCACAGCACATCGGACAATACCGATGTTTCGCAGGACCAGTTTTTCATACCTATGGACAGCGAAGAGCCTTTCAAGCATATACTCGATTACTATTCCTATCTTGAAAGCGCGGACAAGACCATCGCGGAAATTACCTTTACAAACGTAAGCTCTGCGGCGGGCAGCTTCACCGTGACGGATGTTTCGGTTGCTCTGCGTGACCTTCCCCAAGATATGGAGGAAAAGCAGGTGTACATCGGCGGCGGCGGCCTGGAGCTGGGCGTAAGCTTGGCCAACGGCGGCGCGGTCAACAGTCTTAAAAAGACAAGCGGGCGCCTGGTGCAGGCGAGGGACACCGAAACCGGGATAATGTCGGTGGGGGAAAACTATGACAAGCTTCCGGGCAGGGAGCTAGCCTCGACAAGCGTAAATCTCCTCAACCGTCATGACGCCGGGCGGCTTGTCCAGCAGTCGTATTACGGCTATACCTCGGGAACAAACGATACCCTCTATCAGAGCGGCACATTTATGGGCAACAAATGGCCATACAACCCCGTGCAGGGCGGTAACCAAGAAAACAGGCTTAGCAAGCTTGTGGACTTTGAGTTGACCGAAACTTCTCTATATATCAAGTGCATACCGGCCGACTGGGCAATATTTGAGAGCAACCCGCCCACCGAAAAATATCTCAGCAAGAGCTATATGGAAAACTGGTACTCTTTTGAGGACGGAATGGTAAAGGTATGCAACCGCTTTACGGATTTTTCCGGGCTTCCGCATACGTTGCGCGAGCAGGAGCTGCCCGCATTTTACGGCATTGCGCCTCTTGGTAGGTTCACGACTTACAGCGGAAACAGCCCCTACACAGGCGCGCCGCTATCCAAGTGGGACGATCTGTCATTCTGGTCGGGCGGCGGCATCAAGCTTACCAACGTCAAAGAAAACTGGGTGGCGTGGGTAAATACAGACGACTTCGGCGTGGGCCTGTATGTGCCCAATGTTGAGACCGTGCTTGCCGGCAGGTATATGATGGGCAGTGACGAGGCGCTGAAATTCGACGGCGACGCCAGCAAAACCAACGCAACCACATATGCGGCGATGCTGGGGCGCTTTAAATTAAGGTCATATGATTCTTTTGAGTATTCCTATTACCTATCCGTAGATTATGTATCCAGGATGCGCGACGAATTTAACCGCCTGTCCGAAACCATTACCAACCCCAAAATACTTGAGTACGAAAATCGGAC
>CAZPMG010000050.1:0-12447 GCA_964587785.1 uncultured Clostridia bacterium
TGGCGGAGAAGGAGAGATTCGAACTCTCGAAACCCTTTTGGGGTTTACACGATTTCCAATCGTGCGCCCTCGACCGGACTAGGCGACTTCTCCAAGTCAATATTAATCTGCTAAATTTATGTTAAGGCATTCACGGACAACAGCATATAGCTGAAACTGCATATTAATACGCAGCCGTGCATGACAGGCCTGCATTGTTTCTGCAAAAGCTCAAGTGCAGTTTTGCCGCACAAGCTAAACTATTATATAACAAAATGCCGTTTTTTGCAAATGAATAGACGTCATTTATACAAAGTATTTTAACGCCGGCCGCTCAAAGCTTAATAGCTGCTGTCTTGTGTGCTATGTCAATACTCGTCAACAATGTAGCAGGGCAGAGTGCCGTGCTTTTGGCTCAGCTCAAGGTGCCGGCTGTCGCTGTAGCCTGTGACATGGCCGCCCTGCGCAAGCTGCTTGAGCGTGCGGTAACCGCTCAGCCACTGCATAAGCCGTCCGCAGTCAAGCTCAAGCGCGCGGGAGCGTTCGCTGTCCGGCGCTCTTTCGCCGTTTAACTTAAGCAGTCCGCGGTTTTGCGGAATAAGCCCGTCGCTTAGCAAAAGCGTTGCCTCCCCGTCAAGCGCCAGTTCTTGTAAAAGCTTGGCCACGTCAAGGGGAAAGGATATACTCTTTTGCATACGGTTAAAGTTGTAACCGTCTGAGGTGACCTCAAAATCAGGCGCAAGCTTTACGCTTACAGGCTTGCCGCCTGCCAAAGCTTTCAGAGCACCCAGCAATTGCCGCGCGGTGTTTTTTCCGTCAAACACCGCCTCGGGCGCGTAAATCTTGTCCGGTTGATTATAATAAACAATATATCCAGCCGCGCCGCCATTAATATCACCAGCCGCACCGCTGTTTACACCACTTGCCACGCCGCTGTTTATATCATCAACCGCATCGCTTTTAATATCACCAGCCGCGCCGCTGTTTATATCAACTGCGTTAATGCCACTTACCGCACTGCATTGCGTCTGTAAGTATATTACCTGCGCACCGTCCGACTGGTAATCTGCCATTTTCAGTTTGAAATCCGCAACGCTTCTTACCGCCGCGCCGCTGCAGCGCAATGCAATATGTTTTGTGTAGCAAGCGCAAAGCTCGGAGGAAATTTGCTGTGGGTCGCAACTCCTTACATTCTCAAAAAATTCCGCGCCCGCGCCGTCTGCACTGCCTGCATTTGCCTCGGCAATCACGCAATCAGATGTGGCATAGTGCAGAAAGCCCTTGTAAATCTCAAAGTCCGCAGGCGTATAAAGCGCCAGAGTAAAGCCGTAATCCCTGAGCCGCTGCATCAAAAATTCCAACGTCTTGCGCATTGCGCCCTTGCCGCGCGCGGCGGGATGCGTGCCTATGCCCGCAATCATTACGGCGTTTATAATCCTGCCGCGTATGTTTACCGGCATGGGGCAGCCGTGCGCAGCCGATAATATCTGCCCGCCTTCCTCGGCACACGCCGAAAACGCCGGATAAAACCTGTTTTCAAAAAACCACTGCATAAACTTTGGGCTGTCCCCAAAGCAGGTTTCCCACAGCGCATAGAGATTTTGGCGGTCTAAGTGCCGCATCAGCCTGATTTCCATGCAAAAATTATACCATATGCAAGCAGCAAACACAATATAATTGTATTAACGCACAAATCGCTCATGTGTTAACCCACAAAATACCAGAGTCATTGCTTTTGCTGCGATGTATTTTTTTGCCAATATTTTTGAAATATGGTTTGTTTAAGCGCAAATGCCGCAGGCACGGTGATTAGTCCGTTGAGAATCACCACAATGGGCTGAAAAAGCGGAAAAGGCAGCAGCAATCTTTCGGTGAGAGCCACCCAAAAGTTGTCATAACGTCCTATGGGCGGCAGCATCTGCGCCAGCGGATTGATTGTCAGCGACACTATCAGCATAACGGAAACAGTACCCGCGGCAATCTTGACATAGAGATTTTTAATCCCCAGCTTATGAAAGCATACGCCCATAAGAAAGCCTATAAGCCCGGAATTAATTATCAGCAGCGGCGAAAGGCTGCCCTTAGGGCTGATTATAGAGCCGAGCAGATCGCCCGCTGCGCCCACTAAAAACCCGGAAAGCGGCCCTAAAAATATGCCCGATAAAAAGCAGGGCAGATATAAAAAGCTCAGGCGTGTGTTGGGGGTGACGGGCAGTGAATAAATTTTAAGTACAATGGCAAGAGCGGCAAACATGGCAGAAAACGCCACGCGCCTTGTAACCGAAAGCTGCATAATAAAAAACCTCCCAAAATTGTGAGAGGTCCATTGAAAAAACGTGCCATAAGCAAACGCCGGGGCAATAAAGTTTCCGCAACGGACGCGACATGGTACCGCAGGTGCTCGGCCTTTCGTTTGCAAACAACATCCCATTTTGCAACACTTAACGCACCATGTCTACTCTGCTTTTAATACTGCTTATAAATGTTTAAGCGTTTCGGCGTCTTTTTGGCTAAAAGCCACTTGAATTTCGTTCAAACATTTAAAAGCTCAGTATAATTAAAATGAATTATACGTCATTACGCGCGCGATGTCAACGCTTTGGAAGAAGTTTTTCGTTTGGGCGGCGATTGCTTTCGGCGGAACCTTATCGCAGACACATCGAGTATCCCAAAGCAGGCGGCAAGCGTAAAACTGACCGTCATGCACAGCGCCATGCCCGCAGACGCCGCAAAAAAGCCGGAGGTAACCCGCTCCAGCAGCACCCTTGTAAAGTAAGCCAGCCCGCCGCTGAGCAGCCCGAATCCGGCCATCACAAGACAGTTTTTGAGGAAGGCAAACGACATGCCCGTGTGCCTGCGCAGCGCGGCGATATTGAGCGTGAGCGAGAGCATCATGCTGAACAGATAGCCCACAGTCATTGCGTAAATTCCGATAAACTGCGGAAGTATCCATATGCACAGCACCAGCAGCACGGCGCCCGCCAAAAAGCTTAAAAACGAGGTCTTTTCCATGCCCAGCGAGTTGAGTATGGTAGAGGATATGCCGGATACAGACAGCGGAAACATCAAGAGCGTGCTGTTTACAAGCAGGCTGCCCACCTCGGCGTTGTTGTAAAGCGCCTCGGAAAACTGTTTTCCGCACGCGATGTATGCGGGTATGACAATGCAGGACACGGCGGTGGCAAAGTTAAACGCCGAGTCGATGCGGTGCCTTAGCTTAGCCTTGTTGCCCGACTTTGAGGTCTCGGCAATCTCAGGCACCAATACCATTGCCACCGATCCGGTAAACGTGCCCGGCAAAAACAACAGCGGCAGCACCATGCCCGCCATAACGCCGAACAGCGCCAGCGACTGCGGTGCGGACAGCCCTGAGGCGGCAAGGCGCGAGGGCAGCACTATGGCTATGAGCGAGCTGAGTATGCATGAAGCAAGCCTTACGCCTGTGACGGGCGCAGAGCTTTTAATGAGCGGCGAAACGTGTCCTTTGAAACGCGAAATTTTACCGCCGCGCTTGAGATAGATTATCACGGTAAGCGCCGCCGAGAGCGCATAGGCAATAGACACCGCCGCCGCCGCGCTCATATACGGCGGCATAAGTCCGTCAAGGCCCTTTAGCAGCGTAATTCCAGCCAGCACGATTATGACTTCCTCGGCAAACTCTATCAGCGAATGGCTGAAGAACTGTTTTCTGCCCCACAGCCCGCCGCGAAACGCCGAATAAAACGACGACGCCACAAACGCCGGCAGCAGCACCAGGAACACGGGCATACATCTGGGGTCGGCAAACAGAAAGCCCAGCACGTGCCTGAAGAGCAATATCAGCACGCTTATAGACAGCGACAGCACAAGTGAAATTGCGGCGGCGGCGGTAACTGTCCGGTCGCGCGCGCGGCTGTCCTTGTCGTCGTTTAGCGCGGCGGTCATGCGTGAAACGGTGACCGGCAGCCCGGACGAGGTGAGCGTAATCAGTACGGCAAACACCGACAGCACAATCTGGTATATGCCAAGGCTCTCCGCGCCCAGTTCCCGCGACAGGAAAATGCGGTAGAGAAACCCCAGCGCGCGCGTGATTACGGCAAAAAAGGTTATTATAAACGCCGATTTTACTAACGGTTTGATATCACACCTCAAAAACAATTATTGTGCAATTAAGAGTAATTCCTGCATTATAACAGAGTAACTGCTGCACTGCAATTAAGCAGTAATGATTACTGCACTGCAATAAGAGTGATGATTGCTGCACTGCGGCCGCTTTAGAACGCTCCATAAAAAGTTGCTTATTATTAATTGTATTAATGGCGGCTTTGAATTATAATAAAATAGAGAAATAACCGCTGCAGAGATAAGCAATTACATTGAAAGTTGCTGCACAATTTTCAACAACAAGCAAAAACTTGTTTTTTTGCGGCGAGGGAGAGGAAAATATGAAATTTGGCTTTTACTGCCCGGCACAGATAATAATGGAAAGCGGCTGCATTGAGCGTGCCGGCCCGATGGCGGCGGGCATGGGCAGGCGCGTGCTTGCGGTGGTGCCCGGTTCGCTGAGCAAAAGCCACGCCTGCGAGGCTCTGCGTGACGGCGCGGCGGGAGCGGGCGCAGAAGTGATGCTCTATGTATGTCCGCCCGGCGAGCCTACCTGTAAGTCTGTTGACGAGGCGGCAGAGGTTGCGCGCGATTTCCGTGCGGACGTGCTTGTCGGCATGGGCGGCGGAAGCGCAATGGACACAGCAAAGGCTGTGTGCGGGATGTATTTAAATCCCGGCAGTGTCATGGACTATCTTGAGGGAGTGGGCACGGGCGCGGTCATGGAAAAGCCGCCGCTGCCGTGGATAGCGCTGCCCACCACGGCGGGCACGGGCGCAGAGGTCACCAAAAACGCAGTGATATCCGGCGAGGGCTTTAAGAAAAGTTTTCGAGACAGCCGCCTGTACGCGCGCGCCGTGCTGGTTGACCCCGGTCTTACGCTCAGCCTGCCCAAAGAGGTCACAGCAGACAGCGGCATGGACGCGCTCACTCAGCTGATAGAGAGCTTTGTGTCCGTAAAGGCCACGCCGATAACCGACGCGCTTGCGGTCAGGGGCATTGCGCTTGCAAAGAGCCTGCGCGACGCGTACAACGACGGGCTGAACCTGCCCGCCCGCGAGAACATGAGCGCTACCGCGCTGCTGTCCGGCATATGCCTTGCAAACTCCGGGCTGGGCGCGGCGCACGGCATAGCCGCCGCGCTGGGGATATATGCCGGCATACCGCACGGCAGGGCGTGTGCGCTGCTGCTTCCGCACGTAATTGAGCTGAACGCACGCGACTCGGCCGCCGCAGAGAAGCTCAAAATAGCCGCGCGCCTGTTCACGGGCGAGGGAGATATAGCCGCGCTTACGTCCAAGATACGCGAATGGAACGCTCACTTTTGCATACCTGCGGATCTCAAGTCATACAATATTAGCGGCAGCGTGCTTAAAAAAATTGCTGAGGGCAGCTTTGGCTCGTCCATGAGCGGAAACCCCGTTCAGCAGGGCGCGGAGGACTGGGAAATTTTTTTGCAGGCGCTCGTTTGACAGCGCGGGCATAGCCGAAACGCACCGGGGAGGGAAAATGCGCATATACCGCGTAAAAAAAGGGGAAAGCATAAGCTCCGTTGCCGCGCTGCACGGCCTGCCCGAGGCGCTGCTTGCGGGGTATAACCGCGTGGCGGCGGTGCAGGAGGGCGACCTGCTTGCGCTGCCTGACGCCGCCGGCAGGCTGTACACTGTAAGCCCCTTTGAAACTCTTGAGTCTGTGGCAAAAAAATTCAATGTAACCCCGGCATACATACTGGAAAAAAACAACATAGACGCACTGTATCCGTTTATGGAAATATTGATTTGACTTAGTAGTGTCTGCATGAGATTGCAAAATGCGGTTTTTGCAATCTCATGCAGACACTTCTTTATTTACAATCAATTAATTTTGATATTTTCGGTTGATTTTGTTTAAAAACTTAAAGTCTGTTACGGCTATTGCAAATTCAGGCGGGCGGGATATGAGAAAACCCTCGCCCGCTTTTTTTGCATCTCGCCAAGCTAAAGCGATGTTTTCCGCACAAAACCGCTTTTTTTGGTTTGCTTTGCTCTTAAAATATTGTATAATTATGAAATAGTCTAAATTACATTGTAAGGGTAATACGTTTCATGATAGATATAAGGGAAGTGCAAAGCCGGCCGGACATGAAAAAGTTTGTGAATTTTCCGCTCAAGCTTTACAAAGGGGATCCCAACTATGCCCCCTGCTTTTATGCGGACGAACTTAATTTATTCGGTGAAAAAAATATATTTGCGGATTTTTCCAAGTCCAAATTTTTTCTTGCGTACAAGGACGGTAAGGTTGCAGGGCGGCTGGGCGTGATAATCAACCACGCCTACAACAAAAAGACCTCAAAGACAAACGCACGGTTTACGCGCTTTGACGTTATCGATGACATAGAGGTTTCGCGGGCGCTGTTTGCCGTCGGCGAAAGCTATGCAAGAGATTGCGGCATGAACGTCATTCACGGGCCGCTTGGATACATGGACATCGACAAGGAAGGTATGCTTGTAGAGGGCTACGAGTGGCCGGAAAATTACGGCGGCACCTACAACTTTCCCTATTACAACGACCACATGGGGGCGCTCGGCTTTGAAAAGGAAGTGGACTGGCTGGAACGGCGCATAACCATACCCAAGACGCCCGACAAGCGGATGATGGAGGTGGCGCAGCTGGTCAAGCAGCGCTATAAGCTCAGAGACGTTGTGTCAAATGACGATAAAATTGGAGATATAATAGACCGCTACGGCGTAGATATATTCAAGCTCGTTGATGCGGCTTATGCACCCTTGCACGGCACCGTGCCCATAACACCGCGCGTGCGCGACTCTATCATATCACAGCTAAAACTTATACTCAGCCCCAAGTATATCACCATCATAGCCGACGAGCACGGCGAGCTTGTAGGCTTTGGCGCGGTGCTTCCCAGCATGAGCAAGGCGCTCAACAAGAGCGGCGGAAAGCTGTTTCCCACGGGCGCAGTGCGCCTGCTGCTGGCTACACTATGGTTTAAGGAAGTGGAATTCGGTCTTATTGCCATACATCCGAAGTGGCAAAGGCTGGGCGTGTCGTCGCTTGTCGCCGAACGCATAATGCTAAACCTCATAGACTCGGGGGTGCAGTACGCCGAGACCAACGCAATGCTGGAAAACAACCACACAATACATAATATGTGGAGCACGTTTGACAGCATACAGCACAAGCGCAGGCGCTGCTACGTAAAAAAGCTGTAATCCAAAAATCTGCTGCCGCTGCACCAAATGCGCAAAAGCCAATTCGCGGCAAAAAGCGTAAAATGATGCGCTGATTTTTTTGCGGCAGCAAAGTGCGGCAGAATGCGGTGAAGCTTGTAATTTACAGACCCTCAGTTCCGATGTGTAATAATGGCGGCGATTGCCGCAGTTGTATTTTTGCAATCAAATGCGGTACGCTTGACAGCGCCCGGCAAAATGTGATATATTAATTTATATATGCAAAATATAATTTTAGAAAGCGCGTATCGCGCTTTTTAAAAACATCAAAGTTAGCCAATTCTAACAAAGATGGCTACTGCTCCGCGGATATATACAGCAAAGCGTCGGCTGCGCGGCACGTCCCAAGCAAGCCGCGGCATACATTGAAGTGTTGAGAGCGGCAAAGGCGTTTCGGCGTATAAAGCGGGTGGCAAAGCGTAAAGCTAAGACTGCATCAAAACACAAGGTTAACGTTGCAAAGAGAGATAGGCGTGCGCAGATAACCCGCGCTATGAGGATAGAATGAAAGGATTAAAAAAAACAATTTATATAATCATAGGTACGCTGAGCATGGTTGCCGGTGCGGTGGGCATAGTGCTGCCGCTGCTTCCCACCACGCCGCTGCTGCTGCTCACCGCGTATTGCTACGCGCGCGGCAGCGACAGGTTCCACGCGTGGTTTACCGGCACGCGGCTGTACAAGCGATATCTGGAGAATTTCGTGCGCGACCGCAGTATGCCGCTGCTTACCCGCATACTGTTGCCGTCCGCTGTGAGTGCCATGCTTTTGATTGTAATAATAAGCTTTGATATCACCGCCTTGCGTATAGTTGCGGGCTTGCTCATGGCGGTAAAGTGGTATTACTTTATATTCCGCATAAAGACACAAAAACGACCCGGCAGTGAGAGCCCGGTTCAAAATTCCGGCAGCATGCACGCCGATGCCTGTGTACTGCCCGCAAAGATAGCCACGGGCAAGGCGGCAGAATGACAGCTACGGTTGCGGCTTGCTTAAGATGCTGTAATTTGCCGCGGCATTACTATGAATTGACTGTACAATAAAACACCAAAGTTTAGCGCTGATGCCCGGCAATTGTAAGGCCGCAGCCGGCGGGCAAAGTATCTTCTGCCGCGCAGCTTTGCCGAAAAAACGGCATGGACATTCAGTATTAAGGAAAACCCGTATGATTGACAAGAGGCTTATAGGGCTTGTGCCCGAGAGCAAAAAGCATATTTTTTTGAGCGTTGCGTTATCACTCGCGGCGCTTGTGTGCAATGTGGGGCTTATTGCGCTGCTCACCGCCCTGCTGCAGGGCGCAGTAGGCGGTGGCTTTACCGCGCTGCACGCCTACTATGCGGGCGGCGCAGCACTGCTTATACTTGTGCGGTTTGTGCTTGTGCTCACGGCAGAACGCGCCGCGGCAAGGGCGGCGACTACCGTCAAGAAAAAGCTGAGGCTAATGCTGTTTGACAAGCTGGACGCACTCGGAGTGCGCGCAAAGGACAGCGTGTCGGGCGCAGAGCTTACGCAGGTGGCGCTTGAGGGCGTTGAGCAGCTGGACGTGTATTTTTCGCTGTTTCTGCCCAAATTCTTTTACGCGATTGCCGCGCCCGTGGCGCTGTTTGCCATGCTGTCGGGTGTAAGCATTTTGACCGCGGGAATAATGCTTGCGCTGGTGCCCATGATACCGCTTTCAATAATGATGATAATGCGCTTTGCAAAGCGTCTGTTTTCAAAGTATTGGGGTAGGTACAACTCGCTGGGCGACCGCTTTTTAGACAACGTGCGCGGCCTTACCGCTCTTAAAATTTACCGCGCGGACGCCGAGCGCCAAATCCGCATGGGCGAGGAGGCCGAGGATTTCCGCATCGCCACAATGAAGGTGCTTACCATGCAGCTGGGTTCAGTAACCGTAATGGACCTGGTGGCGTTCGGGGGCGCGGCGGCGGGAATTATCACCGCGCTGCTGCAGCTACTTGCAGGCGCGCTGCCCACGGCGTACCACGCCATATTTCTGGCAATGGTATCCGCAGAGTTCTTTATACCCATGCGGCTGCTCGGCTCGGCATTTCATATCGCCATGAACGGCATGACGGCGGCCAAAAAGATGTACGCGCTGCTGGACATGCCCGAGGAACGCGGCGGCTCGCTCACACCCGAGAGCGGTGAGTTCGAAGTGCAGATGCACGGCGTATCGTTCGGCTACAACAAAGATACCGAAGTTTTGCACAATGTCGGCTTAAAGCTGAGCCCCGGCCGCATGGTTGCGGCGGTGGGCAAGTCCGGCTGCGGAAAGAGCACAATTGTGTCGCTGATCATGGGGCAGAGGCCGCATTACGGCGGCAGCATAACCGCGGACGGGCACGAGGTGCGTTCGCTCTCGCGCGATTACATAATGCAAAACATTGCCGCGGTCAGTTTTGACAGCTACATATTTAAGGGCACGGTGCGTGAAAACCTGCTCATGGCAAGGCAGGACGCAGGCGACGACGCGCTGTGGCAGGTGCTGGAACGCGTTGATCTTGCCGAGACCGTGCGCCAAATGGACGGCGGCCTGTCTGCAAAGCTGTCCGAGGGCGCGTCCAACCTGTCGGGCGGTCAGCGGCAACGGCTTGCCCTTGCACGCAGCCTGCTCAAAGACGGCAAGCTGTATATATTTGACGAGGCGACAAGCAATATAGATATGCAGAGCGAGGCAGTGATTATGGACGTAATTCGCTCTATCGCCCGCGAAAAGGCGGTGCTGCTTATATCGCACCGCTTGCGCAACGTTACCGCGGCGCAGGAAATATTGTTTATGGAAAAGGGAGTAATAGCCGAGCGCGGCACGCACGAACAGCTAATGCAGGCGGGCGGCGGATACAGCAAACTGTTCGGCTCACAGCAAAAACTTGAGGATCAATACAAGGAGGAGCTTTCATATGCGGCGCAGCGCGTTTAAAATTATGTTCGAGCTTCTTAAAAAGCTGCGTTCGCTTGGCTGGATAATGCTTTTGACCATTGCCTCGGGAACGCTGGGCTTTGTGTGCTCAACCTCAATACCCGTGCTGGGTGCGGTTGCCGCTGCAAAGTTTGCCGGCGCAGGCGTGGGGCTATCTTACGGCGCGATATTTGCCATGCTTGCGGCGGCGGGAGTGCTGCGCGCGGCGCTGAGATACGCCGAGCATTACACGGGTCATTACATAGCATTCAAGCTGCTTGCGCTGCTGCGCGACGCTGTGTTTAAAAAGCTGCGCGAGCTCTCTCCCGCCAAACTGGAGGGCAGAGACAAGGGCAACCTCATTGCCATGGTGACGGCAGACATTGAAACGCTTGAGGTGTTTTACGCGCACACAATCGCGCCCATTGCCATAGCTATCAACATGGGCGTTGCAATGACTGTGTTTATCTGGCTTATAGGCGGCTGGCAGCTCAGCGTTGCGGCGCTCATTGCGTACGCGGTAATAGGCGGCGTGCTGCCCGTGGTAAGCTCAAGGCTTATGCGCGAGCGCGGAGAGCGCTACCGCAGGGACTTTGCGGACGGAAACTCGCAGATGCTTGAGAGCATACGCGGCGTAAACGAGATGATAATGCTGTCTGCCGTGCACACGCGCCGCGACGGGCTTGCGCGCACAACGGATAATATCGAAGCATCCACAAAGGCGCTCAAGGACAGGGCGGCGTTCATACGCTCGTTTACCGAGATGCTGCTCTATATATTTACGTTTGCGGCGGCGGGCATTGCCGCGGCAATGTATTTTAGCGGACAGACCCAGCTTTTAGGGCTGCTAATATGCCCTGTGGCAATATTCAGTTCCTTCGGCCCGTTTCTGGCGCTGAGCGCGCTGCCGGCAAACCTCACGCAGACTTTTGCCAGCGGCGACAGGCTGCTAAACCTGCTTGACGAGCGTCCGCAGGTATACGATGTAACGGACGGCAAAAGCCTGGACTTTGACAGCCTTGACGTGCGCAGCCTTAGCTTTGCCTACGGCAGTCAGCCGGTGCTGCGCGATGTAAGTTTCAGCCTGAAACAAGGTGAAATCTTAGGCATAATGGGCAAGTCCGGCAGCGGAAAGAGCACGCTTTTGAAGCTGCTTATGCGGTTTTGGGACGTTGACAGCGGCGAAATAAATTACAACGGCGTGCCCGTGAAAGAGATTGCCACAAACTCCCTGCGCGCAAACATTGCGTATGTCACGCAGGATACGCACCTGTTTGACGATACGCTGCTGGAAAACCTGCGCATAGCAAAGCCTGACGCAACCGAGGAAGAGGTAGCCGCCGCCTGCAAAAAAGCGTCGCTTGACGAGTTTATACAGGGACTGCCAAATGGCTATCAAACGCGTGCTGGCGAGCTGGGCGCAAACCTGTCTGCCGGCGAGCGCCAGCGCATAGGCCTTGCGCGCGCGTTTCTGTGCGGCGCAAAACTGCTGCTGCTTGACGAGCCTACCTCAAACGTAGACAGCATAAACGAGGGCATAATACTGTCCTCGCTGCTGCGTGAAAGAGAGGACAGGACAATAATACTCGTTTCACACCGCAGTTCAACGCTGAGCATATGCACAAGGGTGCTCAATTTGCAAAGCGGAGTGCTTAAAGATGAACAACCAAGCGAGTGACGTATCGATAAAGACCGAAACCAAGCGAGTGCCATATCGATAAAGACTGAACAAACAAATGAGTGTGTATTGAGAGTGCTGCTCATATCCCATAACGTTTGTTCCTGCTCCTTGGTATTTGAAAATTCTCTTGTTTTTTCTATCAAAATAACCTTAACAAATTTTATTTATAGGCATACACAGCCCGGGGCACACGCCCCGGGCTGTCGGTTTGTCAATTCCGGCGGTAACCCGGTGATGCAGAAAAAGCTTTAAGTAAAAAAAAGAGTGGATGTGGATAAAGAAATAATAGAAAAAATATTTTAAGAATGAGATAAAAAAACCACCCCTGCATAAGGGGTGGTGGGGCACTTGTGTATGGCGGATAAATCAAGGCCTTTGGGCTTTGCTGATCGGCCTCCGGTGTGGCTTATACAAGCCATCGGCTTAGCCGGCTATCCTGACTAAAAATGATTTTTTCAATACAGTTAGCGCGATTTTGAAAGGCGGCTGTATTTGCTGCAATATTACGCGTTTTAGTTTATAAAATTAAAAAGATGTTATCTTTTCTATGTGTGCCTTCAGCTCGTCTGTGTGCA
>CAZPMG010000051.1:0-7688 GCA_964587785.1 uncultured Clostridia bacterium
CCGTTTAAGGAAAAATCCGGATTGTTTTCCACAAAGCTGTCAAGTATGGGCACAACATCACCCTCACTATCAAACCTTTCCGTACCGCCGCTGCCCGCAACAACCGCGGTTACTCTGCCTTCGCCGTCTAACGCAAGGCGCTCGGCAAAGCCGTCGCCTTTCATATACTCATAATAATTTACGTCATCCACGGAAATTACCAGCGGTTTTTTGCCGCGGGGCAAATAAATGCTTTTTTTGACGACCTTGCCGTCCGCCTGTTTCTTGGCGATATCTGTGAGATTGACCAGCACAAAACCCTCTCTGTGCAGCAGCGGCAAAATGGCTTTAAACTCGTCTTTTGTCGTCATCCAATCATTGTAGCCGCCGCGGTTTTTGGATGTGAATGCCTTTTGGGTATCTATTATTAGGCTGTGAAAAAATATGTGATATATTTTCCCCTCATAGAGGTAAAGCCCGTTGTTTGCGGCAGCGCAGGCAGCTGCGGATAAACTCGCAAGCGCCGCCGCGCAAAAAATCAGCGTCGTGACGGCAATAAAAATACGTTTCATTTGCTCTCCGGCATCAAATTTTAATAACTTAAGCGAAAACTACAGACAAATATATTAAAATTTGCCGCAGATTCGGTAATATTGAAATTGACTATATATATGCAATTCACTGCACCGCGGCGTTATTATCTGCATTGCCACAGATAATTATCAATATAAAAAAGCATCAGCCGGCGCAAATTGCCTGTTGATGCTTGAGAAAAAGTTATTTTGTTATTTTGAGCGTATGTCTTTGCCCTTATATCGATTTAATTATTGAAGCTTTTCCCGCAGCTTTTGTATTATGCGGCTCTCCAAGCGGGAAATCTGCACCTGTGAAACGCCCAATTGCCCGGCAATTTCGCCCTGAGTCTTGTCTCGGAAATATCTGAGCAGTATTATCTTCTTTTCGCGGTCGGTCAATGTGGACAATATATCCTTGACCGCAATAAGCTCTGTAAGGTCGGTCTTTTGCGGCGCGGCTATGCGCTCAAGCAGGCTGAGAGATTTTTCCGAGCCGTCGTCCTTGTCATAGATTGACAGCGGCATCTTTGAGCACTCCATGGCAAACACAACTTCCTGCGCGTCCACGCCGAACTCCTCGGCTATCTGGCTTATCTCGGGGTCTTCCTCGTTGTTTTTGCGGTAATTGTCAAGGTAACGGTTTATTTTCATGGACAAAATTTTTACCGAGCGCGACACCTTGATATAGCCGTCGTCACGCAAAAACCTCTTTATCTCGCCCATTATCATGGGCACCGCATATGTGGAAAACTTTACGTTATAGTCGAGATTGAAATTGTTTATCGCCTTGACAAAGCCCATTGCCCCCAGCTGAAATAGGTCGTCATACTCCACCCCCTTGTTCCTGTACCGCTTTACGATGCTCTTGATAAGCGGGGTGTTTTCCTGTATGAGCCGGCTTTTGGCGGGCTCGGAGCCGGCCTGGGCCTGCCTGATAAGTTCTTCACTTTCCGATTGCAAAAGCATGGTATTTTCCCCTTCATGTGCGCCATAAAACTAAGGCTGCTATGTAAGCGTGACAGGCTGCGGCGTCACTTTCCATGAATGGTCTTTTTCATGCGCACTATAGTGCCGTGCGGAGCGTTGGGCAGAACCTCCAGATTGTCGGTGAATGCCTGCATCACGGTAAAGCCCATGCCCGAGCGTTCGTCCTCCGGCCGTGTGGTGAAAAACGGCTCGAGAGCCTTGCACACATCCGGAATACCCACGCCCTCGTCCGCAATGGTGATAAACACCTCATTGCCCGAAATTTTTGCCTCGACAAATATGTCGCCCTCCGCGTCCGGATAGCCGTGGATTACGCTGTTGGTGACCGCCTCGCTTACCGCGGTTTTGATGTCGTTGATTTCCTCAAGGGTGGGACTGAGCGGCACGCAGAACGCGCCTACCACACACCTTACAAAGCTTTCGTTATCCGGAAGCGCTTTGACTTTGAGCTGCATATAATTTTCCACCGCCATATGTACACTCCTCTGCATAAGGATTTACCTCACTTCGTTTAAACTGCCTATTTTTTGTATAACATTGTAGATGCCCGATAGCGTGAACAGCTTGTCGCACGGAAGGTTGGGGTTCATTATATAAATGGTTCTGCCCGTGCCGCGCAGGCGCTTGTACCTACCTAAAATAATGCCTATGCCCGTGCTGTCCATAAAGCTTATTTTGGACATATCAAACACAACCGCACGGGCGGGGCTGCCCTCTATTGCCCCGTCAATCTGCGCGCGTATCTTTCCGGCATGATTGTCGTCAAGCTCACCGGATAACTGTATTACCAACGCACCTTGGTTAACGCCTGACTTTATGACCATTGACAAACCTCCGTGGAAAAAACTTGATTTTTGAAAAGACGAAATAATAATAAGGATAACCGATATCGGCGGATGCCCGCAAAACTGCGCGCGGTAATTGCTTGTCGGCCTTGCTGAGCTGCGCTTGCAAACTACTTTAGCACATCGGTTTTAAATATAAAGCAATTACGCTTGGCGGCACTTTTTCAGTCAATTAATTTTTCGTAAGATATTGATTATGCCGCTTGGGATAACAAATCAATTTTACCTCAAACAGGCGGGGTAAATTTTGCAGTATGCTGATTGATTTTGAAGTAAATTGTCAAAACCCTAAAACGCGGTAGTGTTCCGCTTGATTATTGACAGGTTGTCCAAAGTTTATACTTTGAGCCATAAAAGCGGCAGCGGTTATCTTTAAGCTTGTGCAAAATGCACATACAAAAAGCCGGGACTTTAAGTTCCGGCTTTTTGTATGTGCTCTTTATTATTATAGACCAAATATTCGGCTATGCAATGTTAATCAAGGTAATTGACTATACATAAAAGCTCTTTCGGTATTGTGACGGCGAAAACCCAAAGCTCTTTTTGAACACCTTGGAAAAATAATTATAGTCGCCTATTCCTGCCTCCGCCGCCACGTCGCCTATGCTCATATCCGTTCGCAGCAGCTCGCAGGCGCGCTCCAGCCTGCGCTTTTTTACCTGGTCTGCAACGCTGCGGTTGTAAAAACGCTTAAACAGCTTGTAAAGCTCGCTGCGCGACACTCCGAACTGCGCGCACAGCATATCTGTGGAAAGCTTGCCCTTTAAATTTGCTCCGACAAAGTCGTTTATGCGCACGGCAAGCGACTGCGTGTGGCTCTTTACCAGCCGACGCAGGTATAAAAAACCCGCACACGCCTCCATTATATTCACTGCGGCGGAAATTTTTTCTTGGCTGTCAAACTTTATGCCCATATACAGCGCCTGCGCCCTGTCCGTGTCCAGACCGTATTCTGCCACGCGCCGGCTTATCAGCTCAAAGGGCGGCCTGCTTCCGCCGTGCGACTGACCCAGCATGAGATACCCTATTACAACCCCGCCGTGCATTATGGGCGAGACGCACTCAAGCAGCCCCATATGACAGCTGTAAACGTGCTTTTGCCCGGTCTTTTTGCACAGCTCAAACGCCGCGTTGTCCGACTGCATACACCTCTCCTGCCCCGCGGGGGTAGAGCGTATATAGCTGCAAAAGGCGCACAGATGCTCCGGGTAATAGGCTATCTCCCGCCCCTCGCCGTCAAATACACAAATTTTTATCTGGGTAAGACAGTAAAAATCCTTGAGCAATGATGTAAGTTTTTCGCGGTTAATGTCCATTTTAGGCTCTCTTTAATGCACGGTTAAAGTGTTATTTTAAATACGATTTCACCATACTTATACACATATGATACTATAAAACCCCGCAAAAAACAAGTATAATGTTGCAAGAGGTGTTTTATGAACTTTTTGGGGATTGACGTAGGCACAACGCTTGCCAAGTGCCGTCTGTACAGTGAGGACGGGCAGGTGCTGTGCGGTTTTTCCGAGGGATATCAAACGGTGGTCAGCGGCGGCGAGCGGTATGTGGACATAGACGCGCTGTGGCTGTGCGTGCAGTCGCTCATACGGCAGGCGGCCGCCGGGCATACCGTTGACGCAATAGCCGTATCGTCTTTCGGCGAGTCGTTTGTGCTGCTTGACCGCGAGGACAATGTGCTTGCTCCGCCCATGCTCTACACCGACAAGCGCGGCGAGCTGGAGACGGCGGAGGCGGCAAAAAATATCGGGGCGGAAAAAATCTTTGAAATTGTCGGCGTGTTTCCGCAGAGCATGTATTCCGTTTACAAGCTGATGTGGATAAAGGAAAACCGTCCCGATTGGTACGCGCGTGCGGATAAGCTGCTGCTCATTGAGGATTTTGTCAATTATAAGCTCACCGGCAAACGCGTCATCGATTGGTCGCTGGCGGCGCGCACAGGCGTGTTTGACCTTGAAACCATGCAGTTTTCGCAGACGCTGCTAAACGCTATGGGGCTTGACGGCAAACTGTTTTCCGCGCCGGTCAGTTCGGGAACGGTTATCGGAGAAGTCACCGAAAGCTTTAAGCGGCAGGCAGGCATAGCAAATCCCTGCTGCGTTGTGGCGGGCGGCCATGACCAGGTTATGGCGGCGCTGGGTTCGGGAGTGACGGGCACTGACCGCTGCGTGGACGGCATGGGCACAGTAGAGTGCATAACGGCTGTGCTAAAGAGCCGGCATCAAAGCAGCCAAATGGGCAGCCAGGGCTATCCGCTTGTCCCCTATACCGCGGGCGGGTTTTGCACGTATTTATTCAACTTTACCTGCGGCTCGCTAATAAATTGGTTTAGGAAAACCGTATCAAAGGCGGACGATTCGGACACCGGTTACTTCCGGCGCATCGAGAGCGCGCTTCCCCCGCTTCCTACGGGAATACTTACGCTGCCTTATTTTGACGGTGCGGCTACTCCGTATCAGGACATCAACGCCAAGGGCGCGTTCTTAAACCTGTCGGTGGCGCACACCGAGCAGGATTTGTTCAAGTCCGTGCTTGAGGGGCTATGCTATGAGATGAAACTCAATTTGGAGACGGCCGGGGCGTACGGCGTCAATCCGCGCACTGTAATTGCGGCGGGCGGCGGCTCTAAATCGCAGGCATGGCTGCAGATAAAGGCGGACATATTGGGCAAGGAGGTTATACCGCTTACGGCGTCTGAGGCGGGCACTTGCGGCGCGGCAATGCTTGCGGCGGTGGCTCTAAACAAGTATCCCGACCTTGAAGCCTGCGCGCGCAGCTTTGTAAAATACGGCGAGCCCGTGCGCCCGGACAGGCATAAGACGCTGTTATATGAGGGAATATATCAAAAATACAGAAAGCTATATAAATCTGTCAAGGAGTTTTATTGATATGAAATTTGCACTTTATTTTGGAAACCGCGGGTTTTTCCCGGAAAAGCTGGTTGACCTTGCGCGCGCGGAGATGGAGCGCGCGGTGGAAGCCGCCGGACACACGCACATCAGCCTTGATAAGGCAAAGACGCGGTTCGGCGCGGTGGAAGGCCTGCATGAGGGCTTGGTATTTGCCGAGTTTTTAAAGCAAAACTATGACGAGATAGACGGCGCAATTGTATGCCTGCCCAACTTCGGCGACGAAAACGGAGCGGTGGCGGCTTTTCGTGACTTTAAAAAGCCCATACTTGTGCAGGCATACCCCGACGAAATCGGCAAAATGGACTTTGAACAGCGCCGCGACGCGTATTGCGGCAAGCTATCTATCATGGATATGTTCCGCCAATACGGCATTGCGTTTACGGCGTTTGCGCCGCACGTGTGCCATCCGCAGTCAAATGAGTTTGCCGCTCATCTTGACAAGTTTGCAAGGGTATGCGCGGTGGTAAACGGAATGAAGCGGTTCACCATAGGCGCCATTGGCGCGCGCACCACAGCCTTTAAGACGGTCAGGTTTGACGAGATTGCTCTGCAAAAGTACGGCGTGACCGTGGACACCTTTGACCTGAGCGAAATATTCCACCGCGTAAACGTGCTGCAAAGTGACGCGCGCGTAAAGGATATGGAAAAGCGTTACCTTGAGTATTCCGACTTCAGCGACGTACCCGCGGAAAAGCTCAGCCTCATTGCACGGGTCTCGCTTGCAATACAGGACCTCAGCGGAGAATATGCCTTTAACGCCATTGCGCTGCGGTGTTGGAACGAGTTCCCCGCGGTGATGAATATCTCCGTATGCGTGGTTGTGGGCTTTTTAAACCATATAGGTATCCCCTGCGCGTGCGAGCTTGACGTGGGCAACGCCTTTGCCATGCGTGCGCTTACGCTTGCAAGCGGCGGCGTGTCTACCTGCCTTGACTGGAACAACAATTACGGCGAGGAAAAGGACAAGTGCATACTCTTTCACTGCGGGCCTGTACCCACCGACCTCATGACCGATTCGGGCAGGGTCACCGACCACAAGATGTTTGCAAAGACCTGGGGTAAAGGCTGCGCTCATGGCACTTGCGAGGGCAGAATCCGCGAATTTGAATTTACCTATTTAAGCTCTAAGACCGAGGACGGGAAAATTTACACCTATCTCGGCGAGGGACGATTTACCGACGATCTAATCGAGGACAGCTTCTTCGGCTGCGGCGGCGTGGCGCACATAGACGGCCTTGAGGACGTGCTGTTGTACATAGGCAAAAACGGCTACAGGCACCACGTCAGCGTAACCCCCGGACTGGTAAAGGACGCGCTGCGCGAGGCGTTTGAGACCTATCTCGGCTATGAGCTCAAAGTGTTTTAAGGCGGTGAAATTATGATAATCACCGATTACACCCAAGTAAAGCAGGTATACTCCGACGCCGCAAAAAAAGGCTGGACGCTTCCCTGCCTGTGCTCAGAAAACCAGACCACAACCGAAGCAATACTTGCGGCGGCCTGCGAGTTTGGCAAAAGACTGGGGCAGCCCCTGCCCGTGATAATTGCCATAACCGTAAACTATACCGGCCGAACGCAGGCGGTTTACTACAGCAACGCACGCGACTGGGAAACCGGGCTTAGGCTGTTTAAAAACGACGTGGAAATTTTGGCAGGCAGCGGCGGAATATACAGTGATGCGCAGGTACTGCTGCATCTTGACCACATACAGCCCGACCTTGACAAGCCGCTGCTTGACTCGGGCCTTGAGGGTTTTTCCTCAATCATGTATGACGCCTCCGCTCTGCCATTTGACGATAACATAAGGCTTACCTCTGAGTTTGCCGAGCTATACGGCGGAAAAATCCTCATTGAGGGCGCGTGCGACGAAATCAACGAGGCAACTGGCGACGTGCACGGCGGGCTTACGCGGCCGCTTAATGCGCTCAGGTATATGAAAGAAACCGGCGTGGACATGATTGTGGCAAACCTCGGCACAGAGCACCGCGCTGCCGGAAACGAGCTGAAATACCATGCAGATTTGGCGCGGGAAATCAAGGAGCTGATAGGCACAAATATTGTGCTGCACGGCGCGTCAAGCGTAAGCAGCAGCCAGATTGAAAGGCTGTTTGACGACGGAGTATGCAAGGTCAACATCTGGACGGCGCTTGAGCGCGAAAGCGGCAAGGCGCTGCTGTATGAAATGGTGAAAAACGCATCCTTAGCCGGCGGCGCAGAGGTTGTGGATAAGCTGATTGCAGAGGGCTACTTGACAGAAAAATGCCGCACAGGCCAAAAGATAAACATCGGTTATTTTACCCAGACGTACCGTAATGCCGTAATGTTTAAGCAGGTAAAGCAAATGGTGCTTGACTATTTTGCGCTGTGGTATGTGT
>CAZPMG010000051.1:7788-10893 GCA_964587785.1 uncultured Clostridia bacterium
CCTTGTTTTTTTCGGCAAAGTATACAAATTCAGCCGCGCCAAGCGTTTGACGCAAGCTGTCTTCAGGCAGCCGGCCGGCAAAATTCAGCCTGCTTGCAAATTGAGTCAGCGCTTCGGCGGACATACCGCCGCTTACCGGCTGCCGCTCAACATTCAAATTGAGCGAGGTCAAATGCCGCTGCAGGTAAAATGGATTTATATAGCACAGCCTTTTGCTTGCAGGCGGAAAGGCAAGCGACATAAGCCAGCGCAAATTTTCCGCGCTCAATGCGTTTGAGAGATTAAACGCCAAAATACCGCCGGGCTTTAAAGCTGCTGCAAGAGCGGACAGCAGCTCTTCCCAGTGTTCGTAACGCTCAAGCGGACTTCCGATATATATAAAATCATAAACATCAGCCTCTGCGCGCTGCAGCATATGCACAAGCTCCGCGCCGTTTTTTGCTGAGAGAAACCCACGGCCGAGCGCACGCAAATCCCTCTCATACTTTGACTCGGCAACCGCAATGTCAATGTCCGTTTGCAGGCCGCGTTCCTTAAATATATTTGCAATCTGCAGCGGCGTATCGCCAAACCCGCAGTCTATGCCCAGCACTGCCGCCCTGCCGCTTGGGTCAACCGGCATTTCATGCACCTTGCCGCATATTACCCTGTCATAAAAAGCCCCCAGCCCCCAGGCGTCCACACCGTGCTTTTTCAAAAACAGTGCCCGCCCGTATTGCAGCGTGTTTTCGCGCACCTGCGCCTCCCCTCCCGTAACGCTGCCGTAATGGTGGCAAAACACGTCGCGGCACAGATATTGGCTGTACCCCGCCCGCCTTGCGCGAAGAGAAAAATCGTCGTCCCAAAATTCCATTGTGGTAAAGTAACGGTCGGTAAACCCGATTTGTTCCACCTTTTCCGCATCATACAGCGCAATCACCGGAATCACGCGCGTCCGCCGCTGCCACTTAAGCGGGTTGCGGCGGTTAAATTCTTCGGCAAACTTTGCAAGCTCCTCGTTGCCCTGATAACTTTGAGGCTCTGATTGATAATTGGATACATGAGGAGTTGCGGGTGTTGCGCTCACAGCGTCCGGGCAATCCTTCAGGCAGCCGAGCAGCAGCTTGAGCCAGTCCTTTGTCACCACGGTGTCGTTGCTTACAAAAGCCATGTATCTGCCGCTGCAAACACGGAATGCCGACGAGAACATAAGCATCTTTACATTGCGTTTAAACCAAAGAATTTTTGCGCCCGGCACCGATTCAAAATAGTCCGCTGTTCCGTCTGTACTGCCGTGGTTTATGAGTATCAGCTCAAATGATACTCCTTGCGCCTGCGCGTGCTCAAGTATGCTCTGCACGCACTGCTTTGTATATTCCAGTTTATCTCTTGCCGGAACAAATATTGACACCTCGCAGCCGTCCTGTCCCCGCGCACGGCCGCTTGCATGGTTTTGCGCAAATTCCTTTTGATAATAGGCATTCATGCGCTCTTCGTCCGGATATACAAAGCCCCAAAAATATATCTCCTCGCGCAATTCCTTTAAAAAACAGGGCAGCTGAAATTGCGCGTAGTACTGCGCACGCTGCTTAGGCCGGCTTTCAATAAGCCGCAGCGTAAACTCTGTGTTTTCCAGCTGCTCCTTAAGCATTGAATGTTTTAGTCCGTCAAGTCCGCCGCACAGCCCGCTGACATTATCAAGCTCAGCCTTGATTTTTTTTAATGCCGCGCCAATCTGCTTGGTTGTGGCTTTTGATTCCGCAAGCTTGGCGCAAAGAAGCAGCATACGCTCAAACGCGCACAGCAGTTGCTTTGCGCTGTCGCCGGCAGCTAAGCCATAACTACTTTCAGTGGTTTGCATATTCTATCCCCTTGTTTCTGCAATATTCTTTAAACGTGGGCAGCTTGCTGTCGCGCGGCGACACTATGGGAGATTGTAAATTGCGCGGCGGCCACTTTACAGCAATGTCGGTGTCGTTCCAAATTATACCGCCGTCCTCATCCGCAATATATGGGGCGTCGCACATATAGCTTACCAGCGCAAACTCTGAAAGCGTCAAAAAGCCGTGCGCAAAGCCGGCCGGAATATATAGAGCGCAATTTCTTTTGCTGTCAAGAACAAAACCCTCCCACTGTCCCAGCGTGGGCGAATGCCTGCGTAAATCCACCGCAACGTCAAATATCTTGCCATGCACTGCGCGCACAAGCTTTGCTTGGGGCTGTCCGCTCTGAATATGCAAACCGCGCAGCACGCCCTTGCGCGAATAGGTTTCAAAGCATTCACACACGTCAAAATCAATGCCGCCCTCTTGAAACAGGCTGCGCTCAAAGCTCTTTAAAAAATATCCGCGGCCGTCCGCGCGCATCAGCGGTTCAATCTTTACTACGCCCGGCAGCCTGCCTGCCGAAAAGCTGAATATCTTTTTTTGATTCAATTTTTTAGGCCTCCAAAGCTTTGAGCTCTGCAAACGTGCGGGCAATGCCCTCTTTGAATGTAACTTTAGGCAAAAAGCCTGTGTCAAAAGTTAGCTTGCCAATATCAAACTCACTGAGCGGCAAATTTATTCCGCCGGATTTAATCGCTCCAAACCGCGGCGGCTGCGCCTGCGTAACCTCGCACAGCTCTTCAATAAACTCGCGCAGCGGGCGGGCGTTGCCGCTTCCTATCGCATATTCGCGCAGCGGTCTTCCGCTCTGCCCGATAAGCCTGAGCGCGCGGCAGGCATCGCTTACGTGCAAAAAATCATAGTTTTGACGTGCGTGGGAAAACTCAAGAGGCTGATTGCGTAAAACCCTTTGAAGCGTGGAGCATATCAGCCTTGAGGAACGCTCTCCCTCGCCGTAAACGTTTGTAATCTTTGCCCAGATATGCGAAATGTCAAGCGCGCTTGCAACGCTTCTGCTCATTAAATGCGCGCACAGCTTTGCGGCGGAATATATGTGCCCCGGCTCTGCGGGCTTGCCCTGCCGCGCGGCTGCGTATACCTCGGATTCCATTATGCTGCCTGCGCCCACAAACGCCCTGCAGCCCAGCCGCTTTGCCGCTTTGACCGCACTCACGGCAAGCGCGGCGTTTGCAAGCTGAGCGTCCGGGTCGCCGCGTCTTTCGCCCGAAGTGCCCTCCCA
>CAZPMG010000051.1:10903-12331 GCA_964587785.1 uncultured Clostridia bacterium
GCTCATTTGGCCAGTAAAGTCATTTCTCGCACCCTCCCACGCAAGGTGGTAAAACACATCCCACTGCGTGCCGAATCCGTCAAGACTTTCTATATCTGTTAAATCGGCAAGGCTGTCATAATCTTCGTATTCTGTTTCAATATCCTTACTCGGACAGTTGTCAACGGCTTTTACTGCGGAAATATAATTTGCAGCGGCATAGAGTTTCGCCCGTGTCTTTGTAACCGCCAGCACGTCTATACCGCTATTTAAAAGTTCGTCTGTAAGGGCGCGCCCCAAAAAGCCGCCCGCCCCGGTCACCACTGCGCGCTTCATGTTTTTGATTTTTCCAAAGCGCGGACAATGCTTGCTGCGATTTTCTCCAGCTGCAAACCGGTCAATCCGGGATATACGCCCACCCAAAAGCTTTGCCTAAGCACTGTATCGGTGTTGTCAAGTCCGCCAAAAACGCGGCAGCGCACTCCCTCCGCACACGGGTGGCGCAATATGTTGCCGGCAAACAGCGTTCTTGTCTGCACTCCGTCCGCCTCAAGCTGGGCTGTTACGGCGTTGCGGTCAACGCCGGGCGCGCAGGTTATCAGAAACCCAAACCAGCTTGGGCGGGAATCCGGACATGGCTGCGGCAATATCAACCGGTCAGAATACGGACTCAAAAGCTCGGTCAGCTTGTCAAAGTTTTCCCGCCGCCGCAGTATAAAGCCCGGCAGCTTTTCCAGCTGGGCGACGCCTATTGCAGCCTGCATATCCGTTGCCTTTAAATTGTAACCGAAATGCGAGTATACATATTTGTGGTCATAGCCGCGCGGCAGAGTGCCGAATTGTCCGTCAAACCGCCGGCCGCAGCGGTTGTCCTGCCCGGGCAGGCAGGTGCAGTCGCGCCCCCAATCGCGCAGTGAGCGTATGATTTTGTGCAGCAGCGGATTGGATGTATAAACCGCGCCGCCCTCGCCCGTGGTGATATGGTGAGGAGGATAAAAGCTTGACGTGCCTATATCGCCAACGCTGCCGCTCTTTACCCACTTACCGTCAATTGAAACCTCCGTACCCAGCGCGTCGCAGTTGTCCTCAATCAGCCACAGGTTGTTTTTGCGGCAAAACCTTAGCACAGCGGCAAGGTCAAAGGGGTTGCCCAGTGTGTGGGCGGCCATTACCGCCTTGGTCTTTTTAGAAAGCGCACCCTCAAGCGCATCGACATTCATGTTGTATTGCGGCAGAGTTATGTCTATAAACACCGGCACGGCGCCGTATTGCACTATGGGCGCAACCGTAGTGGGAAAGCAGGCTGCGACAGTGATTACCTCGTCGCCGGGCATTATCCTGCGCTCCTTTAAAAGCGGGGACGTAAGCGACATGAACGCAAGCAGGTTGGCAGATGAACCGGAGTTTACAAAGCTGCAATATCTTGCGCCCAAAAACTTTGCAAGGCCG